>CBDUXN010000084.1:0-14100 GCA_965371185.1 uncultured Thermoplasmata archaeon
GGTGCAGATCTAAAATGGACGATCTGACAAGTATGATATCGTTCTCCAATTTTTTGGTTTGAATATTGATGTTTCTCTCCAATATCTGCACCGTCTCAGCGTTCCTTAATCTTGGAATTGATAGCGTCACCTACATCGCTGCACCGTGCGTCTCCGCCCAGGTCGTAGGTAAGCGTTTTTCCTTCTTCAAGTACCTTTGCAACAGCCCATTCGATTCTCTTAGAAGCGTTTACAAGCTTCTCATCCCCTTTTTTCATGCCGAGCCACTCAAACATCATGTGGAGGGATAAAATCGCTGCTGTTGGATTCACTATGTCCTTGCCCGCGTATCTAGGACTCGTGCCGTGAACAGGCTCGAACATTCCATGTTTATCACCGATGTTGCCGCTTGCCGCCATGCCCATGCCACCTTGAAGCACGGCAGCCAGGTCTGTTAGAATATCCCCGAAGATGTTCGGCATCACAGCCACGTCATAACATTCCGGTTTCCGAAGAATCCATTGAGTAAAGGCATCCACATATGCGTAATCCTTTTCAATATCTGGATAGTTCAACGCCACCTCATCGTAAATGTTCCGGAACAATAGGCAGCCACAGAGCACGTTGCTCTTGTCCACACAGGTCACCCTCTTTTTACCGTCCTTTGGAGCACCATTTCTCCTCTTTGACATCTCAAAAGCGAACCTTATGACCCTTTCCGCGCCTTTCCTTGTTATCACCCTGTTATCGATTGCCATCTCCATCTTCTCTGCCCTGCTCAACCCCCCTCTGGCAGGGACGTAACATCCCTCGGTATTCTCTCTAATAATTACAAAATCCACATCATCTGGCTCCCAGACCTGTTTGAATTTGGTAGATATCTTATGGCGCACATTTGGATAGAGCTTTGCAGGTCTTACATTCGCATACAGGTCCAACCCGAACCTCAGTCCAAAGAGCACACTAGAGGCGACGTTAGCCCCTTCGAGGGGCCTTTTCTTGGGAGAGCTCATGGCACCAAGCAGGATGGCGTCAGCCTCTTCCTTGCATATCTGGAATGCATTCTCGGGCCACTCCCTGCCCGTTTTTTGGTAATACTCAGCACCGCAGGGCATCTCGATCATTTCGAAATCCAAACTAAAAACTTCTGAAGCCGTCTCCATGATTTTCTTTACCTCTCCCATGACCTCCGGACCCGTACCGTCCCCAAGTAGAACCGCGATTTTGTATGTTGCCAAGTTATGTCCTCCCCCAGTTAGGGTAATGTCGGAATGGTCCATATGTAAAACTGCAATTTAAATGCTTTCATAAAAGGTAATTAAAAAAAATCTAAGGAGCTCAGCCGACCCTGGTGCCGCAGTTCTCACAGAATGTGGTCCCTGGCCTAAATGGCGTTCCACATTGCTGGCATGCCGATGGTTGAGGAGGTGAAGGATATTGGGCTTGCTGTGGAGGCGGTGGCGGGGCCGGTAGGTATATTGGCAGTGATGGCGGAGGCGCTCCGGGTGGTGGAGCCTGTGAAGGGGGAGGCTGCGGTGCGTATGCCCCAGGTTGTTGAACGCCAGGATGTACATATGTGCTTAAAGGCATCGGTTGACCAGGGGGAACTGCTGCTGGCGCAGGTTGCGATGTAGCCACTAAGATCATGGCAGCAATACCTAATATCAATGCAATAATAGGCAGGAACCATCCAGTTGAACCGCCCCAGTTATACTCAGCGGTTACGGTCGTACCATACATATCGATTTCTATCTCATCAGAACCAAAGAAGCTTTCGCCCATTTTGGGGCTAAGGAATTCTTCTCCCTCAACATCGATAGACCCAAAATCTTCCTTAATCGCACCGGGAAGCGTAAACATAAGGTATAATGGAGCGATAAGACAAAGAATAACAGCAAGTTGAATAAGAGCAGCTCCAACCTTAGAGCTGGCTTTTTCCATCATTACCAATGCCGCCCCGATCAATCCAACAATACATCCGATTAGTGCTAAATAAGCAAAAATCTGTGTTGTTTTAAATGCCCTGTCAGATGCTTCGTCGCCGTAACTTTGTTCCTCAGACATGCCCATCATATCCATCTCATAATGATCCAAGTGAAAATTCATATCACCTGAAATAGACGTACCACCGGCGCTGGCTGTTACTTCAATCTTCCACCAAGGCATCACCAGAGCCATCACAACCATTATCAAAGCCACTACCATCAAAATAGTGCCTACCAGCGCCTTCCTTTGCACGCTATCACCAAAAACCTCACGGTATTATATGTATACATATTTTGCTTAAATAGAATATGGTTTTATAGCGATAAGTCTTATGAAGGAGGTTTAATAAAAAACTCAGATACCTTATTCCCCCTCGCCATCTTCTTCAGGCAGCTCCCCACGCACATAATACAGCATGCTGTCACCGTTGCCAGGACCAATATAATATTGGTATGCAATATTTAAAGCCCCATCCGGACTGATACAGCATTCAAAGAAATCGTGCAGTGCATGATAGTTGTCGCCCTCGTACACAGGTGTGGGGTCAGCTATAGAGAAATTTAGATCGATATCAGCCACATCGGCATGCCGCTGCATTGCTCCATAAACATACCATGTACTATTTTCAGCTACGGGCAGGTCTTGGGTCGCATAAAATATTACGCCAACACTGCCATCAGGACCTGCAGCCACCCAGGGGTAGTCATGAACACCTTTGAAGGGAGTGATCTCAGTGGTGTTCCAGGTCTGGCCGTAATCATTGCTTCTTGCAAGAAAGAGGCGTGAGCCATTCTCCGCACAATCCTCATAGTCGCCCCAGAGCGCAAAAACAGTGCCGTTCTCACCGGCAGCGACAACAGGCCATCTCCCCTCCCCAGGAGGGCCGCTTGGGCCATCGCGGTGGTCAATATAAACTGGTTGATCCCAGTTCCAAGTCGCACCGTAATCGTCGCTGATGTGTATCAAGATATCTTGGTCCGCCGCAACATTGGTTTCCTTGACGATATAACAATGCTCACCATAGCGCTCAGCATCGATATGAAGCCAGCCGTTTCCAGAAACTATATCTCCCTGGGACCAAGTAATTCCTGCGTTCGTGGAGCGGTAGTACCAATACCTCCCCCCTCCCATCGACACTGCGTTGTTGCCGAGATAATGCACAATACCATCACCGTGAGCCGTCACCCAGGGCCTATCATCTATGCCTACGCTCGTCTTATAGTGGGTGGAATACTCCAAATCCCCGCCATTGGAAAAGACATGGATATTGATATCTCTCAAATACGTATCCACATAATATACCCAGTCATTTGCATCCACGCCGATATCGCCTTCATCACCCAGGTAGATCTGCCATCTTCCATCGGGTTTATACCAGCTTTCGCCGTCATCATTGCTAACAAAGAACCAGGAAGCCGCCAAATTGTCCCATGTTTCCCACCTATTCTCGGACTCACGATCCACATTTTTATGCGCTGTATAGAATAAATTTCCCATGGAATCGGAGGCTATACTGGGTTCGTAGCCCATCCAACCAAAGGCGTAAGGCTCACCAAATTCGACGTAGAGAGGCTCTATCTCAACTATCTCAGGTTCCTGAATTTTTTCCTCTTTTTTGGTGGCAAAGTAAATGCCAATGGCGGCCAGTAAAAGTATGATGATAACTGCGATGATAAGGATGGGTGAACGAAAGAGTTTGGCTAGGCGTTCATTCATGATATGGACATTCCCTTGGAGCATTAAATATTTTTGGTATTTTTTAGCGGTAGGATGTAACCTAAGCTAGTTAGATTGAAATCACAATCCTTTCCTCAAATCCACAACCCGCATGGCCTTTCCAGTGCTCCTTGGTATCGTCTTAGGTTCGAGAAGTTCTATCCTCGGCCGGATTATAATTACCGCCATGAGCTCCTCAGTGATCCTCTTTATCAGCCCCTTTCTGTCCAGGTTTTCATTCGCAGCGGTCTCCGGGCTGAGCTCCACCTTGATGGTCATCTTGTCTAGCTTCTCCCTGTCAACGAATATTTGGTATTGATCTCCCAGCTCCTGGGTTTTGAACAATACCTCTTCGATCTGGCTGGGAAATACATTCACACCACCGATTATGAGCATATCGTCGCTCCTGCCAGAGACGCGCATGATCCTGGCATGATACCTGCCGCATTCGCACTCCTCTTCGCTAATGGCAGCAAGGTCTCTTGTTCTGTACCTGAGCAAAGGCATGGCCTCCCTGGTGAGCATCGTGAACACCAATTCACCTCTTTTGCCAGGCTCGAGAACCTCACCGCTCTCAGGGTCGATTGTTTCCACAAGAAATTCGTCGGTCCAAATGTGCAGGCCGTTCTGGCACTGGCATTCCATTGCAACACCTGGCCCGTAAAGCTCCGACAGGCCGTAGCAGTCAAAAGCTCCCAAGCCCAGGCTGTCCTGGATTTTTTTTCGAGCCTCCTCGGACCATGCTTCCGCGCCAAAGAGGCCGAACTTCAATGCAAAATCCTTTTTTGGGGCATAGCCCCCCTCTTCTGCCGCCTCGGAAAGATACAACGCGTATGATGGTGTGCAAGCAATAACAGTGGTCTTCATATCTTTGAGCATCTTGAGCTGTCTTTTCGTGTTGCCCGTGCTTGTCGGTATGACTGATACACCCAGCAGCTCTGCACCGTAATGGAATCCCAGGCCCCCTGTGAAAAGCCCGTACCCGTAGATGTTCTGCATTATGTCCCCTTTTTTAACACCCGGGCAGGCGATTGTTCTTGCCATCAATCTCGACCAGGTTTCTAGGTCCTTCCTCGTATAGCCCACCACTGTCGGAATGCCAGTTGTGCCTGAAGATGCATGAAATCTAACTATGTCCTCCCTTGGCACGGCCAGGATACCGTATGGATAATGTTCCCTCAGGTCGTTCTTCACGGTGAATGGAACCTTGTGTAAATCTTCCGAACTTTTGATTTCGTCGGGCCCGATTCCCGCTTCCTTGAACTTCTTTTTGTAAAATGGCACGTTTTCGTATGCGTATCGGACGATTTTTTTCAGCCTTTCATTCTGGAGTTCGGCAATAGCTTCGGGTTTCATTCTTTCCATTTCTGGTTCGAACATGTGGCCATCTCCAGGAGTTTTTATTTGAAAATCCAATGACCTTAACCATTTGTATATTGTTTAATCCTTTCTTTAATCCAGTTCCAATCAGGATTTCCATGATTGAAAAAGGATTTGAAATTATCCTTTAGCCACTCATAATAATCATTCTCAGTATATCTGCAGAACGTTTCCACGAGGGTTTGTTTGGGAATATCTTTTGGTAACTCAATATCTTTTTCCTCAAGTTCTTCTTCTAAATATTCTTTTACAACCATTCTATCTAGCATTTTGATTACCTCCTATATTTTGTAATTTTAATCATTAATCTCCTCCAAAATTAAAACCTTGATTTTAGAATCAACTTTATATTTTATGAGCCTTACCGTTTTTTCTTCTATTGTTTTTCTTTTTTGACGATACTGAAGAACTTTTTCATCAAAATCAAAACCAATAAGAATGCTTTGAACCATCTCAGAATCTCCATCTGCAAGTTTTCTAATCAACCAATTTTCATATCTTATGATTTGATTAAGATCGACCTCAGAAACTTTCCCAGTCTTCAATTCTATACAGGTAAATTTGTGGAGTATATCTACGGAATCTATTGTGGTTACATGTGTTAAAAAAATATCCATCACCTTATTGAATGAGGTAGGAACATAATTTACGAAATCCTTATACTCACCAATTAGGTCTTTAAGTTTATCTTCACTAAAAGATTTCATAAACCATGCATTAAGGTATCCTTCATATTTAATACGTCCTTTATTGTCACACTCAAAACTCATGGGTAGCGTTTTCTCCCCAGGTGGCAAATAAGGATTGTGAAGTTTGGGAGGGGGATTGTATATAGGGTTATTTCTAAGTAAAAGCCGCATTATTTCCTTTCCTTCTTCAGTTGTAATGATATAATGACTTTTCTTAGTTATAATCCCAAGATCAAAGGTCCAAATTTTACCTTTGTCCCTCAAATCTAAAATATCGCTCAAAGCTACTGGTCTGTCAAATCTTCTTACGATGGGCTCAAAGCAAACCCTGTAGGGATATACCTGCTTAGGATTATGCCAAATGTCCTCCTCATCATAAAAAGATTTTCGAGTAATTTTCCATAAACCGTAGATCCCTATATTTTTAACATAAAAGAAAACAAAATCACCGAGTCTAATTCCGCAAAAACCGGAAATTACCTCGGAGTTCATTTGCGCGGCTTTAGCTGACCCAATGTTATGAATGCCACCGTAAACGCCTTTATTAACGCATATTTTAAAATTTTCTTGCCCCGCTAAGAATATGTGATAGCCCATATCAATGCCCCACTGCTATTTTCCTTCTTTCCACTATATGTCTATACCAATTTGTAGTTTTTGATAGTCCCGATTGAATCCAAAGCCCTTCACTCCTCCACCAAAGCATCCTCCCCGCTAAAGACCTCGAACCTCCTCCCTCTCAGATAACCCTGAGCATATCCAGAGTCCGGTCATAAGATCTAGATTTTGGCTGAGCGTCGTATGTACGATCACCCACCAATGACCTTCCTCGCCTTCTTTTTGATGAATGCGATGTACTCCTGATCAGACATTCCTTTCGTCTCTTCATGAATTTTTAAGCGGGCGTAGTGTACTTCCTGAAGTGCATGATCGTAGGGGAAATCCTTTTTTGCTTTTTCCCATAGCATATCTTTCTCTTCCATGAGTATCATCATCCTATATTAGTTCTGCTGGTGTTGCTATTTTCAAGTCGGGATAACCAAAGGATATGTTAACCCTATTTACTATTCCTCGAGTCTTAACTTTGACGATGTGCTTGAAATTCCAACTGAGCAAATAATCGATTTCATTTAACGTGGAAATTGCAATATGTAAAGCATCTTCCTCATAATCAATGGGTACGGCATCATATTTTACATATTCGCCGGCTAATTTTCTACTTTCTTCATCGATCGGTAGGATGTTAAAAGATATCGCAGTATTTCTAAGATTATCCTTAAGTTGCAAATCTTTTGTATCCTCGATTTCAGCGAGAACAACTTCGGAAACGTGAACCTCAAATGACTCGATTCTCTCAAAAAATTTCTTTGTTAGATATTGTCTCTCAGGGTTCTTCTCGTCAAATAATGCGGAGATTACTGATGTATCCAAATACACCCTGAGTTTCTTTCGGACCATATCAATTTCCTCTTAACATCGATATTTCCTCTAAATCTATTTATACATTCTTCTGGTTGTATATCCTTTTATCTACTCTCTACTATAGCGTTACAATGATTTGTAGTTTTTGATAATCCCGATCGAGTAGAAATTGTCTCACTCCTCCACCACAACTTCTTCCCCACTAAATATCTCGAAACGTTTTCCTCTCAAATAGCCTATGAGACATAGGTTGTACTTCCTTGCAAGGGATATTGCGGTGAAGAGAGGACTGTTCTTGGAAACCACCACGGGTATCCTTGCTCTGAGGCATTTAACCACTATGTCCGAGGAGATTCTGCCTGTGGTGAATAATATCTTATCTTCAAACCCCTCTCCAGCCAATAAATTCTTTCCAATGATCTTGTCCACAGCGTTGTGCCTACCAACATCGAAGGAGAACCCTTTCATCTCCAAGTTCTTATCAAACAAACCTGAGAAATGCACCCCGCCAGTTTTCTCCAACTTGCCGATCCTCTCCCTCATCTTTCCCTGCATGCCCAAAATATCCTTTGCCTTCAATTTAAATTTGCAATGGACCTTTTTCAGCCTTTCCCCTTTTCTCTTCTGTATCTCCGGCACGCTTCCGCATTCCGTCCAAACTATGTTGTAGTTCTTTCTGAGGAAGGCCGTCTCGAACCTTCTTAGATTCAACTTGACGCTGATCAGATCATTTCTCCTCTTCTCCATATAGCTCGTAACCTCATCCACACCCTTGATAAAACCCTCGGAAAATAGGTTGCCATGAACAAATGCCCGAATTTCGGTTGGTGATATGATTACATCATAACTGATCTCGTTGATCTCCACATGCAGCACAGCCTCCTCGGCGATCTTGAGGGATGTGCGGTGCAGGCCGTCCTTGAACTCCGTTATTTCCACGCTCTTCATAATTATCCTCACTTTTGCCTCTGTTCCAAGTTACTCTGATTCCGTTATTGTTTTGCATTGCTTTTAGCTTTACCGATTATAGGCGATAAATTTAGTATGATGTAACATTATTGCTGTCCATAGTTATGGGGGGAAATAATGAAAAAGAGAGGTGCGAAAAAGTTTCCCAGGGACAAAATCGGATTATTGGAGGAGAAATACTCGAAATACTGGTGGTCATCAGATGACGAGAATTTATACCAAGATGCCATGGCAGACCCTTTCAAGAACATCGTATTCACGATTTTATCTCAGAACACAACCAACAAAAACACCATGCGAGCGTATGTTTCACTAGTAAAAAGCATCGATATAAATCCAGAAGTTTTGTCAAAATCAAAACCAGAAAAGTTAGCGAAGGCTCTTAAGCCCGGTGGCCTGCAAAATCTTAAAGCTAAGCGCCTGATAAATCTCGGAAAAACCGTTATGGAGCGCTGGAACGGCGATATGTCCTGGGTTTACAAGGTTTCAAAAGATGAACTCAGACAATCTCTGATGGAGATAAATGGTGTCGGTGATAAGACCGCTGATGTATTGATATCCTCTCTTTATGGGGAAAGGGAGGCCTTTGTTGTGGATACGCATATGCGTAGGATCGCAATTCGCCTTGGGGTCGTAGACGAAAAATCGGGATATAACGAAATCCAGCAGGCACTTACAGATTTCCTACCATGGGGGAAGTTGGGAGAGCAAAGACTCTCGGGGTTGTTCTGGCTGTTCGCAAAATACACCTGCGATGCAAGAAAACCAAAATGCCAGGAATGCATTCTATCAGAAATATGTGAGAAAAACATGGGTGAAAATAGTCGGTGAGAAAAAAACAATATATCTTCACATCCATTCCAGGCACATGATAGACTCCTATGATTTTGGAAAAATTATCGTGGATGGCCAAAAATTCACCAATGATTTGATCATCTCCAAGGAAGGCGTTGAGCCAAACTGGTGGAGGAAAAGAGGTCACGAGCTCAGCAAGGAGGATATCGAGGGGGTCCTCGCCCAGAAACCGGATGTGTTGATCGTTGGCACGGGATTTTCAGGCGTATTAAAGGTTCCAAAGAATGTTGAGGATTTTATCAAAGCCCAGGGCGTAGAAGTAATTGTTAAGCGCACGGAGGAAGCCTGCAACGAGTATAACAGGCTTTGTATGCAGAAGAATGTAATAGCAGCTTTACATTTAACTTGTTGATCCTTTATTCTCGCAGGCTTAATATCAACTTCTGAGACAAATTATTTTATATAGAGGTGATTATCCTCACCTAGGTGCAGTATTTGGAGATAACAGGCCTCCTTGCTTTATATTTGTCAACAGCTATTATCTCTTTATCAGGCGTGATGATGCCAGGCCCTGTTTTTGCTGCCACAGTTGCAAAAGGATACAAGGATAAGAATGCTGGTATGAAAATTGCACTGGGTCACGGTATTGTAGAGTTTCCTTTGATAGGAATCATGGCCATTGGCTTTAGCTCGTTTTTTGAAAATCAGGCTGTAAAGATAGCAATCGGAATTATTGGCGGCTCTATTCTCGTATATCTCGGTTACAACATGATAAGAATGAGAAAAGATGCAGAGAAAGAGGGAGAGAAATACCTTCCCTACCATCCAATTATAGTGGGCATGATAACCACGGTCTCTAACCCATATTTCTTCCTGTGGTGGGCATCTATTGGTTTGCTTTTAATATTATCAGTCCTTGAATTTGGTTTATTGGCTCTAATATTGTTTGCAATAATACACTGGTCGTGCGATTTTGTATTTGATTATGCCGTTTCCTTCGCGGTCTTTAAATCCAAGAAACTGTGGTTTGAGAAGTGGCAAAATATCGTGTTTGGAATTCTCGGTACATTCATGATCATTTTGGGGATATATTTCATAATTTCACCAAGCTTATCTTCCTCATGAGTAAACTCCATTTTTTTGGGCGGGAGGAGGGGGCAAGGCGTCCTGAGGCTTAAGATTTAAGTGCTTGAGAACATAACCGAAGGACAAAGTGTTCCAAAAAATCGCCACAAACAAGAGGAGCACGGCGGCGGGTTCAAATCGATACCCCCCAAAAAACAAGGCCAAACCTTAAATACCGAATAATGGAATAGGGTTTGAACAACTGAAGAGAGGTAGGAAAATGGCTGAGAAATTGGTACAGCACCGCCACTGCCAGACGTGTTTGAAGGCCACACCGTTGGGCGAGGAATTCTGCAACGATGAATGCAAGGAGAATTGGAAACTGATGATCAAGGCCAACAAAAAGAAGAATCTTATTGTGATGGTCTGGATGGTCGTGATCGTGGTTTTTGCGGTTCTAGTAATGTCATCTATATAACTAAGTGTCTTGATTCAAAGGCAATTACGGGGGGAGAGATTGAAGGTCTGCCTTGGCGGCACGTTCAACATCCTGCATCAAGGGCACGAGCTGCTCTCTGAAAAGGCTTTTGAAAATGATAATCATGTTTTCATCGGTCTGACTTCTGATGAGCTTGTTAAAGGCAATAAAGAGGTTGATATCGACGGCTTTGAGGCGAGGCAAAAGAACCTTGAGGAATTTCTAAGGGATAAGGGATGGGGTGGTAGGTATACGATAATGAAGTTGGATGACGAACTCGGACCAGCAGTGAGAGAGGATTTCGATGCCATTTTGGTTTCGGAGGAAACGAGGTCCAATGCAGAGGAGATCAACAGAAGGCGTGAGAAAGACGGTCTAAAACCATTGGAAATAATCACGGTGAAGATGGCCTTGGCTGAGAACGGTGATGTGATATCAGCTACGAAAATCAAGAAGGGGGAGATGGACGTAAACGGTAAGATGATGAGGAAGGTGGTGGTCTGCATCGGCTCGGAGAACCAGGTCAAGATCAATGCAGTGAGGAACGTGTTTACCAAGCTGTTCGGACGAGTTCAAGTAAAAAGTATGATAGTGGAAAGTAAGGTTCCAGAGCAGCCCATGGAGAAGGAAGTTATTGAGGGAGCAACCGAGAGGGCAAAGGCTGCCTTAACTGAGGGATCTGACTTTGGCATTGGCATAGAGGCAGGCCTGTTTTGGAACGATTCAGTAAAAAAATATTTTGACGTGCAGTATTGCGCAATAATTGACAAGGGGAAAAGGATAACCCTCGGGCACGGTTCAGGATTTTCTTATCCTCCCGGGATTCTCGAACTGGTGAAACAGGGAAAGACTGTGGGGCAAGCGATTGAGGTGAAATACGATATAAAGGATGTTGGAAAAAAGAAGGGTGCCATAGGCTACCTTTCAAAGGACTTTCTCGATAGAACAGGGCTCACAGAGCAGGCGGTTCTAATGGCCATGATCCCCAGAATCAGAAGGGAACTGTATGAGGGATGAAGGTAAAGGCACCTCTGGGGCCACATTGAAGAAGGCGGAGCTTATTCATTATGGTGAGATATATGTTCCAGATTCAATAAAATTGCCCTATCCCCTGAGCAGTTCCACCGCCGGCCCAGGTGCAGGAAAGAGGGCGTTGGCTTTGGCCTTTGAAGGTACGAGGATAAAGCTTGGAGCAACCAAGGATAAAGATGCGAGGTTCTCCCTGGCCGAGAAAGGCTCTGGGTTTCAGATATTGAAGGAGGGAGAGGTCTTTATCGGGAAGGTGGAAATAATCCCTACGCTCCTTCATGCACCAAATCAGGCCTTCGTCAACCTTCAGGATGGATGCATCTACAGCTGCGAGTTCTGCGCCACACCAGGGCTTCATGATGAACATAAGAAGAACAAAAACCCTGAGCAGGCTGTGAAGATGATCTTGGAGGCTGCGCAGAGGGACGATTTTCAATCTGTTGCCATAACCAGCGGTGTTGTGGGCTCTCCAGAGGAAACTGTTAATGGAATTATAGAGGTTGTGGAAAAGGTAAGTGAGAACCTTGGCGATGTGGACATTGGTGTTGAGCCTTATGTTTCAGAGCTCGAGGATATTGAAAGACTGCATGAGGCAGGGGGGACGGAGATCAAGATCAACATCGAATCCTTTGACGGGAAGATATTTGAAAAGATCTGCCCCGACTTGGATCATGATCGTATATTGAAAATGCTTGAACATGCTGTTAATGTCTTTGGCAAGGGAAAGGTGGCCACGAACATCCTTATCGGTCTTGGAGAGAGTGACGAGAAAGTTCTGGAGGGCATCGAGCATTTTGCAAGAATGGGCATTGTGGCGAACATCCGGGTGGTGAGGATCAACGATTTCAATTACGAGCGGATGGTAAAGGCACTGGGACATGATCTGCAAAAGGTGGAGCCTGAAAGGATGATCAGGCTAGCGGTAGGTCAGAAGGAAATCCTAGATAAATATGGACTGACCACGAAATCCTTTGAGACCATGTGCCACAAGTGCGGCTGCTGTGACATCGTACCGTTTTGGGATGTGTAACTGCATTTAAGGGGATGAGAAGCATGGAAATTAAGGAATTGGAGGAAGATGATATATCGAAAGTCGTGGAGCTATACGGGGAGGAGATTCCCTCTTCCGAGGATAAGGAAACCGTGATGTATAAACTTGAAAAGGATTTAACTGAGGTATTGGGAAATGATCACATGCTCGTCGCACTTGAAAACGAAAAGGTCATAGCCTTTTCCTGGGCGCAAATTCATGAAGATAAAAAAGAAAGGATTGTGGATACTGTCAAAATGCTCCTCATCTCTCCTTACAGATATGGAATGGGTGTGGGAGGCCAGCTCATTGAGAAGGAGAGGGAGTACGCCAGGGAGAAGGGTGTTGATCTGTTGGATATTGAGGTGAGGTAGTTGGTGAGCTTGCTTTCGTTATTAATACTTGTATGCCTTTTGCCTTTTATCGATGTTCACCACTAGTATCGCATTTTTATCTTGAAAAACGACATACAATATTCTATGGTTCCCAACTCTTACCCGAAACACCTTCTCTCTTTGCCCAATTACTCGCTTGGAATCCTGTGGAAATGGATCATCTGCCAACTTTTTGAGTTTATTAATAATACGACCATAGAGCTCTTTGTCAGTTCTTTTTAGGAACCCTTTTGCTCTACTGCTCAAATGGACTTCGAGATTCACTCATCCTCCCTCTTCAAATCCTCCAACTTGGTTGTCTCCCCTCTTTCAAATTCCCCTACACTTTCTTTTAATACCTTTTTTTCATCTGGAGTAAGAATCGTATCAATATCAACCATATGCTCTTTTATATACATCAACTCCTCCTTTATCGCCTTCAATTCCTCGACAATCTGTGATTCATTCATATCAATCACCAGTTTACTATAGAACTAAGAGAAGTAATAAATCTTTGCATTTAGTTATGGACAGGGATTATGCGAGGGAGAGGATATGGATATGTTGAACATGCAGGCGGGTGAGGGTAGCTTACCAATCTTCAAGGGTGTTTCTTCGCGAGTGCTTCGGCAAGAGTTTCCAGAGCTTCAGAAAAAAATTCGAAAACACCTTTGGGCTCCCTCGAACTATCATGGGTCGGTTGGACAGGGGTTCGAGGTTGTTGAGAACTATATAAAGAGCCAGAGGAGGGATGGAGGGTGAATTATTGAGATTCTGGTGGCCAATCATCATATTTTTGGTTTATGGAAATTGCATTGTATTTAAATCCATTTTTTTCTCCGATCATTGCGAACCGAACTCTACCGCCGATAAATCGATGTTCTTCATCGTTCTCTAAATGAGGAACCCAGTCATATTCTATTAGGTTTAAATCAGTAACATAGCTACTAAGGCCGCCGTGGCAACAGTGGGCTATCCAATTAAATCGTTCTTCAATTGAAACTTCTGGAGCGTAAAAAATTGGATGTGATTCTATTCCACCAAGACCAGGACACTTATAACCATATTGCTTTAAAATCTTATCAACAAATCGTGATGTTTGTTTATTTTTCTGTTCAACTTCTCTGAGCCAAGGAGCCTTTCTATACACATATTCTGGCGTTCTATTACCCATGATTCTATCTCTCA
>CBDUXN010000085.1:0-13970 GCA_965371185.1 uncultured Thermoplasmata archaeon
AGGATTTCAAAGGTCTGACAAAACTGTTGGAAGATCAGCTAGCGGATGAGATCCGACACTCTGCCATGCTTGAGAAATTTTTAGCTGAGAAATATTCAAAGGTTAAATAAAATTACGAATTTTATGACCCCCCTACGGCCACTGAGAATCGTGTAAACACGAAATGGCATACCTTGCTATGAAGGCGTTGGAGGTACGTAGGGGGGATTAAAAAAATCAAGCTACTATGAAATAGGCATTATGGTAAAATTATCAATATTGATAAAAATGAGCCAGCTAATTGAAAAAGGCTCCTTTGATCTTCTCCACCAGCTTATCACAGCCGTCCCTGAGGACATCAACGCAGGGAATTCCAAATTTTTCCTGGTATCCTTGGATGGTATCCCCGATTTCCTTGATATCCATATCTTCATGGTTCAAGGTGATGCCTATGACCTTCGCACCGGAGAACATCTCCACCATCTCTATCTCCTTCTCCAGTTCAGGCATTGGGAGCTTCAGCTCCACTTTTCCGAAATTTCTGTACTTCCTTTTCGGAGCGTGCTGTAGTATTATCGCATTTGGCTGGGATGCCGTGATTATAGCTCTCGTCCCGCACACGTACGCAGGATGGCTTATGCTGCCCTGGCCTTCGATTACAATAACCTCTGGTTTTTCATTCTCATAGGCTTTCATTATCTCCTTTTCCAGTTCCCCGACAATGTAATCACCCTGGATCGAATCCAACGGCATGCCGTACTTGAAGCCCTGAAGGATACCGGTCTGTCCAGTGGTAACGAATACCGTCCTAACACCGCTCTCGTTCAGGGTTTTTGTCAATTCTATGGCCGTGGTTCTCTTGCCTATTGAACTGTCCGTCCCCAAGACGGGAATTCTTAGGGCAGGAATATCTTTGCAGAGGTTGGCAAAGCGGCGCATCTCATCCAAAGGAGGCTCTCTTCTGACATCTAGTAGCTCAACACCATACTCTCCAGCTAATGCTGATAACTCCTCGTCCATGGACAGAAATTCGTGGAGTCCTGCAAAAACGTTGATCTTATTTTCGATGGCCTCGATGATGACAGGCCTGAATTCTGGAGGCAACATTCCGCCTATTGTCGCCACTCCTATTATCAGGTTTTGTGGGGGTTTGTGCAATTTAGACAATGCATCCTCCAGGCTCTTGAATATCGGGATGCCATCTTTGGCGCCTTCAACAACCTCATGTGCGAACATGCCAGCCTTCAAGCTGTCTATCACACCAACGATCTCGAACCGCTCGGAAAAACGGACGAGGCCGTTGGCTGTCTTGCCGACGTATTTCCCGAAATTTCCTTGGCACAGCACTACAGCGGTTTCCAAATGCACACCTCTTCTTGGATGGTTTTATTTTCACCTGATGGCAGGATGACTTAGGCATCATTTATTTCTTTCTCTATCATGTCCCCCAGTTCATATGTCCACCTACATAATAAAACATCTGTAGCCAAGCCCAAAAACATAACAAAGTTTAATATATACAAGGTATATTGGAATTCGTGGTGTAGAAATGAAAAAATCCGTATTAATAGGAATAGCAGCTATTATGATCTTGGCTTCACTAATGGCAGGATGCGAAGAGGAGGAAGGAGGTGGTGGAGGAAATGAAGAGAACCTCGAATCTGCTCCTAATTTCTCGCTGACCTCTATCGATGGAGATGACTTCGCTCTTTCCAATTTTCGCGGAAAAGTCGTTGTTCTGGATTTCATGTATGTGGCTTGCACTTACTGTGATGACGAAATGGGAGAATTGAAGGATGTTTATTCAAACTACGATGATAACGATGTTGTAATAATAACTATTGACATGCTGCCCCAACAGGATAATGAGACTGAATTGAGAGAATTTGGTGAAACTTACGGGGATGATTGGACATATGCCCTGGATACCGACAACGTCTGGAATGATTATAAAGACCCAACTAATGAAGGGGTTCCGATGATAGTTATAATTAACAAGGAAGGAAAAATAGCTTACGAACACGTGGGTTTAACAACGTACAACACTCTATCCTCGGAAATAGACAAACTTTTATAAATGATCATGCAGGCGGCGGAGGCGGAGGCTCTTCCTCCTTTTCCTCTGGCTCAGGCGGGGGCTCAGGAGGTTGAAAAGTTCCCGGCGCTGCTGCGGAATTTAAGGTTTCTTTGAACTTTTCATAGATCATCAGCCTGCCGCATTTCTTGCATATGCCCTCTCTGGCCAACTGCTGGTTGAGACAGAACTCGTGGTAATAAGTGTTGCAGGCACTGCATTTGAACACCTTGCCCTCGAAATCCCTGAATACGCTCCCGCAGAAGGCGCAATTCTTTGATGGTTCATCGATTATGGTCATGTTCACATAGGCCATCTGGCTCATATCTGAAGGCCTTCGAATCTCGTCGGGAATGGCTTTAGAGACGGCCTCGTCAAGGATATTTGAGAGCATGTATGCCCCCACGTAATGTAGTTGCTCGTTGGATTTGGAGTGGTGCAATCTGGGCAGCATGTACACTATCAAACCGTTGCCGTGGGCGAAAGCCGCAATAAGCGTCCCTGAACCGAATTTCTTCTCGAGCTTCTTTGACGAAACGATATCCTGGATTCCGGGGATTATCTTTTTTACTGGATGGCATCTATCATCGATCCAGAACTTCAAGGCTTTCTTCTTCGTGGCGCCCCTGATGAACGGATGTTCCAAACTGGAAATCTCACCTTTGAAGAGCCCTGCTGGTATCTCCTTCTTATCGAAGTTAATAGCCTCTGGAAAGAGGTCCGAAAGGAAGGTGTCGAGACATCTGCCAGTTGCTACAAGGTAACCGCCGTCTTCCACGTACTTTTTGAGCCTATCAGCCAAAGCAGGCTTCTTGTTATGGGAGCCTATCAATATGAGATGATATTCGCTCAGGTCTGTGGAACCCAATTTTGAAAAATCTATTGTGTCACGCTTGTTCGCATAGAGGTTCTTTACAACGCCATCGATCTTTTCACGGTTACCGTTTATTCCGAGAATGGCACCGTTGTTGCTCACCTTTACAAATACACCTCTCCTATCCGCCTGTTTGCTTTTAGCCACCTGTGCATATATTCTTTTTATATCAACGCCCATGCTATCATCTCCTTCTCTTACCCTTACCTATTAATGTGAACCAATCATATTAACCTTTATTTCTTCGAAAGAAGCTCCATGGCCCTCTTATCATCCATATTCAGGGCTTTTAACGAATATTCCAAGGCCTTTTTGGCGATGTCATCCTCTGTCAAATTCAACTGCCTTTCAGGGAAGAGCATCCCGCTGTTATAATATCCCATAGCCAGATCCGAGTAGTAGTACTGGGCCCCCTCTGGATCGAGCTTGATCGCCTCACTATAGGCCTCTTCAGCCTGAGTCAACAGGCCGTTGTCAAGACAGAAATCGCCGTAGCTTTTACGGTACAACGCATTAGCGGGGTCAAGCTGGATGGCTTTTTTGTACAGCTGTGCCACATCCACGATGGAGAACTTAGTCACGCCTATGGACGCTTCGGCCTTCCCAAAATATCCCACTGGATTGTCCGGTGCGGCTTTTATCACCTTCTCGAACGTCCTGGCAGCTTTTTCGAATTCACCGTCGCTAAGCATCTCTTTACCCTTTATTTTCATTTTGTCCACATCGCTCATGTCTCAACCTCCGATGTTTTCCTAGGCTGATATTTCATATACGTCTTCTACATGATAAATCTTATTGATAAAGTATCGCATCAGATATTCGAATTTCACCCTCATCCTAAGCTTCTTTTTATCAGCTCCCCCGCAACCTCGCTGGCCCTGGTCATGATCTCCTCCTCTCCTTCCACCCTACCGCCTTCCATCAGGATCTCGCCATCGCAGATGGTGGTGTCGACGCATGAGCCATTGACTGCATAAACTATATTGGCAATCAGGTTGTGATTCGGGCTGAAGCTGGGCCTGCGCAGGTCCAGGAGGAGAATATCGGCCAGCATTCCCTCCTTTACCTCACCCGCGTTCAATCTCAGCGTTATAGCACCGTTCTTTGTTGCCATGTCGAAGGATTCGAAGGCTGGCATTATCGTGGGGTCGTTGGTGAACAGCTTTTGCCCCAAGGCTGCGAACTTCATGGATTCGAACATATCCAGGTTGTTGTTGGATGCACAGCCGTCCGTGCCCAGTGCCACAACACATCCGGCACTTTTCATATCGTTGTAAGGCAGCATGCCCCCAACGGCGAGCTTCATGTTGGAGATGGGGTTATGGGATATCTTCACCTTGTGCTCACCGAGGATTTCAATATCCTCTTTATTCAGCCAGACGCAGTGCACCGCAACCAGGTTCTCACTTAGGAAGCCGATTTCTTCTAAATAGGGCACTGGTCTTTTCCCATGCTTTTCCTTGAATTCGTCAGTTTCTTTCTTCGTCTCTGCGAGATGGAAATGTATCAAAAGGTCGTTCTCATCTGCAAATTCCTTAACCCATTGCAGCCCCTCACCAGATACGGTGTAGATCGCATGCGGACCGAGGGCAGGTATTATTCTGCCGCTTTTGAACTGCCTTAGCTCTTCAATTCCTTTCTTAACCTTTCTTTTCCCCTCTTCCCCTTTGGTCTCATCGAACATGTCGAAGAAAACCTCGCTTAGAACGCCTCTTATCCCCATCTCCTCCACGGCCTTGGCCGCGGTTTCCCCGTGAAAGTACATATCGTTGAATGTGGTGGTGCCGGTTTTGATCATCTCGAGGCATGCCAGTTTCGTGCCCCAATAGATGTCGTCTTGGGTTAAATTCGCCTCCACCGGCCATATCATGTTCGTGAGCCATTCCTGCAGTGTGAAGTCGTCTGCGTAACTGCGCAAAAGCGTCATGGCCGCATGTGTGTGGGTGTTCAATAGCCCAGGAATAGCTGCCTTGTCCTCTCCGTCTATTACATGCTCTGCCTCGACTTTGACCCCGCTGATTTCTGTAATAATGTTATGCTCGACGTAGATGTTGGTTGTCTTTCCATCTAACAGAACATCTTTTATGAGGATGCTCATCACAATTCCTCAACAACTTTCAAGAGGAAATCAGCGATTTTCTCGCCGTTCACTTTTGCATTCTCCACGATCATCTCATTTGTTAATGGTTCGTCGGTGATGCCGTGGGCGTAATTGTCAACTGAGCAGATGCTTGCGTAGCCTAAACCCAATTCCCTGGCAAGGGTGGCTTCGCTGGCCATGGTCATCCCCACCACATCCCCGTAGTCCTCCAGCATCTTTATCTCTGCCTTGGTCTCAAGTCTTGGCCCAGAAGTTTGAACGTACACCCCCTCTGCCACAATCGCCAATTCGAATTTTTCGACAATCGAGATCAATATCTGCCTGAGTTCTTCATCCAATCCAGGCACGATATGAACGATCTTATCATCATAAAATGTCGCGATATTCCAAAAATTGATATAATCGTGAGGAATCAAAATAGTTGGGGGAACGATCTCGAAATTCAGGCTCCCCACGGAGTTCACCCCGATGATCCTCTTTATTCCCTTCTCCATGAACGCGGAGATGTTTGCACGATGGTTGATCTTGTGAGGCGGGATATCACTGCTGATACCGTGCCTTGGTATGAAGGAAAACTTATCGGTGATCAGCATGGCTACATTCCCAAAAGGGGTTTCAATCTTTTCTTCCTCAGCGCCTTTGAGCACCTCGGACTTCGAGATCCCTACACCTCCAATTACACCTATCATGTTCATCACGATTTATGGCCTTCGCTAATGCATAGTCGTATATGTTTATAGAATTTATGGCTTTCACAGGTTTGATAATTAAGAAAAAAAATGAAGGCCGGTAGACTTTTTGCTGACTTACACTGAAAAGCCGCTTCCTAATGATAAAGAGTCGAGGTACACTTTAAAATAATCTTAGGTATCGATGTTATTTAGCCATTTGAGCATTCGTCTCCTTTCCCTCTCCACGATGTATGTGGGGTTGGAACCGCTCAGGAGCTGCAATAGGCCGTCCACGACCTGTCTGAGATTTTCCTTCGTAGGATTCCTGAAATCTGCACCTGCTTTTTTGAATTGATACGCAATGAAGGGCATTGCATTCTCCAAACCACCGTAAAGATTGCAGAAACGACACACAATTTCATCGGATGCCTCTACCGCTCTCATGGAAATGACCACCTTTATATAATTCATGTTCCACAGAATATAAATAATAAGTGCTCCAGTACTCACCAGTGAATTTCAAAAGTGATAACCCATATTGCAAAAAATACATTTTTTGGCTCCTAAATTGGTTATTTTCCGCCGCTTGCGAAATATTGAGATTTTTTGACCCGTTTTCAAAAGTGATAATACAGCTTTTTAGGGGTTTAAAACAGAAACCCACGTATTTTCGAACTCAATACCGTTGTCATCGCATATTTCATTAAGAAGCTTGAAGTGATTTTCATAGCCCTTGCCCTCCCCAAATACCGCCTCTTTCCAGATTTTTTTATCTTCTGGACTTTCATCAAGGGCATTGCTCACCGAACCCCATACCCCAGGTTTCAAATTCAATCTGTCCGCCATTATGCACGATGCCCCTGCATTTTTGATTTTCCCAACCAGGTCCCTCAATCCTTCTTCATCCATGGTTGGATACAATGGTCCAAGAAACGCGTAGGTGGTGATGCCCTTCCCACTGCATTCCTCCAGTGCGGAAATGCGGGATTGGATCGTCCCGGCATTTGGCTCCAATATTTTCCTCTCTTCATCTTCATTTGTTGTGATGGTGAACCCAACCTCTGCATCTGGGAACTTTGAAAGCAGATCTATATCCCTCGTAACAAGGGGCGATTTCGTAAGTATACTAACTGGAAAATCAAATTTTAATAGCTGCTCAAGACAGAACCTCGTGAGCTTGTATTTCTTTTCTACGGGCTGATAGGGATCTGTTGTGGTTGAGATGCCCACTACGCCCTCTTTTTTGCTCTTTAGCTCATTGGCCAAAACCTTGGGAATGTTTCTTCTCACCTGAACAAAACTTCCCCATTTCTTTCTCGGAACCCTTAAGATGTTCGGGGCATAGCAGTACCTACATCCGTGTGCACAGCCCCTGTATGGGTTCAGGGCGTAGTCAAGCCCGGGCAGGCCAGAAGGCGAAAGCGCACTTTTGCAATTAATTTCTGTTACCTTCGTCCTCATCTCCCCCCATGTTATGGCCCACACTAAAAAATTCCTCCAGCTTTCTCTGATACAGCCTGTGCTTTAACACACCGCTGTTCTTAATCCATCTTTTCATTGGGATTTCGAGTTTTGTGGATATGTACCTCAATGTTCCATCCAAGGTATCGAACTTCCTCGGCCTGTTTCTCAGTGCGGCCCTTACATTCTCCCTCACATTCCAGACACCGACAGGCAGTATGTAGCCTGGATGTGCCTCCCTCAGGATCACAACACCTGCCTGCCTCCTTTCCTGGTTGAGCTTCTCGTTCACAGCCAATCTCGCTGCGTAATAGCAGCCGCCGATCTCAGCATATGTGGTTCTTCCCTTGTTCATCTCATAGCTGTTGAACATGCTGATGCCTTTGCCGTACGGGTTCCAGGCTGTATTGGGATACCAGGCCTCGATGAGCTCGTAGCACCATTCAGTGGGCATCATGAGCACAATCCATCTGTTGTCCAATTGGTACGATTCGTACACCCTGTATTCGTTTATCCAGGGATGTGTCCTTGTGAACCGCATCATGTGCTCCCCGATCATGGAATCAACCGCGGTAATGCTCCATCTCGTTGGCACGAATCTTCTCCTCTTACCCTCTCCAAAGGCTCCAACACTGAAAGCCTTCTGTATCTTGGAAACAAGAACCTGATTTTTGTACAGGTCAAGAACAGCTGGCCTAGCCTTCAGGTCTGTATCGTAATACGCCTTCTCTATCCTGAACTCAAACTTCACGTTACCCACATCAAGATCCTTCAAAGGAGCTGAAGGGCCGTGAGGCTGAGTCTGGTCGCTTAGGGCTATTCTTCCGAAGGGCCTTTTCAGGAATTCTGCATCCACGGATGGTGACTCCTTGGCCAAAGCCACCTCCCTTGTGATCTCCACAATTTTATTGGAGCTTTCCACATCATAGATGTCCACCGAATATTTCCCTCTGACCAGCTGGCTGCGAAAATCCACTATTTCATCGATGCTCTTGTTTATCCAGAGCTCGGGCGTGTCCATTACGGAAGTATCCCCATGCAGCGGAGGGATCATTGGGCCTATGCTCACCTTCGGGTAGCCGAACCTGCCCACAAAAACACTTGGAGGGGAGGAACCTTCGATACTGAGGGAATCGAAAAGAGGCTCTGTCCTCATTCTCGAATACAGCTTCACTATCACAGGGCATCTGCTCTTTCCGCAGAGCATCTTGGTTCCCCTACATAGAATACATCTGCTAGAGTCATTTTGAGAAAAGTTCGAGAGATAACCTTTCTCTATTCCTGTATCCATCACAGCCTTCAACATGTCCACTCCATTTCGGTAATCGGCTTGTATGTTTAAAAGGGTAATGAGGAGGGAGGGATGAAAGTATTTGGAAAATCCCTCAAACATATTTATTTCTTAAACCAAAACCTACAAATGAAATGTATGGAAAACTAGTTAAGGGATAGCTACAATTAAAGAATGAAGAAGGGTTAAAATGAACAATAGAAAAACGTCCATAATTATTGTGAGCTTGATTGTGATTTCTGGATTTATCGGATTTTTCACTTTCGAATCGGAGCTTGTGAGCGGTGGCTTAACAATTTATGTAGGCTCTGGTCTCGGAAATGACTCCGCCACGATAAACGGTGGTATTGCTCTTGCCCAACCTGGAGATACGGTTTTTGTTTATAGTGGAACCTACAATGAGAATGTGGTGATTGACAAAACCATAAACCTGACTGGGGAGGATAAAAACACGACTATAATCGACGGCGGAAATATTGGGTACAGCATTCAAATCTTTACCCAAGCATTTGTAAACGTATCTGGTTTTACCATACGAAATGGTCAAACCTATGGCGTTTATTTCTTCGCATCTTCCTTTTGTAAAATAATAGATAACATAATTTCAAATAATAACGGCAACGGCATGATCATCTATTGGTATTCAAACAATATCACAGCTGAAAATAATATTTTTTACAGCAATTCAATTCACGCGGTTGAGATAAATTCCAATTGTGAGAACAATACTATTGCCAATAATACGATAGAACAGCATCCTTCCTATGGTGTCTTAGTAAGCCAATATAATCACGATAATAAAATTTTGAATAATGAAATAAATGATACAAATATCGGAATTTATTTATGGCAATCCAACATCAACAATACCATAGTCGGAAACACGGTTTCCAACTCCAGTTTCGCTGGAATATATCTATGGACAGGAAACAATAATAATAAAATTTACCATAACAATTTCATAGACAATGTAGGCCAAGCATTTGATGACGGAACAAACTCTTGGGACAACGGTTACCCTGGTGGCGGGAATTTCTGGGGCGATTACTCAGGAGGAGACAACCGAAGTGGTCCCAGCCAAAATATACCCGGGAATGATGGAATTGGTGACACGCCCTACACGAACATAGGCGGTGGAGTTGGTGCTCAAGACAACTATCCTCTCTGGCCAAACTGGGATGCTCTTTGGCTTTTCGAACCTTCTCCCAGTAAAAAAGAGATTTGCGAGTATGCAATGGGAAGTGTGAAGGTGGCTGTGATATTCATGGAGAGCAACGGTACAATTGATCCAGAATCTGAAAACTGGTCCTCATCAAGAAAATCAACGGTAATGTCCGAAATACAGGATGGTTTAAATTGGTGGTCAGGCCTGGAGGCAAACGCGAGCCTTACTTTCTCCATCTTGGATGTGGGAAGTAAGGAAACAAGTTATGAACCAATAACCCATCCTTCCACCAACGAGAGCCTTTGGATTAACGAAATCATGGATGATATGGGCTATACTTCTGGGTCGTATAAGGAGAAAGTGCAGAGTTATAATCATTGGCTCCGAGGACAATACAATACAGACTGGGCTTACACGATTTTTGTGGTGGACAGCTTTAACGATACAGATGGTAATTTCTCCGATAATTGGTGCGCGTGGGCTTGGTGGGAACATGGCATAATTATGATGACTTACGATAATGGAGCATGGGGAATCAGCAGGATGAACAATGTCACTGCCCACGAGTCAGGTCATATGTTCTATGCCACAGATGAGTACATAAATCCGAATGAATACAACGGTTATCTAAATGCGCTGGAGGGAGGGCCAGTGCCTGGCCATCTTATGTACGATAATACCCTTAATCTTTCAAGCGGTACCGAACTTCAGATTGGATGGAGAGATGTAGATAAAGACGGCATAATGGACATTTTGGATACCGAGCCTAATACATATTTGATTTCATATAAACCAGATTCGACCATGGATAATACTCCAACTTACACTGGCTATGCCGTGGTTGTCCCGTATCCTAATAACAATCCAAGAGGTTCCGGAAGAGATGTATCATTGAATACTATCATAAGCGTTCAATATAGGATAGACTACGGCTTATGGCAATTTGCCCTACCTAAAGATCTTGCATTTGATGAGGCTGTGGAGACCTTCCAGTTCACAACGTCTCAATTATCTCCTGGTGTGCATTTTATAGAGGCAAGAGCCATCAACTCTGTGAATAACATGGATCCAACTTTTGCTAACGATACGATAATGATATTGCCAGACAATATTCCTCCTCAGATAGAGGAAACAACTACCGATATTCCTGTCACAGGAAATATTTACAACATAACGGCGAATGTAATAGATAATGTGGATGTGGATACCGTCTGGTTAGAATTCAACATAACCTCTTCTGAAGGTTATTATAAGGTATTCAATGTCTCTATGAATTTATCTATAGAACCTTCATATTGGTATGAGGTAAACATTTGGAGCAACGCAACCTTTTTCAATTATACTATCAAAGCCAACGATACAAGTAACAACTGGAACGAAACATCCATCATAAGTCTGGCTTTCAAAGTCCATAATTTGGATACAGGCGAGGATTTTGTAAAAATCCAAGATGCGATAGATGATTCGGATACCTTAGATGGGCATTCCGTCTTCGTGGATAATGAGATTTATTATGAGAATGTGGTTGTGGATAAGGCAATAAATTTGACTGGAGAGGACAAAGAGAATACTATAATTGATGGTGGCGGAAGCGGTGATGGCATTTATATAACAGCAGATTGGGTAAATATCAATGAGTTTACCGTTACAAACGGAAATAGTGGCATCTATGCTTTTACATCATCAGGTAATAACATCACCAATTGTAATATATCAAATAATTTCGATGGAATCTATATTTATTTATCCTCTAATATTACCATAGAACAAAATGATGTAATTAATAATTTAGGAGATGGCATCAAGCTCTCCTCAGTCTTGAATACTACCATAGAAAATAACAGTGTAGTATCGTCCGGTAGATGGGGTATTGCTTTTAAAAATTCTCAAAATATTGACATTATTAATAATGCAATATCATTGAGTGACGAGTATGAACTCCTTATCCAAAGCAGTTCGAACAATAGCATTATTTATAATAACATTTCATCAAACAATGGAGACGGTATTCGCATCGAGGATTCAGATGGAAATGATATCGTAAATAATAACGTATCATTCAGTAACTTGTATGGTATTTATCTCTGGTCATCATCAAATAACAACATAACAGACAACAATGTATCGAATAATAATTATGGAATCTATCTTACATCATCACCTAACAACCTGATATACCATAACAACATGATTAACAATTCAAATCAAGCTTTCGACGACACAAATAATGGCAATCAATGGGACAACGGCTATCCCTCTGGTGGCAATTTCTGGAGCGATTATAGAGGGAATGACTTTTTCTACGGCCCGAATCAAGACATACCCGGGAATGATGGGATAGGTGATACTAATTATTCAATAGATGCTGATTCACTGGATAACTACCCACTTATGTTCCCAATCGGAGATTACATTTTCCTTTACCGAGGTTGGAACCTTATATCAATTCCATTTATTCAATCGGATACCAACCTAAGCTCTGTACTTAAACCGATAAAAGGTTCATGGGACACGATATGGAGGTATAACACAAGTGACAACCAAGATCAATGGAAGCTTAACAATACCTCCAAGCCTTCCTATATGAACGACCTGGATGATGTGAACCATACCATGGGATTCTGGATACACATTACCAATCCTAATGGAACTCTATTCCAATACCCTGGCACAGAACCCACAGAAAATCAAAAAATAGTACTTTACCCAGGTTGGAACCTGGTAGGCTACCCCTCGCTCAGCAGAAAGGACAGAACCTCAGCTCTAAACAATATCACTTTTGGTTCACATGTCGATTCGATTTGGACCTACAATGCCGCAGCGCAAAAATGGGATGAGATAGGCCCCTCAGATTACTTCGAAGTTGGCAAAGGCTATTGGATCCACGCCAAAACTAAATGTGTTTGGGAAGTGCCTTTGTAAGGGAAATAATAAGCGGGCCTGTCGGGATTTTCATGTTTTTGATACAGGATGCACATGCTGGAATGCCCGCCATGATAATCCGAAAGATACCCCTTTTCTATGCCAGTATCCATTACCGCCTTCAGAATCACCACTCCGTTATGGTAATCGAATTTTAAGCTTAAAAGGATATTGCGGAGGGGTGGATGAAAGTAAAGATTTTCGCACTGGCCCCCAATTTTTAATGTATTTTTGAAATAGAAAAAAGCAATTCGTCTACACAAAGCATATATAATGCAAATTCCAATAGGTATTAGAAGGAGGCACAAGGAGGGTTGAAGTGGGACGAAGGACTTCAAGGAAAGCGGCGAGCCTGTTAATGAGCTTTATCCTTGTTTTAGCGATGTTTACAGCTCTTGATCTGGTTTTTGATGTTGTGCCGAGGGTGGAGGCGAAGACGATTTATGTTCCTACTGATTACCCAACCATTCAGGAGGCAATAGATGCGGCTTGGCCGGGAGACACAGTTTATGTTTATAGCGGGACATATAATGAGGATGTTGTGATAAATAAGATGATAGATTTGGTTGGGGAAGATAAGGATACTACGAATATCGTTGGGGATTACGAGCCTGCTGTAAAGATTATTTGGAATTGGGCGAGTATCTCGGGATTCACGGTTACTAGCGAACATTGGGCAATAGAGCTATACCAAGTTCAGAACTGTGTAATCTCTGACAACATCGTTTCCTGCCATTACGGGAATGCTATCGATGTCATTTCTTCTAGTGGGAACACAATCAGCGGCAACATCATCTCCTCAGGCAGTATATATCTCGATTCTTCCGATGGGAATACAATCACAGATAACACTGGTCCAGTAATTTATCTAGATTCTTCTAACGGAAATATCATTAGTTCTAACACTGGTGGAATTGTTCTTTATAATTCCGACGGGAACGACGTAATTGGTAATACTGCCACGGACACCGGTGGGGATTACGGGATTTATCTTGAATATTCCGATGGAAACGAAATCATAGGTAATAATGCCTCCTCCAACTTTTATGGGGGTATTCGGCTGGAACATTCTAATGGGAACACCATTAGTAGTAATACCGCTTATTATGGTCCTTACGAGGGCATTACACTCTTTGATTCAGATGATAACACACTCAGTGATAACACTATCATCTCTGGCATGCCATATGGCCTCTTGATCAAGAACTCAATTGGGAATACCCTTACAGGCAATACGATGACAGATGATGCTAGCATTATAATGGAAGGAAATTTAATTGAATATTGGAACACACACAATATTGACCAATCAAACACTGTTAATGGCAAGCCAGTTTTTTACTGGAAAAATCAAAATGGAGGTGTAGTACCATCAGGAGAAGGAGAAGTAATCCTTGATACTAAGACTAATGAAATTTTAGATAGAGAATTA
>CBDUXN010000086.1:0-13795 GCA_965371185.1 uncultured Thermoplasmata archaeon
GAAGATAACTGGAAGGAGTATAAGTCGGAATTCAGTTCGGACGATATATCTACTATCAAGCGTTTCCTTTTATTGAAGAAAAATATTGAGCAGAAAAAGGAAAAGGGTACACCAGATAGCCTTCTTGAATTATATTATGATATATTGGATAAGACGGAATATATGAAAAGAATGTTGGAGGATGCTGAAGAAAATGAGGAATTCCTTCTTAATCTGGCCCAGTTGAGCCAGATAATCAATCGTTTTGAAAATATCAAAAAGCGACCATCGCTTGAAAGCATGCTATGGTATCTATATCACTTGCCTGAAAACAAGGATTTTGACGAGGCAATGGTTGAAGACCCTGAGGCGGTTAAGGTGATGACTGTCCATCAGGCAAAAGGATTGGAATTCCCTGTTGTTTTCATGGGTTCGGTCATCAAGGGGCGTTTTCCACTGGGGAGGTCTAATGATATAGCAGATAATAAATTGATGCCAATCCCGAAAGAGTTCCTATTTGACCCCGACCAATTTTCAGATTCAAATGAAGAAAGACGCTTATTCTATGTGGGTATCACACGTGCCCAGGACAATCTGATAATATGTACGTCAGATGTTATCAATGTGAATAATAAAGGGCCGTCGAAGTATATAACAGATGAAATCGGCTTGGACAAATTCAAGGATAAATCAGTCTTAAAAATCCCTTGTGAAAAAACTTACAAAATTGAAGAAGAAGTCCCGAGAGTCAGTTACTCTGCCATAACCACATTTCTTGACTGTCCATTTAGGTATCTACTGGCCTATGAATTCAACTTCCAAACCCCACCCAGTTTCTTCCAGAACTATGGTGTTGTGGATCATAATGTCCTCTACAAAATTCACCTGAAAATGAAAGAGGAAATCGAACTTGAATATGATTCCATAAAGGAACTTGTGGATGAAAGCTGGATACCAATATATAAACAGCCCAAGAAAGATTATCAAATAAAGGAAAAGGTCTATGTTGAGATGTGGAACTATTACAACAACGCTACAAAATACATAAGGGAAGTTCTGGAGATTGAAAAACCTTTCTCATACATTGGCAAGGGAATGATAATCAATGGACGTATTGACTTATTGATAAAGAGCCAAAACGACCAAATAGAATTGATTGACTTCAAAGCAAGAAAAGAAAAAGGGATTTACACTACACACGTAGACGTTCAACTGAGAATGTACCAGATGGCATTGGAATCAGAATATAACATTGATAAATTATACGCATATACATTTGAGGATAACCGAAAGAATCTCTTCGGGAATTCACCGGCAGAAATCGAAGAAACCAGAAAAAAGATACAAGAAGTATGCCAGGAAATCCAGAGAAAGGAATTTCCAGCAACTAAGAATCAATTCTGCCCGAAGTGTGAATTCCTGTCGTTCTGTAGGAGGTTGGAAAGATGACAAAATTAAAAGGCGCATTAGAGTTGAATTGGATAAACAAGGACAAATCACTCCTTTATGAAATAGACGAAGAAAATAGTCTGGGAATTAAACCTACGTGGGTGGAGAAGGATGACATACGTGTTTCAGAGCCGAGGATTCTGAAACTGAAGGGAGAATACGGCGACCTAGATAACGAGAACATGATAATAAAGGGAGATAATCTACTTGCATTAAGGACACTTGTCGAGGAATTTAAAAACCGGGAAGAGAAAGACAAAGTGAAGTGCATATACATTGATCCGCCATTCAATACTGGAGATGCGTTTACACATTATAATGATAATTTAGAGCATTCTCAATGGTTGACAATGATGAGGGATAGATTAATTTTATTAAGACAATTGTTGAGAGAAGATGGTGCGATATTCGTTCATGTGGATGATAATGAGATGGCGTATTGCAAAATATTATTAGATGAAATTTTCGGTCGCGATTGTTTTATTAATCAAGTCACTGTTCAAATGAAACTTGCTGCTGGTGCAAGTGGTGGTGGTGAAGATAAACGTTTAAAAAAGAATGTAGAGTATATATTGATTTACGTAAAGAATAATTCCTCGGAACGTGGTTTTAAAAGGTTTAATGATATTTATGAAGAAGTTGATTTATTTTCTCTTATTGATGAAATGGAAGCATTAAATAAAAGTTGGAAATATACAAGTATATTGGTTAGTGATGGTGAATTTGTTGAGGAGAGAACTGTTTTTGATGCAAAGGGGCAACCGATAACTGTAAAAAAATACAGAAATCTTCAACGAACCACAATAAATGCATTAATTAAAGAATCAACTGGTAAATTGAATAGAGAAAGTGTATATGCAAATTATTTCGATAAAATATTTTCAGATACAAATGCTCAAACAAGTATAAGGACAAGAATTATAAACGAATTTAAAACTCTACAAAATGATGAAATGCTTATTGCCTCTTATGTCCCTCGTTCTGGCCGTGACAAAGGGACATTTGTTGAGCATTATTATATTAGTCCGACCATCAGACGAATTATATGGTTGAAAGATAGTGCCCAAAAGAGAGGTAATAAAATTATAAAAAAAGGAAAGTTGGGAACATATTGGAGTGGTTTTCCATTAACTAATCTTACTAAAGAGGGAGGTGTTCAATTTCCACATGGTAAGAAACCTGAGAGTTTATTGCTAAGGATAATTGAACTGGCTACTTTACCAGGAGACATCATTCTTGATTCATTCGCAGGTTCTGGTACGACAGGGGCTACTGCGAATAAATTAGGCCGAAAATGGATTCTGATAGAAATCGGAAATCATGCCCTTACCCATTGTATCCCTCGGTTAAAGCATGTATATAATGGAGCAGACCAGGGGGGTATTTCAAAAGATGTAAACTGGCAGGGCGGAGGTGGTTTCCGCTACTACGAAGTCGGTGAATCTATTATCAAGGATCTGGAAATGAATTGGGACATGACCCTTGAGGAAATGTCCAGAGCCGTATTCATGAACTTCGATTACTCTATGATTGAGGGTGATACACAAAGACTGGAAACCGGTGGCGAAGAATTCTATCTGGGTAAACAGAAAGGTGGGATAGCCATCTGCCTTGTAACAAAAGGCACTAAAATTATCCGCCGTACAGAGCTTAATAAACTGATAAAAGACCTTTCCATGAAACATCCGAATCAAAAGGTTACAATTTTCACCAATATGGGTGTGGCCGTTAAACCTGAAGAATTGAGCGATAAACTGGATGTTCGAAAGATACCCGAGAGCATCCTCAAAAAATACAGGATGGTGTGAAAATGGGTTACTATCAAGATTTACTGGCGGATAAAACATACCAGGATCATTTAAAGAAAACCGAACAACCGTTCATAAAAGCATTAGAAAACGACCTTGCCTTTGATTTGAGGTATTACCAGAAGCATGCTCTTGCCATTCTCGATATGTTCTGGAACGCTCCAGAAGATTACTATCCTCCAAAAAGGGATGCCATCGAAGAGGTAGACGGCCACAAGATCCCTTTCTATTGCTTTGAGATGGCCACTGGTTCTGGGAAAACACTTCTCATGGCAGCCAATGTTCTTTATCTTCTGAATAAAGGGATCAAAGATATATTCATTATCGTCAAGGGTAAAACGATCTATGATAAAACAATCCGTGAGTTCGACATCAACAACAAGAAATCCATTTTCAACAAGGCTATGGACTATAAATATAATCTAATTACCGGGGAGAACTATCAGAACCGCAGTTCAAATTACGATGAAAATGCAGATTTCAATCTCTTCGTATTCAACATCGAAAAGTTCTTTGAGAAGTCCGGCCAGACGGGTGAAAAAACCATGAAAGTAACTAAACCCTGGGAGGAAAGCGTCTGGAGAGATTCTAATGGTTACACAATATCATTATCGGATTTTCTAAAACAAAAGAAGATTGCCATCATCACCGACGAGGCACACCATTACCAGAATAAGACCTCCAATGACATAATTAAATTATTCTATCCCGAGGTCGTCTTGGAATATACCGCCACGGCTCAAGTCACAGACGCGAAAAAGAAGATTCAAAAAAGGGTCTATGTTTACCCAGTAAAGCAGTATATCAAGGATGGCTACGGAAAAAAAATACGAGCTTATGGTTTTGATCCAATCCACGGCACTATTGAAGTTCAAGATCAGGTCAATGATACTGATAAAGAGCGATTAATTCTTGGCATCCTAACACACCTTGTTAAAAAGAAGGCATTGAATGAACAGATAAAATCTGTTCTATTATTGAAATGCAGAGGAATTCCGCACGCAAACGAACTGTTCAAATACATAAGCGAAGAAATGGCGCTGGATGATGATTTCATCCGTAGTGCTTACGAAAGAATAATCCAGGATGACGAGTACAATTTAATAACTTTGATTAAAGATCATGTATCCATACAGGACTTACTCGATTTTGTAGAGGATGCATCTGAAAAAGCCTTCGTCATTCACTCAGATAATCGGAACAATAGGGACATTTTGGATAAATTCGACAATATCGAAACAAACTCTCAGGAAATCGTTGTTCAAGTAGATGTAGCCACAGAAGGTTGGAACATCGATAATATCTATACAATTTTAATTTTAACGAACAATCAAGGCAATGTAAAAACGTATGTCAAACAATTGATTGGGCGTGGCCTTCGACTCTACAAAGGTGTGAGAACATTGGATGATTCAACCGACTTGCTGAAGAATGAAGAAGAAATCCTTCATGTCGTTTGTGCAAAAGGAAATAACTTCGGAAAATTCGTTGAAGAAATTGAAAAAGAACTAGATGCAGAAATCGAATCCGAGCCCAAGTTAAAAACAGAAAAAAACCTAATCGGGGATTTCGTGACAGTTGATAAATACAATAACCTTTTCTTACCGACCAATCGAATTGGTAATGATATCAGTGATGATTTTTTAGAACGTATCAATTTCAACGACCTGGAAATTCAGAAGTTCCTTGATGACCATGAACATCCAAAATTTGGGAAGCCGTTCATAGATGTGATGGAAACTGCGACTGGAGAAGAAAGAGATCTCGAAACAAAGAAGGAAGTACGAGTTCATGAAACACGTTATTCCGATAAGGAACTGATACTTAGGGAATCTGACATAGAAAAGATGATTAATGACATAATTGCGGAACAGCATGTTCTACCATCAAGTCCAGATGTGAAGCAAAAACTAAAGGATGTCATATTCCAGATTAACGACAAACACCTGATGTTTAAGGAGAAATACGGAGAAGATTACGAGTTCTTTTCGAGGCGCTTTCTGGGACTTCTCAAAAGACATCTTTATAAAAAGATTGAAAACTACTTCGAACCTATTAATGAAGAGGACACCATTGCGGTAAAACAGGTGTTCCAGGAATATGAAATAAATCTGAAAGAAAATGTTGAAACTTCAAATATTGAGAATGTGATTACAAAGGATAAATCACTTCGTTTGTTGGAAGATGCTAAAAAAGACATAAAAACCTTTGAGATTACTGACTTTATCAAAGCTTGGCACAAATATAATTGGTTCGAAAGCAGCCATGAACTGAAGATGGGACACATTCTTGATGTAATGGATAATGTGGAATTCTGGATACGAAATCGAAGAGATTACTGGTTGGACCATCATGTTGGAAACAAATACTATCCAGATTTCATTGTGAAATTAAAACAAAGCAAAAAATTATACACTATTGAGGTCAAAGGAGAGATTTACATTGAGCAATCAAAATACAACATTGAAGTTCTACACCGATTGAAAGAAAGCGGTAACAAGTGTATTTTCCTAACTGATAAAACAATTGATAAGTTTCTATGGGATTCAGCAAATGAAAAAGGATATCACGACGATTTCCAAAAAATCGTTGAGAGAGACGAATTGGAGAAAACCTACAACGACCTATTCGATGCCAGTGAAGAATAGTAGAGGATGAATATGAAAATAAAAGACATAAATGAGAGAAACCGCCCCAGAGAGAGGTTAAAAGAGCAGGGTGTGGATTCCCTCTCTGAATCCGAATTGCTAGCAATAATAATGCAAGTAGGTAGCGCTGGTGAAAACGTAATAGATATGTCAAATCGTTTGATTTCAAAATACGGTCTAAGTAAGCTATATGATTGCACATTGGAAGAGTTGCAGGAAATCAAAGGAATTGGATTTGCCAAGGCGTGTCAGATTCTTGCATTGTTTGAATTGAGCAAACGAATCAACCTATTAAAAATCAATCAGAAAAAGATATTGTCTACAAAGGATGCCTACTCCATCGCCGTGGAATATATTGGTTCTTCAACAAAAGAGAAATTCATGGCACTTTATCTGGATACGAAGTATAACCTCATTGCCAAAGAAATGATCTCTTCAGGAGATTTGGAATCAACAAGTATGCATCCACGTGAAGTTTTTCGAGGAGCTATTAAATCAAATGCGGTTTCGATAATAGTCATGCACAATCATCCATCAAATGATCCCACGCCTTCAAAAGAAGATAAAGAAATTACAAAACGTCTAAAGAAAAGTGGAGAGATAATTGGTATTGAGATGTTAGATCACATAATCGTTTGTAAAGACAGTTATTATAGTTTCAAAGATGATCAGACCCATTCAAGGTAACGAATGGATGGTAAAGATGATAAAAAATATTTTCAAGAAAAGAGGGGCGATAGGTTTACAAGAGTTCAATAGGGGATGCCCTTCCTCCCTGACTCTTCGCCACCTGCGGTGGCTTGCCACATTGCATTCTCACTCCGCTATCGCTCCGTTCGGGTCACTTAACAGGCGGGTATACGGCTCCAGGGGTTGCACCCCTTCCGCCCAAATCCCTCACTTCGTTCGGCACTTCGCATACACCGAAGCCGTTATATGACCTCCTAAAGCCAAAGGTATAGTCCATCTTGCTCAACGGGTACAACACTAGGCCAGCCCGCCCTCGAAAATCCCCACATGCTTTGCCTTAGTTTCTTCTCTTCTATAGTCAGGCAGAAGGATAGGCGAACGCTTTTCCTCCTTGACGCCTGCCTTTTTAAGCTCAGCATGGTATTTTTTTACGTGTTCAAGAGTCAACTTACCAGGCTTCATTTCCTTTGCCTTCATTGCAGCGTTCTCCCCGGCCCTCCTTCCGAAAACGAGAATGCCCAGCAGGGAGTTGCCCATGAGCCTGTTCCTACCATGGATACCGCCTGTTGTTTCTCCAGCAGCGTAAAGGTTCCCTACCCCGGTTTCACCCTTATCGTTGATTGCTATTCCCCCGTTCTGATAGTGCTGTGTCGGATAGACAAGTATCGGTACCGAGGCCATGTCTATGTCGAATCTCTGGAATTGGCGGTACATTGCCGGGACGCGCTTCTTTACCGTGCCTTCACCGTGAATGACCTCTATCAAAGGCGAATCTAACCAAATGCCCTGCATTCCAGAGGGTGTGGTAACACCTTTTTCCCTTTCCTTGCATTCCCTTATTAAGGCTGCTGCTTCAACGTCCCTTGTCTCGAGCTCATAGATAAACCTCTTGCCCTCCCTATTCACGAGCTGGGCTCCAAGACTGCGCATTTTTTCTGTAATCAGCAACCCTACGATCTGCTCTGGAAATGCAGCTCCAGTGGGGTGGTACTGCACGGTATCCATGAAAGCGAGTTTCGCTCCTGCCCTGTAAGCCAATACCAGCCCGTCCGCAGTGGCACCGTAATGATTTGTTGTGGGAAAGTCCTGTATGTGCAGCCTTCCTGATCCTCCTGTGGCAAGTATCGTTGTTTTTGCTCTAACGATGATGTATTCCGCGGTCTCCATATTGAAAAGAAGGGCACCTGTAACCTTGCCATTAGAAGTTAAAAGCTCTATCACTGGCGAGAACTCGATGACCTCTATTCCGCGATTCAGCATCTCGTCCCTCAGGGTTTTCATGATCTCTCCGCCTGAGTAATCCCTGCATGAGTGCATCCTCTTGCGGGAGGTTCCTCCGCCGTGGATCGTGACCATGGTTCCGTCCTTCTCCTTGTCGAACATCACGCCAAGGTCCTCAAGCCACTGGATTATCGGGGGTGCGTCCATGACCAGCGCCCTCACAAGTTCCGGATCGTTGTGAAAACCTCCTCCGCCAATGACATCGAGGAAGTGTAAATCAGGTGAATCATTTGCCTTGTCTGCTGCCTGAATGCCGCCCTGCGCCATCATGGTGTTCGCATCGCCCATGCGGAGCTTTGTTGCCAGGAGCACCCTGGAATCATGTTGATGTGCTGTTAATGCTGCTGCAGCGCCAGCTCCGCCTCCTCCTATGATCAACACATCCACATCATAATCCACATCCGACAAATCGAATCCTTCGGGGTCGATGGCACTGTACGCCTCGAACAGGTCAGCATACTCGCGGTATATCTTCTCGCCTTTGTTTGCTCCCACCTTGATCTCCCGCGTTGTTTCAGGTTTATAATCCGGATGGAAATTTTTGAGCAGTTCCTTCTTCTCCTCAGCGCTGAGAAGGGAAAGTTTCTCCTTCCTCCTCTGGCTTCGGGTATCCTCCAAAAGTTTCATGGAATCCAGCATTTCTTGACTGTACATACTCTCTCCTCCTACTGCGGTTCAATCTCCCTTTCATTGTAGAGCTTTCTTAGGATTTTCTCATCCGACTTCATGAGCTTCGCCACTTCCTTGTCGAACTTGCCCTCTGATATCTCCTTGACCCTCTCATCCAAATGCTTTGCACTTGGCGCGATATGCCTTGCATACAGCCTTCTGCACAGGATAGCAATATTGTACTGCACCATCTCGGCAGGGCACCGTGCCGCACAGAGACCGCACATGATGCAGTCAAATGACAGGTCCGCAGCCTTTTCAATATCGCCTCTAAGCGCAGCATTGACATAGCTCATTACCTCGATATCCTGGGGACAGATCTTGGTGCATGTGTTGCAGCTCATACAACGAAATATTTCTGGATAAAGCCCTATCACTTCCTCAGCAGTTGGCTTCAGCTTATCGATATCGTATATTGCCTTGTTTGCAGGAAAGAAGGGCATCTGTGTCAGATACATGTCCTTCTCTACCACTGTCTGGCAAGCCAGCCCTGCCTTGAGCTTGTAATCGTCCTTTGTTCTGTACACGGTGCCGCAGGCTCCACAGAAGCCACCTCTGCAGCCGGCGCCCCGAATGAACCTGTAGCCTGCATACTCCATGGCCTTCATTATCGTCAGGTTGTTCGGAACCTTGTACCTTTTACCCATGATGTATATATCGATGATATCCTCAGCCGCATCCTTCTTGGTCTTCTCAGCCTCAGCCATATTCAAATCCTCCTTATCTTAAATTCATCATCTCGGTTCAAGCTCATCCTCCCTGAAAGTGAGCAAAGGCAATTCCTCATCTAAACTCCTTCCTGGTATGTAATCGAACACCTTTTGGGCGTTGTGCCCAACTGTTTTGTATATCTTAAGGAGCTCGATGCTGCTGGGACATGCCTGCTCACACATCCCGCAGCCCACGCATGATGTTGCCATATGATTCATCCTCGTCAAATGGAACATGAGCGTGTCCCTGGGCATCTTTATAACTCCTTTTCTCTCTGCCCAGGATAAGTACTTTTCAGAACCGTATTCAAATGTTGGGGACTCAAAGAAGCACTCCCTGCAGTAACAAACGGGGCATACGTCCATACAATTGTGGCAGTTGATACAGGAATCAAAGAACCGGATGAGGTTCTCCATACCTGCAACCTCTTTTTGCGTGTCCTCAAGAAGCGTATTCCATCTCTCGAGCCTTCTCTTTTCCAGCTTGGATATTTGCTCTTTTCTTCCCTCAGACTCCTCTCGGGACTTGACACCTATCTTGTTCAATATCTCCTTTCCAGCCTCTGATTTGGCAGTTATTACGGGTGTTTTAAAGTCGGAGCCGTGGATACCAATCGTGATATCAGTGTTTTCAGGAATGGGATATTCGCACACCTTGCAGGCAATTCTCATGTTTTCATCGTCCTTCCCTTCCTTTGCGTTCTTGATGAACCCGTCCATGGGAGATTTTCCTTCTTCCTTCATTCTGCGATAGTCGTTTACAGAGTACGTGCCAGGACAGTCCACACCGATTATGATAATATTATCCAACGCAGCTTGCTTCAGTTTCACGAGCTCCACCAAGGCCCTGATCTCGCAGGATTTCATCACCGCGACAATTCTCTTCTCGCTCGGTGTGACCTTGGTCAAGTCCGAAATTATCGTCCCAGAAGTTACAGGCATTACAAAAGCCAATGGCTGGGCGTTATCAAGCTTGCTCTCATCTGCAACAAGGCTCTGAACAACACCTTCCCCAAAAGGTAATCTTTTAGGCACCAACACTGCATCCACGCAATCCTTTGCAAGCATCTCTTTTAGTAATTTCGTTATGTTCTTTGTTAGGTCATCTTCAGCTTTTGCCATGATATCCACCTTCAATTATTGCCTACCTTTTCAAACAGACCAATATCTATGCATTGGGTTCGGACCGAGCTTCTTCAGTTCCTCGGTCATCTCTTCCACAGTCTTTGCAAATTTCCTTCCCTCATCCGCCCCTATCCATCGAATCCACACCCTTTCACTTTCTAAACCAAGTGTGTTCAATATATCCTTTAAAAGTGCCGCCCTCCTCCTCGCCTTGTAGTTTCCTTCTACATAATGACAGTCTCCTGGATGACAGCCGGCAACCAGCACACCGTCAGCACCTTCCATCAGCGCCTTCATCAGGTAAACCGAATCTACAGAGCCGGAGCACATAAGCCTTATTATCCTGATATTTGGTGGATACTGCATTCTCGCAGTTCCTGCCAGATCAGCTGCGCTTGATGAGCACCACTTGCACAGAAAACCCACTATTTTCGGTTCGAAATCCTTTGCCTTATTCTTTTCCTCAGCCTCAGCCTTGACCATACTACCAACTCCCATTATCCACCATTATTTCATTAAACCACAGCCTCATCTATCATAGCCATTATCTGTTTATCCTTATATCCTCTGAGCTTTGCTGCACTGCTTGGACATACCACGGCACAAACACCGCAGCCTTGACAAAGCACATCAATGACCTTTACCACCTTCCTATCCTTCTCCAACACCCTTGCATCATATGGACATGCGGTTATACATGCCTCGCATCCAACACACCAGCGCTCATTTACTTCAGATATGAATTCCCTTGATAGCAACGCCTTCTTAGATAGTATCGTCAACGCCCTGCCTGCTGTCGCTTGAGCCTTGGCTATGGACTCGTATAAATTTCCAGGTGAGTGTGCCAAGCCGCAGACGTAAATGCCCTCGCTCACAAAATCCACTGGCCTGAACTTCACGTTCGCCTCGCTGAAAAATCCGTCCTCATCCAATTCCAGACCGGTTTCAAATGCTTGCCTCACAGATTCGTTGTTTTCAGGGGAGGGACCTACACTCAACGCAATCAAATCTGGATTGAGAGGAATTTCTTCCCTCAATATGAGATCCACCACATTTACCTTCAACTTCCCGTTCTCCGCTTTTACAGACGGCTTCCCCTTTAACTCGTATCTGATGAAATCCACGCCTAATTCCTTGGCCTTGATGTAATACTCCTCCAGAAAGCCGTATGTCATCATATCCCTGTAAAGCACATGCACCTCTGTCTCGGGGTGTATCTCTTTTACCTTCAATGCATTTTTTATAGCCTGGGAGCAGCAAATCCTGCCGCAGTATTGCCTTTCCTCATCCCTCAAACCCACGCATTGAATCATCACGATGCTTTTCGCCTTTATCTTACCTTGTGAAAGCCTTCTTTCCAATTCCCTTTGGGTGATCACAGAATCATGCTCTCCAAAAAGATATTCCTTTGGCACCAGCTCCTCTGCACCTGCAGCTATGATCACCGTGCCGTATTCATCTTTCTTAAGACCTGAGGAATCTTTTATCTCCGCAAGAAACCCTCCGGCTTTGCCAGAAACCCTAGCGGCCTCTGAGCCTGTATGCACCGTGACGAGCTCGTTTTTCTCAACTTTCTCGATGACATCTTTGAGAAACAGTTGAACATCCAAACCATCGATCGTACGGTACAAATGTTTTGCATTGCCCCCCAGTACATCGTTTTTCTCCACAATATCAACAGCGTACCCATTCTTTGCGATGTTAAGGGCAGAAACCATGCCTGCTATGCCACCTCCAATTACCAAGGCTTTTTGTACCACATGCTTGGAACCTTTTCCCAAAGGCTCCTGGGTTCTGAGCTTCTCATTGGACATGGAAATCAAGGCTTTCGCCTTATCAGTTGCCTTTTGTTTTTCTTCATGCACCCAACAGCACCCTTCTCTTAAATTCACGATTTCCAATAGACTTGGGTCGATCCCAACAGATGCTATTGCTTTTTTGAACTTGATCTCAAATGGGTACGGCGCGCAGGCGGCAAATATGATTTTACCTACCTTGGCGTCTGCAATTTTTTTACTTACATTATCTAAATCAACACATAGAAAATCGCTGCTCTCCGCAAGAGCAACATCCGGAAGGGAATTCGAGAACTCAACAAGTTTTTCAACCAATAGAGGGTCGATGTCGCCGCCGCACTTGCATACAAATATTCCGATATTCTCGTTCTCTTCCTTGGCTTCGTGGCTCTTGATACTCCCCTCCTTGTCATCCTCTCTCTCCACCTCACCAGCGGCTTTCCTCATCAATGAGCCAGCCAATGCTGCTGCACCGCTTGCCTCTGTTATGGTGTCCGGTATGTCCTTTGGCCCTGAGAAGGAACCGCAGACAAAAATACCTTTCCTTGAGGTTTCAATCGGGGAACCTTTCTTTGGAATGCAAAAACCGTGTTCGTCAAGTTCGATTCCTAGAATTTTGCCCATTTCCTTAGCCTTCCCTGGAGGTTTCTGACCTGTTGCAAGCACGACCATCTCGAACGTTTCATGCTTCAGCTCGTCGCTCTCGTCGGCATAGTTCACGATAAGGTTCTGAGCCTCATCCTCCCAGATATCTGCAACCCTGCTTCTAACGAATTGTATTCCTCTCTTCTTCGCCTCTTCATAATACCGATGATAGCCCTTGCCGAAAACCCGCATGTCCATGAAGAATATGGTAATTTCCATATCCGGGTGCAGCTCCTTGGCCATCATGGCTTCCTTTAAAGAATGCATGCAGCATGCATTGGAGCAGTAATTATTCGTCTCATCCCTTGAACCGACACATTGCATAAAAGCCAGGGTCTCGGGCATTTGTTCATCAGATATTCGCCGCAATTGCCTCTCCAAGTTCGGGCCTGTTCCGCTGATCTGGCGCTCGAACTCCAAAGCTGTGAGTACATTTTCGAACTCTGGGTAATGCAAAGAACCTGACTCGCTTGGATCGTAGGGTTCAAAACCTAGAGCAAGGATGATCGCCCCGACATTGAGCTCTTCTTCCTCATTCTCCATTTTAAGGTCGATGGCCTCTGTGGGACAGATCTTGACACACTCGCTGCATTTATTGCAGTTCTCGATATCTACGGCATACACTGTGGGAACGGCAGATAGGTGTATGTAAATCGCCTTTCTCCTGGCCAGTTTTTGGTTGAAAGCATCATCAACCTCGATGGGACACACATCAACACAACGATTGCAGGCCGTGCATTTCTCAGGATCCACATACCTCGCCTTTTTCGTGATAAGAGCTTTGAATTTGCCTGGTTCACCCTCTAGGCTTTTTAGACCAGCATTTGTGATGATATTTACATTTGGATGAACTAGACTACTTCTTAGGCAGATATCCGAGCAAAGTTCGTTTCCAAAGGAGGGCAGCATCTTGCACATGCCGCAGTCATCCGTGGGAAACTGGCGGTCAAGCTGGGATATTGTGCCTCCAATGAAGGGCGTTTCTTCAAGTAGGT
>CBDUXN010000087.1:0-13748 GCA_965371185.1 uncultured Thermoplasmata archaeon
TCTCGTAAAAGGTGGATTTTCAACGCATGCTAATATGTAGCAGTCAAGAATCGGTTCTCAGTATGAATAATTTTGCTCTGGTCTTCTGTTCGACTAACTGGTTAATTCTGACCTATTATTCGATGGGCTCAAATGTGACCACTCTTTCCTTTTCTCTGAAGGTTACATTGAACTTATCAAAAATGTCTAACCTGCCCAACAACGGCGGGGCCTCTTCTATCAAGGCCCATGCTACTCTCGGCTCCAATTCTATGTCTCCGATTTTCATTTTTACCTTCCTCATCTCTACAGGTAAACCTATGCCTCTCGCGCCCTGAAGCTCTATAATCTTCGAAGGCGATTCAAATCCAATATAGAGGCCCAATGTGTAGGGAAGAAGGGTAACATCTGCCCCTGAGTCTATGTACGGATGAAACTCAATCCATTTTCCGCTCGACGACAGAACCTTTACCTCTGCTACTGGTCTCATAGTTTCCCCGGTAATTTGACTCTTCTCTTCCCTGTATCTGAAAACGATCATCGATTATCACCTTAATAATTCGATTTCGATCACAGAATGAGCGTATCACCTGTTGGAACTTTGACGATGGCTATCTCCTTGTCTGGGTGTTTGCTCTCTGCTTCTTTTCCAACCTCATCTGCCCTGTCACCCACGGCAACGATTTTACCATCAACAAGAGCTACCCATTTCCCCGCGTATTCACTCAGATCCGTGTTTATGTAGAATTCGTAATTTTTACTTGTTTCCGCCTCTGCCATTCAAACCACCATTATTCTCTATCTTCTTAAGGCTACATGAAACTTTCTATTAATCAACTTACCTTAATGCGCTTCATGATCTCATCGATCACCTCGCCCATCGTGGACTTCTTAAGGATGCTCCTCAGTATGAACAATTTTGCTCTGGTCTTCTGTTCGATCAACTGGTTAATTCTGACCTTCTTTACCATTTACCACGGTAAAAAAAATGCTGTGATGAAGGCGATGTGTGAAAAGAGAGAATAGATGGCCCTGATCACCCCGTTACAGTAATATGGCATTACGCTATTTTCGGGTGATAAAATATTAATTCGAACAAGATATATCCCCTCCTTAAAGAATAAATAGGATGTAAACTGCATGCGTAGGGGATACCTATGCTGTTGCGAGGTTGCACGCGGTTGTCCTCACCGCCTTTGAACTTTATAGCCTCAACATCGCATCAATTAAGAATATGCTGAAGAAACATGTTCACATCATAAAATAAGGAGCGTCTTTCACATGAAGATAGGAAGAAATGAGCCATGCCCCTGCGGCAGCGGTAAGAAATATAAGAAATGCTGTATAAATAAAGATATCAGCAAGATTATCTTTGCAGGAGAACTTCCGATGTACAAAGTTCTCATAACCGATTCAAGGGGGAGCCGGGATATAGTGGTTGCGAGGGAGAACCCTGATGGAAGCCTACAGTTCGTCTCTGTCCTAGTCGATGAATGGAAGATGGGTTTAAAGGATTGTTTTGGAAGCAGGCATGTGTCCAAGGCGAGGTTCGAGGCCGAGATGAGGAGAGGATCATTCATAAAGGGAGACCTGGACGAATGCAAATGGATCATCAAAAATGGGCTGCGAATAGCAAAAGAGGTCGGCACGAAAATCCCAAAAGATTTCGATGAGTTAAAAGATATAATCGGTGATCTGGACGGTGTACATGTTACTGGTTCCTTGTACAAATGTTTCAATTGCGGAAAAGGAGATTTGCCCGACGATGTTGTTGAGTATATCAAGGAGGTAACACATCACGATATGGCATCAGGAGTATGCGGAACCCCGGACGAAACAATGATATTCTTCCCCTGTGACGAATGCAAGAATAAATCAAGAGATGAAACTGAGGAGAGTTTCGAAATAGAAAGTTCTGATGAAGATTACGAAACCAGGGAAAATTACCCTGTGGAAGTCAAGGAATCTTTGGAGGAACTATCGAAGGACAAGTATAACGAGGTACTGAGAAAAGAGGGGTGGGATTCGTGGGGCCCTGTCGCGTGTATGGAATGTGGTAATGAGGAGAATATCGCCGTTAAGCATTTTGCAGTAAAAGGCGATTTAGAGCCTAGAACAATCGAGGAGGAAGATATGCTTTTTTCGGCAGCAAAAGAATTCTCGAAAATCCCGGGACTAGATAGACAGGACATGGGGGCTTTGTTCATAGGTGATTATTTTGTTATTAATGTTCCCTCCTGCGGCAAATGTGGCTCTCATCAAGTATTTTCAGATTTTTGATGATATTTCCCTAAAACGATCCTGCAACCGGAGACATATGCATGCTCTAATAGAGAGGTGTCAACCGCTTCTGCAACTTTTTGCCCAGCTCAGTTTTTGTTTTCATGCTCCTGAACTTTTCTACATCAGTATGATAGGCTTCTACCACCTCTAGAGGCTCTAAGTTATGTTTCTCAGTTTCTTCTTTGATTTCATTGACTAAAACTGCCCATTCATACTCGTCTTCGCCGATCTTCTCGGAATAAAGCGCAAGCTCGACTATGATCTTGTTAAACTCCTTCCTGATGAACGTACTGAGATAATCAAACTCATTCAGCTTTTTGAACAAATCACTGTTGTACAACATTCTGAACTGAGCCACCCATGTGCCGTAATCATAGTCCAGTTTGATACCGTCGATGTAGCCGTAGCTTCTCGTGCTGTGGTCTGTCTCAAACCCTTTTCTAACTGACAATAGCCTCAGATCATTCACACACCTCTATCTTTTTAATCCTTTCAACCTTGAACACTCTGTCCTCGTTGCGCAGGCGGCAGAAGGCGTTCACATATGCCCTCCCGCTCCTTCGCTCTATGCTCTCAGGTTCGATTTTACGCTTGGTGAACTTCCCTTGGTTCCGGGAATAATAATCGATCTCCACGCACAGCCCCTCTGCAATCGCCTTCTTCAGCACCTTCATGGTCTCCCTAGTGGGGTAAGAAGGCCCGAACTCCATATCGAAGTCGTATTCAGACGAGAGGTCCGGGTAGTCCTCCAAGGCCATCTCAGCTTCTTGGATGAGATTCTCAACTTCTTTTATAATCTTAGATACTGCCTTTTTGGGCAATTTGCCCTCCAACCTCATGACAATGGCCTCAACAACTTCCTTTTCTACATCCATGCCGAGCAGTGCCTCACCGTTTTCCAAGATTTTGACTGCACGGTACAGGTTCACTAACTCCTTATCTGTGAACTTCATCTTGACACACCTCAGCAGTTCTTCTCGATGATACGTTTTATGCCGCTTGTGCTCTCCAATTTTTTAAATCTGGCCTCGTCCTCAACGTACGCTTGTAGCAGGTCTAAGTCGGTAAAATCACCTTCAAGGATGTTTTCCTTGATCTCTGCACAAGCGTTGGCAAACGCTATGAAAGGGTCGTCATCAGGTAGGATGGCGCCATAATCAAGATGCACGGTCACGGCGATCAAGATGACCTTCCCCTTCTTCTCTATCACGAGTTCGTAATCTCCATATGTTTCATATCTCTTTATTTTATCGTACAGCGTTTTCTTGTAGGGCATCTCAAATTCGCACGTCCACCAGTCGTAGTCGCAGGTCACTGTAAAACCCATAATGTACTTGGCTTGCGTCGAGCTGTGATCCGTCTCAAAACCTCTTTTCACGCTCAAAATCCTCACCTCTATCGGCCTCCTTAACCTTTGATGCACATCTCATCTTCCCCATAAAAATCGTTGCTCTGCATTAATACAAGGCTCCTGCACCCACCGCAATAGTCTCTAATTCCACAACTTCTGCACTTCCCTCTCAGCCTTTCCCCCATCTTTCGGAACTTTATAAAAATTTCCGAGTTCAACCAGATGTCTTGGAAATCCTTCTCTAGTACATTACCCGCAAGATATTCCGTATTTTTGAAGAAAGAGCACGGATAGACATCTCCATTGCAGTCTATTGTGCAAAACCTCGTACCTGCAACGCAACCGTAAACAGCATTTTCTCTCAACATCTGTATCGGCACAGTGTGCATCAAGCATGTAAGGGATGTATCGACATATAAAGGCAGGTTGTAGGTCCATAAATTAAGCACCCTTTTAAGCTCGCTTAGCTCTCGCCTTGAGAGTATATATCGGGCAACGGGAGCATTACCTTGCCCCGATTTGGGTCGAAGTACATTGACCCATTTCACACCCGACTTTTTCAAGAAATCGAAAGTCCTGTGTAAATAATGTAGGCTCTCGTGAGTTACCAGCACGTTTGCACCTGTGGGTATGCCCCCTGCCAAAAGCAGTCTCATTCCGCGCACCATATCGTCAAAACCTTTAGTGTCTCTTCCAAAATTTGTATCTGAAGAATAGCCATTCAAGCTCACACTGATCCCACCGACCTTGTGTCTTATTTTTTTAATGACATAGTCATTAACGAGGGTCCCATTGGTAGTAACGTTGGGGACTATGCGCTTCTTTCGGCAGTACTCTATGATTTCAAATATATCCTCCCTTAAAAAGGGCTCTCCACCACCGATTGCCAGTTGAAATACCTTCATCTCGGCTAACTTATCTATCAGAGCAAATATTGCGCTTTTTGGCATCTCAGTTTTTCCTTCTTTGTTTTCATAGCATAAAGGGCAGCTTAGATTGCATCTGTTGGTTACCATAAAATGCACTGTTTCGGGCGCACATAAGCAACTATTGTCCCCAGCCCACCAAGCTTCGTCATGAACTATGAGGTCTGAATTTCCCCTATGGGTTCCTTTCTTTACAAATCCCATCTTTATGAAATTGGCTGTAAACGCTTCTATCTCACCCTCGGAGATTTCTCTTTGAAACTCCTTTGACATCTCCTGTACTAGATCCCTAATTTTTTGGGGTCGGCTCAAGGTCTCTAGCAGGTATTCCCCCTCCCTATCCAATTCAATGGTTGTGCCATTTTTTATGTGAAAAGCCATGCCTCCAAAGATTTCTCTCCTCAAGGTCACATTTTCACTCCTTACGAACATAATTGCGCACCTGAACCGCGTTTAATACCTCACCTACTTAACAGAATAGGTTAACAATTTTTTCATTCGCTGATTTTGCAACCCTTGCCTCAACCTCCCTCAAGCAACTTCTTTCCTTTCTCCGTGGTCACATACTTCTGTTTGCTACTTCTGGGCTTATCAGGGATCGTCATGGCCAGCCAACCTGCTTCTAAAGCAAGTCTGATAAAGGACTTGCAGAGATATTCCCGATCTGAGAGATTCAAGAGATGCTGGATTTCCTCTCTAGAACGTGGTTCACTACAAGCTCCTATAGATTCGCTTATATCAGCTTATTGCTTACGGCGTATATATTTTTGATGTTTATTCGAATTCATCTTCACCTTAAAATACCAAAAGTTTTAAATAATTATAAAACATTATTATCTATAACAAAACATTAGGAGAAATAACAATGGTCCAGGCGATCATAAAGTTAGATGAGCACGACAATAGAGTCTTGAATGTCGTTAAAGGTAAATTCGGTTTGAAGAATAAATCCGAGGCTGTCAGTTTGATAATAAACGAGTATGAAAAGGAATTATTGGAGCCAGAACTAAGACCCGAATATGTTGAGAAAATGAAGAAGAGGGAGAAGGAACCTACCATGAAGGTTAAGGACTTTAAGAAGCATTTCGGGTTGAAATAGAATGTACGAAATTGAGCTGAGGAAATCTGTTGAAAAGATCTTCTTCAAACTTGCCAAAAAGAACACCAAACAGCTGGAGATTATTCACGATAAGATCGAAGAGGTGAGAGCGAATCCTCACCGCTACAAAAACCTAAGGCGTCCACTTCAACACCTGAGAAGGGTGCATATCGACAAGAGTTTTGTAATGGTATTTTCCATTGATGAATCAAAGAAAACCGTGATAATAGAGGATTATGACCATCACGACAAGATTTATAAGAAGTGACTAAAACGCAACTCCATGGCTCTATTTATCTTGCTGAGCTTTTGGGATTTCAAAAAGTAAAGAAGAAAGGACATCCCTACATTCTTTTACCCCTTTGATTTCCATTTGAGCCAGTGTACCTGAATTCGGGTTTCCCTGAGCCCACTTAGCTTTTTTATGCAATATTCGTGGGCTCAGTCCGTGCTGCCTTTAAAATCAACTGATATCAGACAGGCAGCACTAACCTTTTGTGTTATGTTCATAAAAGCTTATTTCTTAAGCACAAAAGCCTCCCTGAGCCCATTTTTATCTTTTAAAATTAAAGGGTTCCATCTAGAAAAGAATCGTGCTTTCTCCTATGAGCTCGACGATAAATTCAATGAATGGTCGATGATTTCCATTGACCTGGGCCTCATTCAAAACATCGTAATATCTATTTCTCTGGAGGTTTGGAATGTTTACCATGGGATGCCTATTCTTGTGTAAGATGAAGTTCATTAAGAGTCTTCCAACTCTGCCATTGCCATCCACGAATGGGTGGATGAGCTCGAATCCAACATGGAAGTATATTGCGACCACAACCGGATGATGTTTGTTCCTATTCTTGGTGTACCAGGAAAGGAGAGCTCTCATGTCACTGGGAACCTGTTCCGGTGGGGCTGGAACCCGTTCCACTCCACGAATATAGACCTGCAGTGATCGATATCGACCTATTTGATCCTCAAGCTCCTCGTCCAATGTATCTTCGACTACTATCTGATGCAGATCGCATATGAACTTCTTTGAAATATCGCCGTCATATTCAAGGAGGTAATCAAATGCCTTCTTATGATTCAGGACCTCATTTATCTCTCTCAGGTTCTTTGCGGGCGTTATCTCATCAAAAAGCAGGCTTGCGGTTTCTTGTAGGGTGAGTGTATTTCCTTCAATTGCTGTGGAATCATGGGTAAAAAGCGATATGAACGCCATGTATCTGTTCCTTGAAGTTCGGCTGGATTGTTTCGAATAATCTTTTTTAATGGTCTTCAGTATCTCTATTTCCATATCGGTGAGCATGGAATCTAATATGCCAAGTTCCCTATCCGCCTCTTTCTCGGCCTTCGCAAGTTCTTTCTTCCCGATATTGGCTCCAAGGTATATTCTTTTTTTACCCACCTTGCTTCCTTTGCGAATCGATCTGGCCCGGTAATAATACTTCTTTCCGTTCTTTTTCTTTATTTCAGTATAAGCCACAATCATCTATACGTCTACAGCATATTAATATTTTTCTATAATGTGGACGTAGGAGGCTTTATTTCTGAATCGTTTTTCAGGAGGTATGAGAAGGAGTGCGGGGGTATTAGGGGGAGGATTGGATAGCGGTCTGGACTTTCTATCTCTGAGAGCCCGGAAAAAATGAACTTCTACGTTGTCTTTGACAATTCCTCTAACTTGTCCCAGTCCCGATCGTCATCCGGGTTCTTCTCTTTTCCCGCTTGCCCCTTCGAGGGATTCCCCGGTTTTGTCTTGTACCAGAGCACGAGGTTGTCCACCACAAAATCGTCGTACCTCTCGTCAGCGTAACCGATATGAATGTTATTTTCACCTGGCTTCAGCCATCCCTGGGGGACGATGGCGATGTCCATCATCCATTCGTTCTTGTTGTTGGGGTGAGGCTCCAGGATGTCGGGAAGGGGTTTGTAGTTGAGAAAGAACATCTTGTTGTTGAGCTGGTTGTGTTTCGTCCGGCACTGGATTACCGCCTGCTCCTCCGTTTCTATGCTATCAGGAAGATCGAACTTGGCATAGAACAGCGGCCCCACGAAAATTCCAGCCTCGCCTATCGATGTGGGCTGGTCTCCCAAATGCCTTATCTCCGCAATTATTACCTTGAATTGTGTTTCTCCGGGAATAGTATCATCTCCCCCAAGTGGGCCAGAATATATGTTAGGGTGTATAAATGTTTTCTTACCCCTAGTTATATTAATCCAAACAAATTTATACTATCTTAATCATTCTTAACCCGATAAAATTCCGTAAAAAGGAGAGGATCAATGTGATGCAGATCATCGATACGTCCAACAAGGATGAAATCTCGGCATTCTTGACCATCACCTTCATATCTCATTCGTACGAGGTTGAATCCACGCCGTCCATAGTCGAACTCTGGGACGATACTCGAAAAAGTGTTGAATTAAAAGAAAATTTGGATTATGTTTCGGCATTGCTCGGTACGGGTAGGATCATGGATTATGGATTTGAGATCTTAAGCCCGAGTATTATCAACACCATAATAATCGATATCAATAAAAATTTCGCGGGCAGGGATATGCAGTCGTCAGATTTGCAAAAAGAACTGGTCTGTGCACTCATCACCTCAGCGGGTATTTCCAGGAGCGATAAGGTGGAAACAATCCGTGAAATTGTCGACCTATGGGTGGAAATCAAGGACGGTTTGGTAATAAAAGATGATCTGGATCTGATCGCCGCGATTTTGACCATAGGCCGAATAATGGAGCTCAAAGCCAGGGTGGAAGGCTTCCCCTTTATCAACGGCATCTTTGAAAGCATAAGAAGGGAGCTGGATCAGCATGCTTCGGACATGACGATCACCAAAAAAGAGCTGGCTGCGGCGTTTCTCACATCTGCGTACATCGAGGTCAGTCCGAAGGTGGAAAAGATACGGGACATGGTTGATACCTGGCTGAAGATATGCGACCAGATCTCGATTGCAGGTCAATGGGATTATATTACCATGATACTGTCCACAGGCAAAATAAGGGATATGGATGCTGCGCATGTCCTAGGCCAGGAGAACCTGAGGAACATTACCGAGAAAATGCGGTCGGAAATAGATAATGTAATCGGGGAATGAGGGCGGTTGCGGTGGCCCACCTAAAATGTGGGGGTTGGGGTGGGTTTTTTCCTCGCCCTGTAGGGCTCGTTCCATTTGGGAAATGAGCATATTCCTATTTTTTTCGGGATCAAAATGATGGAGCCCTTTGTAAAATGTGGGAAATGAAAAATGTAATGTGAAATGGTTTAAATCTAAATACCTTTCGGAAAACTGATGTTAATGCATAGTTGGGCTGGATACGGACCCTGAGATTATCTTGGACAAATTCCAAAACAAATAAGTCCCAGAAGGCCAATTCCCCTCCTCTCACAATCATCCAAAGGTGAATAAAATGGACGAAGCGTTACAAGGCTTAGAACCAGAAACGGTATGGAATTACTTCGACAAGATCAGGCAGATACCAAGATGCTCCAAGCATGAAGAGAAAATCGTGGAGTTCGTGCTGAGCACGGCCAATGAACTCGGCTTGGAAGCGAAAAAAGATGACGCAGGCAACGTGGTCATCAAGAAGCCTGCCTCACCTGGCTACGAGGATCATCCAAGCGTGTGTCTGCAGGGGCATCTAGATATGGTTTGCGAGAAGAATGCGGATGTGGAGTTCGACTTCTTAAAGGATCCCATACAACTGAAGAGGGAAGGTAATTATATTATGGCCCAGGGCACAACCCTTGGCTCTGACAACGGTATAGGGGTTGCGGTTCAATTGGCACTTGCCCATGCCAAGGACATCAAGCACCCGCCTCTGGAGCTGTTATTCACTGTTGACGAGGAAACAGGCCTGAACGGAGCAACTAACTTGACAGCCGACTTCCTGGAATCAAGAAGGCTCGTGAACTGCGACAGCGAGGAGCTTGGCACCATATACATAGGCTGCGCAGGCGGAGGAGATTCAACCCTCAAATTACCAATGGGCTCCAAAACCCATGCTGAGGGAATGAGCAGCCTTGAGATAACAGTAAAAGGCCTCAAAGGCGGCCACTCCGGCGTGGACATCCATCTAGGAAGGGCGAATGCAATAAAATGCATGGCCAGGGTTCTATACAGCATAGCCAAGGAGCAGAAGCTAATGCTCGTGGAGATGCAGGGAGGAAACAAGAGGAACGCTATTCCCAGGGAGGCAAAAGCCAAGATACTTTTAGAGGATATAGGCAAGGCGGAAGAGGTGATGAAGCAGGTCGAATCAGAGCTGGGGGACGAGTTCGAGGGAATCGAAGAAGGCATCGAAATCGTACACACGGACTTAGAGGGTATGGAAGGGTACTCAACAGAAGCCACTATGAACCTGATCTCCTTACTATACGCGTTGCCCCATGGTTATCTTGCATTCAATCCCCACATACCTGAGCTTGTGGACACATCTTCCAATCTCGCCACGGTAAATATGAAGGGGGATGTGGTTCTCTTAGGCTGCAACACGAGGTCTTCAATGAACTCTTCAATAGAATCTGTTAGGGACAAGGTAATCGCCACGGCAAAACTGGCGGGTGCGGAGGCAACAAAGGAGGGAAGCTACCCCTCATGGAAGCCCAACATGAACTCAGAGCTTTTAGGCATAGCAAAGCGAACTTACAAGGATAAATTGGGCAGGGAGCCGGAGATCAAGGCAATTCACGCAGGACTCGAGACGGCAATAATAGGCCAGCATTTCCCTGGGATGGACATGATATCGATAGGTCCACTTTTAGAATTTCCGCACAGCCCTGACGAGAGAATGGAGATCGATTCTGTGGGCAAGTTCTGGGATTATTTGTTATACCTGCTTGAAAACCTGTGAGAACCGATTTTTTTTGAGATTAAACCGGGGGCAATAAAGAACCCCAACCCCCAACCAAAATTAGGAGGAAAATTATCGGGTCAGATAGCCGCTTATATGCGAGGAAGGGTGGTCAGGGGTTAGGGACAAGGGTAATATTGCATCAAGTACCCTAAATACCTTTCTATAATATTCAATCGAAAGAAACATTCTGGCTACAAATTTAAACATCGATTCGGATCGACGAGCCAGGCCCTGAAATCTGGGTCGCTTCCGATCCTTTTCCTTGCGTTCTCCAAATTGTTAAGCATTTTTTCCTTTTCTTCAGGCAATTTTCCATTGACGTTCGCATAGTTGGAAACATGATCGCTGCAGAACTGGCTCGTGACCTCCAGGTTCTCGATTAGGAGTTTCGTCTCGTCGAGGACTTCCTCAGGAGTGCAAAGCAAAAACTCCCCATTCTCAGCATCCTCGAAAAGCGGTGCCCCAGGTCTGAGCACCAGGGTCCTGACCCGAATGAAATCGGGGTCCATTGCATTTAGAACCTTTGCAGTGCTGACTGCATGCCTTTCCCAGTCCTTCCTGCCGCCTATCCCTAATAATACGTACTGGGAGATCTCGATACCAGCCTCTTTTACCATCTTGCTGGCCTCGATCATCTGTTCTGCGGAGGCACCTTTTAAGACCCTCTCCAGAACGGCATCGTCGCCGCTCTCCAGGCCCATATGCAGTCTCTTCAGACCTGCCTTCCTCAACTGCGCAAGCTCCTCGACGGTCTTGGTTTTCAGCACGAACTTGGCTGCGCCGTAGCTTGTCACCCTCTCGAGATTCGGGAAGATACCGTAGCAGAAGTTCAGGATCTCCACCAGCTGGGGAGTTCTCATTATGATGGAGTTGCCGTCTGCCAAAAATATGGTGCTCACATTATCGCCGTAGAACATCTTGGCTGAGGTTATGTCCTCCTTGATGTCCTCCAAGCTCCTTATCTTGAACTTCTTCCCCTTGTACATGAAGCAGAACCTGCACTTGTTGTGGGGACAGCCTATGGTGGTCTGGATGATCAGGCTGAAGGCCTCGGATGGAGGGCGGTAGACAGGGTGATCGTATCTCATGTTGGATGAGTATAGCCTGAATGATGGTAAATAATTTTTGATAAAAATCGGTATCCTACCAGTTCCATCTCGTCCCTGATGACTGCCCAGGCTGCATCTGCTGAGGTGCCACTGGTGGAGGTTGAATATCTTCCTTTTTCTTCTTCGTTACCACCACGCCCGTTACAATGGAAAACACAATCAGCCCTATGGCCAGGGCTATGCCGAATATCAGGGCGGGGCTGAGCTCGGATTTCGTGGTCGTTCCACCTTTCTGCTTCACCACGATGGTTATGGATTCCACCTCCGAGTAATCCTCGCCGTCAAAAGCCATCACAGATATCGTGTGCTCCCCCTCCACAAGGGTCGTGGTATCCAGCTGATAGCTCCAGGCAGTGGTACCGTCCACAGGAATCCAAGAGCTGCCGTCTATACTGATATCAACCCTGACGATGTCTCCATCATCATCAAATGCTGTGCCGCTGATCGTTATCACGCCGGAAACCTGCTGGTAATCACTGAGGGTCAGGAGGCTTATAGTGGGTATCACGTTGAATGATTTTATGGTCAAACTCTCAGTTACTTCAGAGGACCAGTCACCTTCATCATCTTGGACCTTGAAAGAGATCGTATGGTCGCCAAGCGAAAGCGAGGAGGTGGAGAATGACTGGGATGTGCTCAGCTCCCCGTCCAGGCTGGAGGTCCATAGATAACCAACAACCTCCCCGTCCTCGTCCAAACCGTAACCATCAAAAGAGACCTCCTTTTCCAGGCTCGCTGGGTTTGGTGTGATGTCTTGGATGTACGCCACAGGCTTGATGTTCGTTGGTACCGTAACAGTTATCGTTACCTCGGCAACATTCGAACTGTACAGACCGTCATCGTCCTTTACACTCAAGGAGGCCGTGTATTCACCTGCCACGCCGTACATATGTGTCGAAACAGAGGCGCTTATGGGTCCTGAGTCGTATCCGTCTCCGTAATCAAAAAAGTACTTCACGATTTTACCGTCATCACTTGTTGCAGAGCCGTTAAAGGTAACTTCCTCACCGACATCTGCAAATGTGGGGCTGGCAGTCAATTTCGCGATGGGGGGTCCTCTCACCCTCAGCTCCTGCTCATCAACGTTCTCGCTCTCCGTGTCATCGTCATCATTGACCCTGAGGGAGACGAAATAGGTTCCGCTCAGGCTGTAGGTGTGGGTGACAATCGAATCGGAGGTCCAGCCGGAATTCTTGCCGTCTCCGAAATCGAACAGATACTCTGCGACATGCGAATCGTCGGATGAATAGGAGCCGTCCAATGTAACCTCCTCCCCTGCCTCCGGGTTTCCGGGAGAGATGTCCAGCGAGGCTGTAGGAGGCTGGTTCTCGCTCCTTATGTAAAGCTGGGTCTCCTTGAGGTTGTTGTCAAGAACATCCTCTTCTGGGCTCGCGTCCTCCACAGCCGCATAGATCGTATTGGAGCCAAGGTAGCTTGTGGTGTCCCAGGAGATCTGGACATAAACCGTGTCACCCTGGAAAATATTTTTTATGAATGTTGGACCGCCGATCAGCACATTTTCGGACGGATGACCCAAGTAGAATCTAGTGAATGCATATCTCGTGCTGATATTGCCTATGTTCATAATGGTTGCGTTTAATTGGACGATTTCGCCCTGCACCGGGTTCTCGTCCGAGACAGAGAAATTGACGACCTCCAGGTCAGGCACAGCTTCGGTGATTGTTACCACCTGGTTGATCCCCACACCTTCAACAACCTGAACTGTCCCGTTTGTCCATCTGACCTCCACGTCCAAGGTTCCGGAATAATCGCCCAGTCCGAAATCAATGATCATGGAATTCTGATGACCGTGGCAGCCCATTCCACCCTCCACCTCCTGGATCTGCGAGTCACCTGAATCTGTGGTTATCTTGACCCTGGCCCCTATGCCCGCTGTGTTTGTTTCCCTTCCGTTTCCCCTTATATCCAGTTTCAGCCAGTTGTTGGAATTGCCCTCGTTCCTGTAAAGGTGGACGAAATGTGGGTCGGCATTACCTCCGGAATCCCTACCCGAGGTTATCAAATCAAGATCGCCGTCGTTGTCGTAATCGCACCATCGGCATGCATACGGATACCGGACCCTCACACCAGCTGCAAGGGTCAGAGCTGTGTGTGTGCCGGCGCCGTTGTTCATGTAGTGG
>CBDUXN010000088.1:0-13673 GCA_965371185.1 uncultured Thermoplasmata archaeon
GATTCATACCGGAGGGGATTGGAGTTACTCAATTGATCTATTTCAGGGCGATGGCTATGAGTTCTTCATTTCCTCGAGTTTCTTTCTATCAACAGATTCAGTGTAAATAACCCACTTTTCAGCCTCTTCCCGTCCCCATTTAGCTTCTTTCATTAACTTCTTAACTTTCCTCTCCCGGTTTTTCATCTCAGTTTTCATTAACTTCTTATTTTCCCTTTCAGTATTTTTCATACTAATCAACTCTCTCTTTATGGAATAATTATTGAACATAAGGGTTATTAACGTTTTTTGGGATATCCCTGGGATATCCCGTGATTATTGCAAAGTAGTAACTATAAAATAGTAAAGGAAAAGTGAGAGATTTTCTACCAAGATTCTCAAACATTTGAGTAAAAGCGAGCTTATGTTCTTCATATGGAAATTGTCGATTGAAAGAATCTTTCAGTATAGAAAATTTACATATTTGCGCAATTGGATTTGCCCTGTACAATAACGCAATTGCGCTTAAACCCGACACTTCTGTTCCTCCATCAACAAAATTCCTGCTTCACAATACCTTGCTAACAATATTCTCGGTCAATGTTTTAAAAGCCTGCTCTACGTTCAACCCTGTTTTAGCGCTGGATAGGAAGGCTTCGGGTTGGCCGTATTTGGATGCATAATTATTGAGGTCATCCAATTTCACTTTCTGTTCATCTGCAAGATCGCATTTGTTTCCAAGAAAGACAACCGGGACTCCATCCACAATGTTATGAACAGATTCCATCCAGTTATCCAAATCAGACAGCGTGTTTTTCCTCGTTACATCGCAGATTCCGATCACTCCATGAGCCCCGTTAAAATATGCCTCCTGCAGCTGATTGCGGAATCCATGCTGGCCCATGATGTCCCATATCACCAGTGTAACGTACTCCCTCTCGTAATTTTTGGGATTTTGGATCTTGATTTTTTTCTTCGTTATTTTCGTCCCAATCGTGGTGATATAAGCATCCGAAAAGTGGTTGAACACGAATCTCCTGATTAAGCTCGTCTTTCCAACAGCACACTCGCCAATTAAACACAGCTTCAATTTTAAGGACGAAAGTTCGGACAAGATAATCCACTCTCTCTGGAATGTGCAGGCAACTTCCTATCTGGAAAAAAACACTAATATTCTTTAAAAGTTAGTTTCTGGTTATCAGAAGCGATATTTGTGGAAAAATCGAATAGAATGGCCAGGGATGCCAATTTTTTTGGGAAAAGAAGCATTTGTCTCATTCTAATATGTATGTTATAAAGCAGGTTCGTTTTTGTCGACATCGTCCCTTCTAAATTCAATCACTCGTTATAAGATTCTCCTCAAGTATCTTTTCGCTGATGGTTTTAAAGGCAAGTTCAACGTTCAACCCTGTTTTTGCACTGGAAAGATAGGCTTCCGCAGATTTATATTTCGAAGCGAAGTTTTTGAGGTCATCCAGATCTACTTCTTGCTCATCCACCAGGTCGCATTTGTTACCCAGGAACACCGCTGGAATTTCCTCAGTTAAATTTCTAACAGTTACCATCCAGTCCTCCAGATCTGACAGTGTATTTTTCCTTGTGATGTCACACACTGCGATTATACCTTGGGCCCCGTAGAAATACGCATCCTTTAGCAAGTGGCGAAAGCCAGGCTGGCCTAAGATGTCCCATATTAAAAGGTGAACATCCAGTAACTCATCTTTTTTGGGGTTTTGAATCTTCATTTCTTTTTTTGTGACCTTTGTACCGAGTGTGGTGATGTATTTATCCTTAAACTCATCGGAGACGAATTTTCTGATTAAACTCGTCTTTCCAACGGCACCTTCGCCTACTAAACAGATCTTAAATTTTACATGTTTTACTTCTGTCTCCACCAACCTCACCTCTGTTCATACTTCATCATCATTCCAACCCTCAACAGGTAAAGTGCCTTTTTCCTTAAAAAATTATCCCTTTCAGTAACAGAATCGATATTTACGCCCATTTTTTGTCGCAGCAATCGCTACAAAAAATTTAAATTCCCCGGGTTTCATGCCGATATGCGTGATTTTATGACGGTTCAGGATAGTAAGGCAGCAAAAGGTCTGCCAAAGAAAACTCAGTCCCTCTGCCCTGAGTGTAAGGCCATAATCGATGCTGAGATCTTCGAGGAGGACGGAAAGGCCGTGATGAGAAAGACTTGCAAGGAGCACGGCGAGTTCAGGGACATCATATGGAGCGATGCAGAATTGTATTTAAAGGCCGAGAGGTTCGCTTTGGACGGCCTGGGTGTTGAGAACCCGAATACAAAGAATGAGAAAGGCTGCCCATTGGAATGCGGTATATGCGATCAGCACCTCAGCCATACAGCCTTGTCGAACATCGACCTCACGAACAGATGCAATTTAAAATGCCCCATTTGTTTCGCCAACGCGAACGCTGCCGGCTATGTTTATGAGCCTTCATACGAGGAGGTAGTAAAGATGCTGGAACTTTTAAGGGCCGAGAGGCCTGTGGCTACGCTCGTGGTCCAGTTCTCTGGTGGCGAGCCCACCCTTTACCCAAGGTTAATTGACGTCGTAAAAAAGGCCAACGAGCTGGGTTTCTCCCAGGTTCAAGTTGCAACAAACGGGATAAAACTGGCTAGAGACCAAGGTTACACACAAACCTTGTCGGATGCAGGCCTTCACACGGTATATCTGCAGTTCGACGGTGTTAAAGAGGAGAATTACGTAAGCACCAGGGGGAAACCCCTTCTTGAAACGAAGATCAAGGTTATTGAGAACTGCAGAAGGACCGAGCCTAGGCCACTATCCGTGTGCCTGGTTCCAACCGTAGTTAATACCATTAACGACGATCAGGTCGGCCCGATTCTCGATTTCGCAGTTGAAAACAGTGATGTCGTTAAGGGAATAAATTATCAGCCAGTTGCCTTCACAGGAAGGATATCGAGAGAGGAGAGGGACAGGCAGAGGTTCACTTTGACGGATCTCGTGGACAGGTTGGTTGAACACAGCTCCTACTTGACCAAGGATGATTTTTATCCTGTGCCAACCGTTGCTCCCATATCCTATCTAGCCTCTGTAATCTCCAACCTGCCAAAACTGACTTTCACATGCCACGCACATTGCGGGATCGCCACATATCTCTTCATAGAAGAGGACGGGAATGTCATACCGATACCGAGATTTGTTGATATCGAGGGTATGATGTCTGAGATGATGCGGTTGGCCGATAAGGCGAAAGGCACGGGCATTCAACTATTGCTGAGGGTAGGCGGGGCGATGAAGACCGACAAAGGAAAGCAGAAGAGCCTAGCAAAGAACTTTCAACGCTACTTTGGCCAGTTCATAGATGAAAACAAGATGCCCGAGGGCCTGGATATGCCTGCTCTGCTGAGCGCAGTAATTGCGGACCGCACAAAAAGCGCTGTGAGCGATTTCACATGGAAGACGATGTTCGTGGGGGGCATGCACTTCCAGGACCTGTACAATTACGATATCCAAAGGGTACAGCGCTGTGCAGTGCATTACGCTACTCCTGACGGAAGGTTGATACCGTTCTGTTCCTACAACGGAGGTCCTACATACAGGGAAGAAGTCGAAAAGAAGTTCTCGGTCCCCATAAGCGAGTGGCGGGGCGGTAAGATCGTTGAGGATTGAGGTCATTTTTTTCTAATGAGGGATAAAAAGCAAAGCATAAATATCCTTATTAATATCTCCAATCTGGTGAGGTAATGGTTTATTGTCAGAAATGTGGGAAGCAAAATGAGGCTGGTGCCCAGTTCTGTAATAAATGCGGGACCTCTTTAACCGGTGTTCCGATGCGTCACCGGAGATCGGATGATGAGCAATGTGATCAAGAATGCGCCGGTCGTGGTCGCTCGGCGCCGATTTTTTGGGGACTTATCATCGTCCTAATCGGCATAGCGATCCTTTTCGAGGTCGTTTTAGAGAAAATTCCGGGATTCGAATGGGCCGGTAGATTTGAGTGGTGGTGGCTAATAGCCGTTGTAATTGCCCTAGCACTCATCGTAGCAGGTCTGAAAATGGCAACCAGGCCGCGTTAACCATGGTAGACTTTACACGGCTCGCCACAATCCTTGCAGACCCTGACATGATTCCAATCAGACAATTGAATCCTTGTATCCAACCAGAGAAACGATATGACAACTGCAATTAGACCGTAGACAGTTTTACCTGTCACCTGAAATAAACCTATGATTACAAAAAAGAAGCCCACAACAAGCAACACGTTGCTGACCAGGTGAAGTGAACCTTTTCTTAAAGAAATAACTATTTCAAAAAAACTCAGGGCGATTAGGATCATGCCCAAGATCACAAAGATGAAAAAAATTGAGTAGGATATATTCTTGGAAATAATGAAATAGATCGTTGTTAAGAAAATGGCTATCACGGACCCCATAGCCAAACCCGTGCATCCTGCACAATGAGCTTTTTTGCCGATTTTTATTGTATGCTCCTCAAACGGTTCGCAATCTGGGTGATGGCCCTGGCGTTTTCTGGTGTTTTTTTGAGTTCGATGTTCGTTTACATTATGCGCTCCTCGCCTTGTCAATCTTCTTGTCCAGTTAGGTTTAACGGCCAGCGAGATGCCAAAAAGGCATACTAAAATGAAGGCCCCTCCCACGAATATCCTATCGTAGATGGGTATGTTCATCCCCTCTGTTGAGTCTAGCCATAAGATTACCACGATCAACGCAACGCTAATCGCTGAGAGGGTCAAATAGGCAATAACTACCCTTTTCTGTTTCAAATCAAACGCCTCAGATTTTTCAATACTTTCTGGCGAGCGTAATGACGGTATAGATTCCTCTTGAGCTTTTTCTTGGAAAACACTCCGGCTATGTTCTTGGTGATGGATCCGTATCTTTCTCTATAACATCTGTATAATTCCTCCTGCACCTGCTTCCGTGATAATGTTTCTGTTGGCATGATCGCATGTGCCATGTCATAGTTAGAATAATTTGTGTCTTCTATCCACCCGTTTTTTCTTGCTGATTCAAAATAAGCCGTGCCAGGAAAAGGTGTGAGAGCGGTGTATATGGAGAAATCCGAGCCCAGGTCCATGGAGAACCGCCTCAGCTGCTCAATGGATTCCGCGGTGTCTTTGCGGCTGCCAATGACGAACATGGCATGTGAGAAAATATCGTTTTCGTTGAGAACTTTGATAGCTTTTGGGGCATCCGACACCTTCACTCCTTTCTTGAATTCCTTGAGTCGAGCTTCTGAATGATGCTCTACACCCATCATGACCCAGTAGTTGCCGACCTCCCGCAGCTTTCCCACCAGGTCGGGATTTGCAGCCACATCATCGGTACGCGCCTGGAAAAACAGCATGATATCTTCAGTGAATTTTCGAGGTCTTAATTCCTGCCACAACTCTTTCCCTCGTCTTTTATAATCGAAATTGTCATCTGTAAACCAGATGAACTGGCCGCCGAACTTATCATGGAGGTATTCGATCTCATCGACTATTCGCTTCGCAGATTTCGTTCTCCAAACGCCGCCCCAGTGCTTCCACTGGGTGCAAAACGAGCATTTGTGAACACATCCCCGCGCTCCTTCCATGTTCATATACCTTACGTTCTTTCCTGCCATCATTGTGAAATGATATTTGTCGAGGTTGTCCTCCACCAGGTGATAGGCAGGGTATGGCAGCGTATCTAGGTTCTCAATTAGAGGCTGCTTTGGTGTGTGAATTATACCTCCGTTATGCCGAAATGACAGGCCCTTCACCTGGCCGATATCTTTACCAGCCTTCAAAGATTTGACAAGTTCCACCAGCGTTTCTTCCCCTTCTCCTCTGACGATGTAATCGATCTCAGGAAAATCCGCAAGAGACTCCTCAGGTATCTGTGAAAAATGCACTCCACCCACGAGGGTAATGATATCATTGCTCACCTTTTTTACGATTTCCGCAATCCTTGCACACCCGTAGGCATTGCATGTAAACCCAGAAACAGCCACAATGGATGGGGGAGAGGAACCGATGTAATTTTCAACATCCTTCCAGTACTTTCCTTCTGCTTGGCAGTCAAGGATATCTATATCGATATCAGGCAGTTCTCTTTCCAAGTACGCTGCCAAAATAAGCAGCCCTGTTGGTGGCGGAAGGTACTCGCCCATGACGAACCAGTAGTCCTTTGGAGGCTCGATAAATAGAATTTTTGATATCATTCTCTCCGGTCTAGTGAATAAAAGAAATCATTGAAATAGATTACTGTTGGAAAACGACCTTTGAATTTATTGGGTTATTCCTCCTCCCCCTCCACCTTGAGCGGTATATTGGCCTTCAGCCAATCCCAGCACACCTTACAGCAACCTTCCCCATCACCGGTGTAGGCATGGATCTTGTTCTCTTCTACGATCGTCCGCATGCAGATGCTGCATTTTTCCATCGTCTCAACCTCTTCTGGAATATGAAAAGACTTTCATGGAATATAATGGTTGCGCTGTGTTTCTCGTTGTAAGGGCAATCAATTCTTACCCGCCCTTATCTCGATCTTTATATCGTTGCCTTCCTCAACGCCTTTCAGCGAAGACACCATGCCTGCGATCGTCCCCGCCACGATCTCCTTCGCGAACCTCCCCAAGGCTACCTCTTTTCCATCCACCTCCAAAGAAACCCTCTTTTCAGAGAAGTAATGGCAGTCGTCAAAGTTGTTCTCACTCTCACGAATCGAACGCGCCAACTCTCTACAAGTCTCCAATCCGCATTTTCCGCAGTCCAGGCCAGGCAGTTTCTTGAGCACCCTCTCCACCTCGATGCCCTCTTCTGCGTATGCAAGAACTTCGTCGAAATTGTCTTCATACCTGAGCACCGTGTTGGGCTTTTCCTCTATGTCCCCAAGGGCGATCTTCGGGTTATCGTCGTCCCAATATCCCTCAACAATGACAATATCCAGGTCCGAGACCCTTTCGATAAAATCGGTAACATCCTTTGGAGCCAGACCCTTGTTCACTATGAAGGCGGTCTCATCCTCAGACCGGGCCACCACTAACTCCGCCCCAGCCTGAGAGTGCCTACGTGTATCCTTGCCTTCTGTATCTATTGAGAAATCTTCAACATGTATGCTCTTTACAGAGCCAACCTTATAACCTCTCTCTACCAGGGTTTTGATCAGCTTCTCCACCAGTGTCGTCTTCCCAGATTTAGATTTACCGTAGATTCCCAGTATCATTTGAGCACCACCTATAACAGTATTACCTCCACTTCCTCACCCTTCTCCACCAGGTCCACATTTGCAGCTATCTCTATGAACCCATCTGCCTCGGCCATACTCGTTATCGCACCCGATTCCTTGAATACAGGGATGGCTTCGCCGTTTCTTACCTTTACAGTCAAAAACTGCTGCCTCCCAAGGGTGGAAACGACCCTCCTTGCCAATCTGGCCTTTACCCTCTGCCTCTCCATTTTGGGGAGGCGAGCGAGTTTGCGAATGATGGGTGCCATGAAAACGTAACCATCTATGAGGCATGCAGTTGGGTAACCTGGAGTTCCAAGCACGAGTTTTCCGTCAATCTGGCCCAGAAGCAGTGGTTTTCCAGGTTTGACCTGAACACCATGGAAAAGAATCTTTCCAAGGTTCTCCACAACATCCACGAGCACATCCCTCTCGCCAACTGAGCTGCCCCCGCTCAGCACGATGAAATCGTTTGACAATGAATTTTCCAGGGCGGACTTCAATGCATCGAATGAATCCTCGACTATCCCCATCCTAACAGGCAGGGCCCCATTTTCCGCTGCAATGCACGCCAAAGCATAGGAATTCGAATTATAAACCTGCCCCTCCTTCAGCTCTTCACCGATCTCAGCAACCTCATTACCAGTGGGTATTATCGCAACCTTGGGCTTCTCATAGACCTCCACCTCCTCTAAACCAAGGGAGGCCAAAACACCGATTCTGCTTGGATTGAGTGCTTCGCCCATCTCTAACATCACCTCGCCCTTTGAAATGTCTGAGCCCTTCTTGGAGAGGTTAGCCCCAGGATAAACAGGTTTGAAGATTTTAGCGTTCTCACCATCTTGCTCAGTGTCCTCGATCATCACAACCGCATCCCCGCCCTTGGGTATCTTGGCACCTGTTGCGATCTCAACGCATTGGCCCTGTGATATCTCAATATCAGAAACCTCGCCTGCATGTACAGTTCCATTTATCTTCAATACCTTTGGATTGAACTGATCCGTACCGAACGTATCACTTGCCACAACAGCGTAGCCGTCCATTGCAGCGCGGTCAAAAGGCGGAACATCTATTCCCGCCTTGATCTCAGCAGCCAGAACCCTGGAAACAGCACCCTGAATTTTTACTTTTTCCGTCCTTGTTATGGGCTCAACTGCGTCAAACGCGATCTTCTGTGCTTCCTTAAACGATATCAGCGATTTGAACGGCCTCATATCATCACTCTCCTGCCCTAACAGCACCTAACATATTGTTAAAATTATCAATATTAATTTCATTTACCCTCTTTACTTATTCGCAAGGTACAAGGCGTAGCTTCCAAATATCCTTCCCCCAACCGATAATGACTCTGCGTTCACATGCTCGATTTTGTCCAAATATGTGTGATACTCCAAAGAACCAGAGCCCCAGCATGCCCCGGCCTTGATGTCATTTCTCGCAAATATCAGTTGGTCGCTGCCGCCGCTTTTTAAATCGTTGTAGCTGATCTTGATGTCGTATTTATCAAGTTCCGGGACCTTATCAAGTAGCTGTTTAACTATGTTATTCATGTGTCCGATAGAGGTGTTATCCGAGACAGTTATAGGCAGGCTGTTCCCTCGCTCTAAATCCACATTGTTCATATCGAAGTTCAGATACATCATGCAGTTTTTAAGAATGTCCTCTTCATGTGCCTCAAAGTACATCATCGAGCCGAAAAGGCCCTCTTCCTCGCCGCCCCAGGTCGCGAGGCGTATCGTCCTCTTGGGATCATGCTTTGCGAGCTGTCTTGCCAGTTCTATTATGGTAACGGTGCCTACTGTATTATCCACCGCGCCTGGGCCGTTGTAAACCGTGTCATGATGAGCCCCCAGCATGACGTATTTCCCAGGCTCCTCACTGCCCCTGACATCGCCTATTACAACCGATAGGTCCCTTTTCTCAACTGTTACATCGAAATCCAGTCTCAGCTTCATCTCGGAGTTCATTCCCGCCTTTATCTCCTCACCCATGGCCTTTGAAACCATGAAAAAGGGTATGTCCGGGTAACTCGTCCTGGCCGAGGGCAAGCCAGTGGATTTGCTGATGGGAAGGTAGCCCAAATTCTCCCCATAATGCAGGTTGTGCAGTATTAATGCACTCACGCTGTGATCCTCTGCCTTGAAGAACAACTCCGTGTTCGAGGCAACACCCACATCATACGATATGATGGCAGCTTTCCCTCCTGCATCCTGCCACAGAACCTCCTCATTCCCGTCCCCGATGTCCATGATCTCCAGGTCGTCGGAATAGCTCGACCATACATACGAACCTGAATAACCTTGGACCACGAAATCCATCTTGTGTGTGAACCCCACAGGCTCCTCAATAGGGCTTGGCAGGTTTCCCAGGGGAAGATATTCAACCAGGGAAACACTGGCGTCATTGACCTCGTAAAGCAGAGTATTGAACTTTTCAATATGCACATCGTACAATCCCGCATCTTCGAACTGGCTTTTTATGTAAAGCGCTCCTTGGTACTCCTCCTCAGTACCAGCCAGTCTGGATCCAATGCTCGTCAAAACAACCTCGTCTCTGTAGGCTCTCTCATAATCGAAGCCAATGATCGTATACTCCTCGTCCGCGTTCGTCAGATTGAGGGCGTAAACCCCTAATGCGGCGATGATGACGATGAGTATCAGCAATAATGCCGAGAACTTGATTTTTTTGGACATCCTGAGCAAGATATTATTTTTGAGGTATAAATTGTTACCCCTTTTACCCACCATCCACCCGCCTCCTTGAATCATACCCCGCCGTCCAATTCCCCCTCCATCTGCCCATGACCTTCATCCTGTATACGAAGAATTTCCTCCGTTTTTATGCCCATTTATCCGCGATATCTTTATGTATAGGTAACATAATAGAGAATTGGCGAGTAAATGGAAGAAAGGGGTAGGCTGCTGTACGAAGAAGAAATAAAGGAAAGAAGGGCCCAGGCCGAGCTGAGCACGAACCATATGGGTATATTTGGAGGCCTGCTTGTTTTGATCCTGACATGGACCGTTTACGGGGTCGAGGCCTGGAGAGGCTTGGAGGTGCATTGGCTGGTTTTTGGGCTTGTGGTTGCACTGCTCTTGACCGTTATTTCCCTCTTCGTGATCGATACGTTGCTGCGGTTCGAGTTAACACAGTTTTTACCCGTCAAGGTCTACGAGAAGGGTGTGTTGATGCCTACAACGCCTCTTGATAGGATCATTTGGAGAAAAGAGCCTTTCATCCATTATAGCAACCTTTCTGATATGAAGTTCATGAGAACGCATAAACCTGACCAGAAGGACATGCTGACAGCCATAACCAGGCAGAGAAAGAACTATCCCAAGCAGTATGATCCTACCTCCGAAGAGCCTAAAAACATCCTAAAGGCCGTGAAAAAGGCCTTTCCGCAGGTAAAGGTTGCGATCGACGAGTGAAAAGGATTTTTAAGGTTTGTCGTTCGCAGATGGTGGTTCGTCCTTGCCCAATATCTCATCCAATTCCTTCTTCTGCTCATCGGAAAGGCTGTCAATACGCTTTTTCGACTGCTCCAGAATGAACTTCATTGCAAGACCGTGAACCACAGGTAAGAGCAAGGCGGTTTTAGCCCTCGCCTCAAAATCCTTCTTTGCGGTGTTTCTTGCCTCTTTCAGCCCTTCCTCGCTCATCTTGCCATTTCCGAGCCCAGGGCACTTCTTGTCCTTGAGAATATAATGCTCACCATCGTAGCCCAAAGGGAAGGATTTGCAGAACAAGGGCATGGTATCAATCCTGATAATTATGCTTGATGGAATATATATCGATGTAGGGCGACCTGAGACCTAGGGATGTCAAAAATTGCCGTTGTTTTTACCTTATGCTCGTATTGGATACTGCAGATATCTTATCAAGGAACATCTGGATCTGTTCTGGTTTTTTCTCCTCGGGTCGGATTCCCCTGTAATAGATCAGCTCATTGTCCCCCTTATCCACGATAACCTTTCTCTCCAAAAATCCCATCATCCTCATAAGGAGCACCTTCTTGCTGCAGATCGCAATAGGTATCCCAAGAAGTTTGCTGAGTTGCCTAATCGTCATTGACCTTTTGCGGGTTATAACCAATATCCTAGACGAATCCCTGTCCAATTTCATTCCAGACATAGGCCATATCACTTGGTTACATATTTGGCAATGGCGTATTAAATAGGTTGGCATCTTATAATCATGCGTTAAAATCATGCCCGATAATACCGGGCGATTTTTTTTCACCTTTTTCAGGCGGGTATAGGTAACAATCAAAATTGAAATTTAGAGTTGATAATGAGAACATTACCTATATTAATCTTGAAAACAATGAAATATGTGATAAATATATCAGCCATTGTTGATACAATGGGGGATAATTGTGGTCATTAGTAAGAATAATTGGGGGATTGAATGAGGCTCTCGAAAAAAAGATCGCTCATCATTAGGGTAGATGAAAGGAACGATAATCCCGTGAATGAGGAGAATATCGAGGAAACCCTAAAATGGTACGATAAACAGATACAAAAAAATCCTAAGGATACAGGGCTCTACTATGCCAAAGCTGCACTTTTAGCCAAAGAAGGGATGTACGAGGAATCGATTGCCACATTAGATAAAATAATCGAGTTGGATCCCGACAATCAAAAGGTCTGGTATATCAAAGCTAATACCTTATTTGAGTTGGAGATGTACGAACAGGCAATTTCATGTTTTGATAGGATACTCGAGTTCGCAAAAGATGATGAAAGGGTATGGTACCATAAGGGAGAGGCCTTATCGAAGCTGGAAAGGTATAAAAAGGCGATAGAGTGCTATGATAAGGCCATTCAACTGGATCGCAACTTTACCGAGGCGTGGCTTGGCAGGGGTAACGCATTACGAAAACTTCGCTCAGATGATATGGTAGAAGAGCCTGAAAACTTGGACGAGGAGAGGAAGGAGGAATTGGATAGAGCTCTAGAAAATTTCGAAGTTGTTACAGATCAGAATCCATTCTACGAAGAAGCCTGGCAAGGTAAGGGTTTCGTTCTTCATAACCTCGGCCGTTACGAGGAGGCATTGCCATGCTATGATAGATCCATCGAAATAAAGCCAGATTACATTGGGGGCTGGTATGGAAGGGGGAAAACCCTGAAGAAGCTTGAAAGGGATGACGAGGCGATTCAATCGTTCGAAAATGCAATAGGTTTTGCACCGGAAGGTTTACTTATGAAGGATCTTGAGGAATGGGGTGCCAGAGCGAATTCATTTTACGAGCTGGGGAGGTACGAAGAGGCACTTGATTGCTTTGATAAAATTCTTGAGAAATACCCGGATAACACCTATGCTCTGGAGGGCAAGGGAGCTATGCTCGAAAAGCTGGGCAGAAAGGAAGAGTCGCTTCAATGCTATAGGGACGCCATCAATAAGAATTCTGGGAATGCATCAACTTTGTACCGGGCTGGGGCCCTCTTAAGCGATTCAGGAGATTACAGGAAGGCAATGGAGTGCTATAATGAGGCTGTAGAGAAATCCCCTGGATTTGAAGAAGCATGGTTCAGGCTCGGTGAATTGCTGAGCAAGCAGAATGAATACGAGAAGGCTAAGCAATGCTTTTCAAGGATTATAACTATCAATCCTAATAACGAATGGGCAAGGAGGGCTTTGTTAACCATATCGGAACGCAAGAACGAATGTAATGGGTATCATATGATCGCCAGTGGGGACCAGGATGATGTAATGGAGGAAGAGGCCAGTGGCATCGAAATGGATCACATTATGGAATCTATAGGACCAGGTGAAGAAATTCTGGTGAAGGGAGCACCAAATACCGATATAGAGCTGAGGAAGGGATTATTGGCCATAAAAGAGAGACCTGGGGCACATTTGTTAGAGTTGCAAAAGCCTGAGCTTCAAAAAATCGTTTCTATCGGCTCCCCTACCCCCGATATCGATACTTTTAAAGAGAAAGAGATTTCTGTTGAGAATATCATGATCAGGGGAAAGAGGCATCTGCATAAAGGAGAATTTAATGAGGCTTTGTGGTGCCTAAACAAGGTCTTAGAAATTGACCCTAAATGCGAAGATGCATGGAGCGTTAAAGGTGATGTCCTCCTTAAGATGGGCAAATTCGATGATGCGACTTCTTGTTATAAAAAAGCGATGATTTTATCGCTGGAACTATGGAAGAATAACGGCCATGATGGGACAGCCCTGATCGAGCCTGTAAATGATGAGTATATGAACACTCTCATATCATTTATTGATGACGATAGACAGGTAATGTCAGAAAGTGATAAACCATGCTTCGATTGCCCGAATTGCGGTTCTTTAGTGTATTTGGAGGAAAAACTATGTCAGGGTTGTAACACGATATTCTTTGAGGAGGAGTTCAAGAACAGTGATAATAATATAGACGATGACCTCGTCTTTTTTGACAGATTACAGGAGATCTTGACCTCAAAAAATCCGCTTTTCATATATCTTGACAATACCACCGGATTCATCA
>CBDUXN010000089.1:0-13663 GCA_965371185.1 uncultured Thermoplasmata archaeon
GGTGGAATGGGGTGCGTTTTTCACCATATCTGGATTTGTCTTCGCCTCCTCGGCTATTTTGTGCATGGCATCTGCAAATGCATCCAAAGTAGCCTTGCTTTCGGTCTCTGTGGGCTCGATCATCATGGCCTCCTTCACTATCAAAGGGAAGTATATTGTTGGGGGATGAAAGCCGTAGTCCAAAAGGCGCTTCGCGATGTCCATTGTACTAACGCCTTGCTTTTTCTGCCTATCGCCGGAGATCACGAATTCATGTTTGCAGACGGTGTCAAAGGGCAGGAAGTAATCTTCCTTCAGCATCTTCATGAGGTAATTCGCGTTCAGAACGGAGTTCTCAGCCACATCCCTCAGCCCTCTTGCCCCCAGCATCCGAATATACGTATAGGCCTTCACCATCACACCGAAATTTCCATAATATGGCTTGATCCTGCCTATGGACTTCGGTCTATCGCAGTTGAGCGAATATCCCTCGCCCTCTTTCTCGATCACAGGTATCGGCAGAAACTCCTTTAGGAATTTTCTTACACCCAATGGCCCGCTGCCTGGTCCTCCACCCCCGTGAGGTGCGGAAAAAGTTTTGTGAAGATTGAGATGTATGATGTCAACACCCATGTCTCCCGGTTTCGTGATACCGAGGAGGGCGTTCATGTTCGCTCCGTCCAGATAAACGAGACCGCCTTTGGCATGGGTCAATTCACATATATCCTGTATCTCCCTCTCAAAGAGGCCCAGGGTATTGGGATTGGTTATCATGAGAACGGCGGTATCTTCGTCCGCTGCGGCTTTCAAGGCATCCAAGTCCACATTGCCCCTGCTGTCCGTCTCGATCTTTATGGTATCGAATCCGCAGGAAACGGAGCTTGCAGGGTTCGTGCCGTGGGCAGAATCAGGTATCAGTATATGCTTTCTATCCTCCCCTTTGCTTTTCAAGTAGGCTTTTACCATCATCAGACCTGTCAGTTCGCCCTGCGCACCTGCGGCCGGTTGCAGTGTAAATGCATCCATGCCCGAGATCTCGCAAAGGTAATTTGAAAGCTCGTGCATCAACCTTAAAGCACCTTGGCTCAGCTCCTCTGGTTGATAAGGATGTGCGTACCTGAGCCCGGGAAGTGACGCCACACTCTCGTTGACCTTTGGGTTGTACTTCATGGTGCACGAGCCTAGAGGGTAAAAACCGCTGTCCACACCGTAATTATCCTGGGATAGGGCCGTGTAATGCCTCACAACCTCGATTTCTGACAACTCCGGCAGATACAGCTCCTGCCTGATAAACTCGGCTGGAATGCCCAGATCCTCTTCCGGCACATCCAACTCAGGCAGCGAAACGCCCATTCTGCCTGGAACGCTCCCCTCGAATATCAGTTTCAGGGAATCACCCCTTCGAGAGCGCCGATCAATCCCTCTATTTCCTTCCTTGGATTCATCTCCGTAAAGCAGAACAGCATCGAGTTCTCAAGGTCTTTATAGAACCTCCCCAGATCGAGTCCCCCGATGATTTTCTTTTGTAACAATGCCTTGTTTATGTCAATTGGTGGTGACGGGCAGGAGACTGCGAACTCGTTGAAAAATGGCGCGTCAAAGCATATCTCGAAACCAGGTATCTCCGTTATTCTCTTACAAGCGTAATGTGCTCTATGAGCGCATATCTCAGCAATTTTTTTTAAGCCTGTTTTGCCGACCAATGCAAGGTAAATCGTGGCTGCCAGGGCGTTCAGTGCCTGATTCGTGCAGATATTTGAGGTTGCCCTCTCCCTTCTGATGTGCTGTTCCCTTGCCTGAAGCGTGAGAATGAATCCCCTCTCTCCCTCCGTGTCCACTGTTATGCCTGATATTCGACCAGGCAACTTCTTGAGATATTCACCTTTCGTGGCCAAGAAACCGATATGTGGGCCGCCATAACTGATGGGGTTGCCAAAGGCTTGAGCCTCACCGACGACGATATCCGCTCCCAGGCTGCCAGGAGGTTTTAAAATTCCAAGGGAGATCGGCTCCACCACACTCGCCACGAAAATACAGTCATTTTGTTCAGCTATACGAGAAATTTCCCCCAGGTTCTCCAGGCAGCCAAAGAAATTCGGGGATTGAACGATCACACAGGCGGATTCGTCGTTCACCTTCTTCTCCGCGTCTCCCATATCTGTCGAACCGTTTTCAATGTCCACCTCAAACACCTCTATACCATATGCGTTTGCATATGTGCGCAGAACCTCCCTATATTCTGGATGCACCGTCTTCGAGATGGTTACTCTTTTTCTCTCAGTGTTCTTCACCGCCATGATCGCAGCCTCGGCCAAGGCGCTTGCACCGTCGTACATGGAGGCATTCGCCACATCCATATCCGTCAGCTCGCATATCATGGTTTGAAACTCGAATATGGACTGTAAAAGGCCCTGGCTCATCTCTGCCTGATAGGGTGTATAGGAGGTATAGAACTCTGCTCTTGAGATCAAATGCTCCACAGCGCTTGGTATGAAATGATCGTAGGCTCCGCCTCCGAGAAAGCATGCATGGCTCAGGGTATGGGCATTTAAATCGCCCAATTCCCTCATATGCCCGAATATTTCCATCTCCGCAAGGGGTTCGGGAAGTTCCAGCAGCCCCTTGATCCTCAGGCTTTCGTCTATGTCCTCGAAAAGCTCCTCTATCGATCTTACACCCAAAAGATCCATCATTTCCTTTGTCTCTTGCAGAGTATTTGGAATGTAATTCATGCTTCGCCCTCTTCTGCAATGAACGCCTCGTATTGCTCGGCATTCATTAGCTCTCCCAGTTCCTCAGGTTTTTTGATCTTCAGCTTCAGAATCCAACCTTCACCATACGGATCCTCGTTCATGAGCTCTGGCCTGGATTCCAACTCCGCATTGACCTCCAAGACCTCACCCGATATTGGAGCATAGAGGTCCGAGGTCGTTTTCATGGAATCTATCAGAGCCAAACTCTCGCCTATGGAGAATTCCTTGCCCATCTTTGGGAACTCCACTGACACGATATCCCCCAATCGCTCCTGTGCATGGTCCGTTATTCCCAAGGTGCCGATATCCCCTTCAACTTTGACCCATTCATGCTCCTTAGTGTATTTATATTCCTTTGGGTTCATTTATTTTACCCCCATGTCATCTAAATTTATCAACTCTCCCTTGCCCCAACATTGTATTAAGATAAAAAATTTTTGTGGTGCCAATCTAAATTAGGGATAATCGTAACCCGGCCGTTTATGGTCTACGACAAAAGATAGGTATTCTTGGTTAAATCCTTGACGTTATATTGCTTACCGAATAGGTATTGAGAGACGTAATAACGATTATACACATAAAATACAAAAAAGGGGAAGAATTCCCCTATGTTAACTCTCTTGTGGCAACTGTACCGCCTGTTGGGGTATACATGAGGGTGATTTGATCCCCGGCATCCCCTCCCTGGATCTTTATAAGGTCATTTGCATCCAGATTTCCGTTTCCGTTTTTGTCCTGAACGGTGACGTTCAAACCAAACGGAACCTCTCCGTATTGTGCCTCATCCAGGTTGAAAACGACGCTGTCCCCTACACTTATATCGAGGACGCTGATCTCCAACTTGTCCAGTCTTATAGAACCGTCGAATGTTCCATAATATACGCCATCGATGTTGTCGTCCTCTCTAAAGGTCAGAGGAGCATGTGGTGTAACCTCGGTGGTACCTCCGAGCATCCCGGACACCATGATGTACAGCACAGCCGCTAATACAACCGTTATTGCCACCATCAGAATGACGGCGATAACCGGAGACACGCCCTCTTTATCTCTCCAAATTTTTTTCATGATTAAGTCCTCCGCAGATTTCTCTACGGATGGTACACTTGTTAGAAAAGATATAAGCTTTTTCATTGAAGAATGCGTATGATATGTGGTATTTTGCCAAAAAAAATGTATAGTTCATCTTAGAACGAGAAACTCTAAAAATAAAAAAATAAAGAAAAAGTGGGAAAAATTCCCTTAGGTCAGTGTTGCTCTTGCGACGGTACCACCTGTGGTTATGTATATGACGGAGATCTCGTCGCCAGCGGTACCGCCCTCGATGAGCAGCTTGTCGGCCGCGTCGATTTTGCCGTTTTCGTTTTTGTCCTCGAACGTGAAGTTCAACCCGCCTGGAAATTGGTAGACCGCCGTTGTTCCTGGTTTGGTGATAACCTTGCTGTCGCCCAAGGAGTCGTCGGATATCTTGATCTCAATCTTGTCCAGCTTGACACTGCCATCGAACGTTCCCGAATACTTGCCGACCGTCTCCGTGCTTTCCTTAAAACTCAGGCCTGCTTTCGGGGTGGTTTCCGTGGTGCCGAGCATCCCTGACACCATCACATACAAAACAGCCGCTAAAACCACGGTTATGGCCACCATCAGAATGACGGCGATAACCGGAGACACACCTTCTTCATTTTTCCATATTTTTCTCATTGTTTTGTCCTCCGTAGTTTTCACTACTGATTTGTAGATATGTTGGAGGGCATATAAACTTTTTCATTTAAAATACAAAAATGAAAATACACTGGATGGGAGCAGGCTTTAAACTTCAGTATTGAACTTAATGATGCTATATCGAGCCGTACTGCACCCCTGGAAGCGTCTTCGTCTCCTTTACGCCTGGGATCCGCCTGATCTGGTCGATTACGATGTGTGTCAGCTCCTCGAGACTCTCGCATTCGATCTTCACGGAGATGTCGTAAACTCCGAATAGGAGGTGGGCCTCTCTCACACCTTGAATCCCGCGCACCTCGTTCTCAACACCCGTTTCTTTACCTGTTACGGTCTTGATCAAAACCAAACTGACCATCATGGTATCGTGAGGGTAATCGACTGTGGGATATTAATATCTATCTCAACATTCAGGCTAGAAACCATTAGGCGGTGAGCCTTAACTTATACCCATGGCCTTGTCCGTCTTCTCGATGCTCTTCATCTTATCGCTTTCGAGGTTGCACATGGCTCTGATAGCGTCAACGTTCTCTGGCACCACATCCGCCTCTTGATGGATGGCCTGGTAATAATAGAGAACATCATTCACAACATGCACCCCATCCCGCCAAACCGCGATATCGTACAAATCCGAGCGTTTATTGCCCAGATCCCTGGCCAACTCCATGATTTGGGCTGTGGACGTTATGCCGTGTTTGGCACAAACGAACCTCACCCTGGGGGTTTTATCCCAAATATCGATGATCTTCTCTGTTGTGGCTTCACCTTTGAGTTTAACAACCACGGAATGCAGATGCATGATGGTAGTGGGAACCTTCACAGCCGTGGTTTGAATATTCAAGTCCGGCATCACGCTCTGAACATCAGGGCCGTGATGGGAGGGCACTTTCAATACCGGCTCGATCGCGTTGATTGGGCCATTCTTCGAGTCCCAGGGGTCTGCTGCTCGTCTGATCATCACGGCAACCACGTTTTCTATGCCAAAAGCCTCGTCCAGTGGAAATAGGGTCCTGCAAAGCCCCGTCGTGTTGCATGAAACGACTCTAGTATAGTCGGCGCCTATGGCTTTATCAAAATTCGCGAGAGCATTGAATGAAAGCCCTGTCAATTCATGCTTCTCTCCCCCCTGAAATATGGCCTTTTTCCCTGCCTTCTCGTACATCGCCTTGTAACCGCTTTTCTTTGGGGTGCAGTCAATTACAATGTCAGCCGGTTGAAGCAGGTCTTTCAAGGTTCCCTGAACCGGGATGTTTTCATCCTCAAAGCCTTTTATGAATTCATCATCCGCTGCGTAGAAAGGAAAACCGTTTCTGACCGCCATTTTTGCCTCGAATGTGGGCCTTCTTTTCGTTACGCCGATGATCTCCATATCTTCCTGCAATGCGGTGGCATCCGCCACCCTCTTCCCTATGGTTCCGTACCCGTTTATCGCAACCTTCACAGCCATATAAATCCCTCTCGTCACCTGTAAAGATTTAAAACTTTAAATGCTTTGTATGATATGAATTGGCATGCCTATTAACGCTGAAAAAAAATCATTGCCCACCGCTTGATCCACTCTTTACGCCTTCTGTCTTTAATCCTCCTCCTTGCCATCACCCGTGTGCCCTCCTCCTTACCCCAACCGTCCACCCTATTTATGTCGCCCTAATTGTGATGCATCTAAGGGTGGATAACACAATTATATGAAAAACCCGCCTTATCCAACAACCACTTTCCCATCCACAACCTCCACATCCAGCAGAGTTTTTATTTCCATGCCAAGCTCGTCTTCCAGCTCCTTCTTGTTCTCGTGCTTGTTAAACACTATCACCGTGTCCACGATCTCAGCACCGATGTTTTTCAGAGCCTGAACCACGGCCCTCAAGGTTCCACCGGTACTGAGGACATCGTCCACGATCAGCACCCTATCGCCCTTATATATGCCGTTAACGAACATGCTGGATTTTGAATAGCCTGTCACCTGCTCGACAGAAACCTCGCCAGGCAGATTGTACCGGCGCTTCCGGATAACTACATATGGTTTGCGTATCCTCAGCGAGAGCGCCACGCTGAGAGGAATCGCCATTGCCTCCGCAGCAACTATCTTTTCGCAGTCCATGTTTCCGACTTCGATGATCTCGGATATGACCTCCTCCAGCATCTCGGGATCCATCTTTGGGATGCCGTCGGTTATGGGATGTACAAAATAATCGTAGTCGCCTTTTTTCACTATTGGACAGCCTTCCAGGCTTTTTCTGAGCTTGTCGAGCATTTAATTACCCCCGTAACATATTGGATACAAGCATCCTTGCCATGGGTGAGCGATGTATTATATTTTACCCTGTTTTCAAATTGAATGTTGATAAACACCCGCCACAATCTTCCCTCCCCCCCCAATAATCTTTAATAATTGCAATAAAACAGAAATCATTATATACCACTAACTATATTTTGTAGAACGCCTCTTTTAACGGTTTTAAAGCTAAAGTGGGGAGAAAGATAGAACCTCATCACATCAAAAATGACCGTGTGTTTACATAGCTCCTGATAATACATTAAAGGATGTGAAAAGATATGAACGAAGAACTGAAAACGGGAACAACCACCTTAGGGATGGTTTGTAAGGACGGCGTGGTCTTGGCCACGGAACGAAGGGCAACAATGGGCACATTGATCGCGCACAAGACGACCAAGAAATTGTTCAAGATAGACGACAATCTGGGACTGACAGTGGCAGGTCTGGTTGGAGACGCGCAGGTGCTTGCAAGGTATCTCTCGGCAGAGGTGGAGTTGTACAAGTTGAAGAGAAATGTCAGCATGACCGTAAGGGCAGCCTCAACCTTGATGGCCAACATCCTGAGCGGCAGGAGATACTTCCCATATTGGGTTGCACTTTTGATCGGAGGCACCGACTCCGAAGGAGGCCATGTTTACTCGCTGGATGCTGCTGGAGGCGCCATAGAGGACAAGTACGTTACAACCGGCTCCGGTTCTCCCTTTGTATACGGTGTTTTCGAGGATCACTACAAAGAGGGGCTCTCCACCTCGGATGGTATGGATTTGGCTATCCGAGGCCTGAATGCGGCCATGAAGCGGGATGCGGCATCTGGAGATGGTATAGATATGGCTGTAATCACAAAAAAGGAGTTCAAACGACTCTCTGAGGATGAAATTGCAGACAGGAAAAAGAAGTTAAATATCGATTAGACCGGAACCCGTTAAATACGAGGGGAAGTCATATTTGACGTGAATTTTATGAGCGCAGAAACCGTGCTTAACGAAGTATCAAAAGTGGTTAAAGATATAGTGCCTGCGAACGTGGAGATATCTGATATTGAGTTCGAGGGCTCTGTCGTCGTGATCTATACGAAGAACCTTGAGGAGTTCGCAGACAACAGCGAAATCGTGCGAAAGTTAGCGCAGTCCCTGAGGAGAAGGGTGGATGTCAGGCCGGATCCAAGTTTGCTTGCCAATTTGGAAACGGCGGAGGGCTTCATTAAGGAGATCGTGCCTGACAGTGCTGAAATCACGAACATATACTTCGAGCATGATACAGGCGAGGTCACGATAGAGGCCATTGCGCCAGGGATAGCCATTGGAAAACACGGCGCGATACTGAACGAGATAAAGAAGAAGATCGGTTGGGCTCCAAAGGTCGTTCGAAGTCCACCAATACCCTCAAAGACCGTGGGCGAGATCAGGAATTTTCTCCGCTCTGTGCATGAGGAGAGAAGGGACTTCCTGATAAGGGTGGGCCACAGGTTGAATAGAGACGAAAATAGAGGGGAAAGTTGGATACGCACCACGGCTTTGGGCGGCTATCGTCAGGTGGGCAGGAGCGCAACGCTGATCTCCACCAGAGACAGCAAGATCCTCGTGGACTGCGGTGTTGATTTCTCCTCCGAAGAGGCCAGCAATCCCTTCCTGAACGCCCCCGAGGTCCAACCATTGGAGAATTTGGATGGAATCGTCATAACTCACGCTCACCTGGATCATTGCGGACTCACGCCTGCACTGTTCAAGTACGGCTACGATGGACCCATCTACTGCACCCCCCCTACAAGGGACATGATGACACTGCTGCAACTTGATTACATAAAGGTGGCATTCGGTGAGGGAAAGAAGAGCCCGTACGACTCAGCGGCCATCAAGGAGGTGGTGAAGCATTGCATACCTCTTAGGTATGGAGAAACCACCGACATCGCACCCGATATGAGGCTGACCTTCCATAATGCAGGACACATACTTGGCTCCGCAATCGCGCATTTTCACATAGGTGATGGGCTATACAACATCGCTGTCACAGGCGATATAAAGTTCGAAAAAACATGGCTCTTCAATCAGGCTGTCAACAAGTTCCCGAGATTGGAAACGCTGATCATCGAGTCCACCTACGGGGGCCATAAGGATAATCAACCCTCGAGGAGGGAGGCTGCTGAGCAGCTGAAAGGCGTCGTGCAGAGAACCGCTGATAGGAAAGGAAAGGTGCTGGTACCCGTGTTCGCTGTGGGCAGGTCCCAGGAGGTGATGATGGTGCTGGAAACCTTCATGCGGTTCGGTGAGATGCCCACCATTCCCGTCTATTTGGATGGCATGATCTGGGAAGCCACAGCTATCCACACCGCGCACCCCGAGTACCTGAACAGCCAGCTTCGCACCCAGATATTCCAGAAGGGCGAGAATCCATTCCTGAGCAAAGTATTCAGGAGGGTGGACAGCCAAGAGATGAGGGAAACCCTCATAAACGACACTGACCCGTGCATCGTTTTGGCGACATCCGGCATGATGAACGGCGGGCCTGTGATGGAGTACTTCAAAACATGGGCCTCGAATCCGAGCAATACTATCATATTTGTTGGTTATCAGGCTGAAGGCACATTGGGAAGAAGGATACAGAGGGGTATGAACCAGATAATTATGAACGACAGGGGCAATCAAATTACCGTTGAAATCAACCTCAATATCGAAACTTGTGAAGGATTTTCCGGCCATTCGGACAGAAAACAGCTTCTCAACTATGTTGGGTCCATGGATCCCAAGCCTGAGCGCATCATCATCTGCCACGGCGAGGAATCCAAATGCATAGAGCTGGCTTCCACTTTTCACAAGAGATACGGTGTGGAAACCAGGGTGCCTTACAATCTTGAAACGATCAGGGCAAGGTAATTTTTTATAAAAGCAGAGAGTCTGTTCATTGTCTAATCGTACATCTCTCCTTATTCATACCCAGCAGCACTACCCTGCTGTCTTCCCTCTCCATGAGCACATCATAACCAAGTATCGAAGCCATCCTATTCCCGAAATTCCTCACCTTTTCATGGGAAGGCATGTTGTCCAGGCCCATCCTTTGTCTTGCACCACCCACGAAGACGAAACCTTTTGGCTCGATGAACATCGGTTCGGCCTTCTCGTCCAATTTTGCGTAGGCATCTTCATAACCCAGGTTCCAGCCGTCTACCAGCGTGTGCCTGATAACCCTTCTCGTGTCCAAGGATGGTAGAAGCTCAAGTGTCTGGTTCAGCAGAGCCCAGGCATTTGGGATCATTGGTGAACATAGCCTTTTCAATATCTTCTCATGGGGCGCTGCCACTGTAACATACAATTGCGTGGGCAGCGGGTCCAATTTTTCTAAGATATGGGGTGTGGTGCCGTTAGTAACCAGAAATGTGGTCATTCCCTTCCTGTGGCACAGCTCGATGAACTCCCCGAGGTTCGGGTAAAGGGTTGGTTCACCTGTTAGAGATATCGCCACCTGGTTCGGTTCTAAAGCCTCGTGCCATAATTTCTTGTCGCAGCGCTCATCCCCCTTGAACCCGGATATCAGCGGTTTCTGGGCTTTTATGCTCTCCTCCAGAATCATCTCGGGATCATCGTATTCGTAGTGTGAGACCTCCTCTGAAAAACCCTTGACGCGCCAGCAGAACAGGCAGTTCTGCATGCATCTGTCTATCGTGGGGGTCATCTGAAGGCAGCGGTGCGATTCGATGCCGTAAAAGGTTTCTTTGTAGCATGCCCTGCCGTAAAGTAATTTCTGCCTCATCCAGTGGCAGACCTTTACGCCGCTGTGGTTGCCGATGATGCGATAATGCTGCCTTTCCAAAAGCCTTTTCAGTTCTTTATCCATCCAATACCCTCAAATAAATAACTACCGTGCTGTAAAAACATATCTTGTTGGAACCCTCCTCTTTAACCCTGTCCAATAGGAGCAATGTGTGCATTCATGGCCTATGATCACGGTGCCGTTGAATATGGTCTTGTTCTTTACAAGTCTCAACTTATGATCACATACCGGGCATTTATTGATACCCTTCCTCGTCTCCGAATCACGGCAGTGTATCTCCACACCCACATTATCTGAGGAGAGAGCCAGAAGACGGAGTCTGCGGGGGCTGACCCTGTAATCCTTATCTGTCACATGAAGGTCCCGCTCCACGAGCTCCTTCAGTTTCGTTTGTGAGTTGACAACGCCGTAGCTGTTCATCACGTTCTTGATGGCGCGCAGGACCTCCTCATCGGATGGTACCTTGTAGGGCATCGGCCAATAAATGGCGGTTGGGTTATTTAGATTTTGTCGCAGATTCAGGGAAAAAATCTGCTTCTTGGCCCTTTGGCTTCAAACTGCGAATATAAATAGTGGCCCAGGAGAATGCTAAAAATGAGCCGAGGAGGTTACCTACCACCATGCCCCACCACACTCCTGCCAATCCCCAATTAAGGCTTAAGGCAAAGATGGCTGAAAGAGGAGTACCAAGGATCAATGTGCGCACGATTGTGACGATTAGTGCGTTTGTTCCTTTTCCAGTTCCCTGGAACATGGAGGATGACATCATGCCAAAGGCAACACCTGGGTAGAAAATTGCCATTATCATCAAAAGAGCGGTGATATCACCGGCTATTCTTAGGGTTTCTTCGGACTGGGTGAACACGGCTGTAATTTGAGGTGCAAATATGAATGTTAACAATGCCGCGATACCCTCTATGACAACACCAATTTTCACCGCATAATAAAATGAGGTTTTAAGTTTGATTATATCACTCGCTCCAAAGGCTGCTCCAGTCACCGATACAACTGCAGTGGCGATGCCGAGTAATGGAAGTATGGCGATCATGGCAACACGCCAGCCTGTCGTATATACCGCAACACCATCAGTTCCCCCCACCATCCCCGTGATGAATGTGATTACGATCATGGAAATGGACATGGAAAGCTGCAAGGCCATGGCCGGCAAGCCCACTCCAAATATGTCCTTGGCGATCTTGGGGTTGTAGGAAAAACTTCGGAACTTGAAGGCTACATAGGTATCTTTTTTCACGAACATCCAATAAAACAATAAGATACAGGTTACAGAAAAGGACAAAAATGTGGCCCATGCAGCCCCCACAACCCCCATTTCTAATGTATAGATGAAAATGGGGTCCAATGCAATATTCAAACCTGCACCCAGCATCAAGGCATACATAGCCCTGTTTGCATCTCCCTCTGCCCTGAGAATTGCTGTAGCCACCTGCATGTAGAAGATCACTATGCTACCAGCGAACAGCACCCTCCCGTATGCCGTGGCTTTCCCAACCACATCACCGGCACCAAGGAGTGCGAATATGTCCTCTGCAAATACAAAGAATAGAATGGAAAATATTGCGGCAATTATCACCATGAAAATTATGGTGTGTACGGCAACGTTATCTGCACCCTCCTTGTCCCTGGATCCAATCTTTCGGGATATTGCAGCGGCACCACCCACCCCCAACCCCACAGCAAGGGACATGATTACCATCAGGAATGGAAAGAAGAAACCCACTGCAGCCAATGCATCAGGACCCAAACCCGCAACCCATATGGCATCCACCAGATTATAAATGGTGGTGGCGGACATAGCCACGATCATGGGCGTGGCCAGTTTGATAATCGCCTTTTTTGGATCACCCATTAGAATTTTTATGCCTTTGGTTTCTTGGGGAGGGGGAGGGTCGTGACCCTCTAGCGCTTTAACATCTTTCTCTGTCACGGCTTTCTGGTATGCCCACTTTCTATTTTAATATGAGGGTGTCCCAAGAGGGAATCACTACGCTGGTGAATCGAAACCCGTTTAAAAAACCCTCACATTTAAATGCAAGCTCGACTATTCACAACCGATTTACATGGCTAGATACCTTATAGGCGTGGCATGGCCATACGCAAACGGTCCGATTCATATGGGCCATGTAGCTGGTTCTCTTTTACCCCCGGACATATTTGCCAGATATCACAGGATGCGAGGCGATGAGGTTCTCATGGTCTCAGGCAGCGACGAGCACGGCACACCGATAACAGTCACGGCAGAGAAGAAAGGTGTCAAGCCTGAGGATATCGCAAAGAAATACCATGAGATCAATTCAAAGGCCATCCGAGATTTAGGTATCTCATTCGACCTCTACTTCGAAACCTCTCATGAGAACCATAAAAAGGTTGTCCACGACATATTCTTAAGATTATTGGAGAAGAAGCATATCTACAAGAAAACCATGCTGTCACCTTTTTGCTCAAATTGTAAAAAATTTCTACCTGACAGGTATGTGGAGGGCGAGTGCCCCCACTGCGGTTATGCAAACGCTAGAGGGGACCAATGCGACGAGTGCGGTAGAACCCTAGATCCTGAGGAATTGGTAAACCCGATTTGCAAGTTCTGCTCCTCAACGCCTGAGATGAGGGAAACAGAGCACTTCTTCTTCAAACTGAGCGCGTTTGAAAAGGATCTGAAGAAGTATATCTCAGATAAGGAGCATTGGCGCCACAACACCAAGAACTTCACTAAGAACTGGCTGGAAACCGGATTGAAGGACAGGGCAATAACAAGGGACATAACCTGGGGCGTGGAAATACCTCTCGAAGGCTACGACGACAAGCGAATCTATGTGTGGTTCGAGGCTGTGATAGGCTATTTTTCAACATCAAAGGAATGGGCAAGGCGGACAGGAGACGAAGAAAAATGGAAGGACTTCTGGATGGATGAGGCCTGCAGACATTACTACTTCCTGGGAAAGGACAACATACCATTTCACACGATAATATGGCCTGCCATTCTCATGGGTTATGGCGGATTGAACCTGCCCTATGATGTTCCGGCAAACGAATTCCTAAAGCTGGGAGGGGAGCAGTTCTCAAAGAGCAGAGGGATTTCAATTGCCATTCCTGACATACTTCGAAAATTCGAGCCTGACCAGGTGAGATATTATCTATCCATAAACATGCCCGA
>CBDUXN010000090.1:0-13416 GCA_965371185.1 uncultured Thermoplasmata archaeon
TAGGTTGTTTCTTCTTCTCTTTTTTCCTCTCGTAATTTTTCAGCTTTTTACTCAGTGCTTGTAGCCTGCTGAGCTTGTCCTTTCTCCTCAGCACATCGTGGGCAGCATTTACTATGTTTCTAACGGTTAGTCCGTAACTTTTCATGAGATCATCAGAACTGCCAGACTCACCAAAGACATCAGGAATGCCCACGCGCTTCATGGGCACATGCTTCTTCTCTGCTATGATCATTGAAATTGCGGTGCCCATCCCCATCTCAACGTTATGCTCTTCGGCAGTAACGATGGCCCCGGTTTCATAGGCGGCATTTTTCAGGATCTCCTTATCAATGGGTTTGATTGTGCTCATGTTTATGACCCTTGCGTCCACACCCTCCTCCTTAAGGGCCTCAGCAGCATCCAGACATACAGAGACCATGATACCCGTACCTATGAGCGTAACATCCTTCCCCTTTCTGAGAAGGGTTGCTTTACCGATCTCAAACGGATCCTTTTCAGATGTGATGGTTGGAACATCTGCCCTGCCCAACCTCACGTACACCGGACCATCGTAGCTCGCAGAGGCCTTGATGGCCCTGGTGGTTTCAATAGCATCTGCTGGCATAACCACCGTCATGTTTGGCAGGACCATCATCAAGGCTATGTCCTCTGTGATCTGATGAGTTGCGCCATCGCCGCCGACGGTTATCCCTGCATGGGTAACCACGATCTTCACATTCAGTTTCGGATATGCAATGGACTGCCTGATCTGATCGTACACCCTGCCTGTCCCGAAAACAGCGAATGTGCTGACAAAGACTGTCTTGCCTGCAGCCGCAAGTCCTGCTGCAGAGCTCATCATGTTCTGCTCGGCTATGCCAAAATTGAAATGCCTCTCTGGGAACTCCTTGGCGAATTCCATTGTTTTGGTAGAGGTTGACAGGTCAGCATTCATGACAACGATATCGCCCCTCTCCCGCCCCAATTCCACGAGAGATTTGGCAAAAGCCATTCGTTGGCTTTCCTTTATCCTTTCAGACATCTTCCTCACCCCCCAGTTCCTTCATGGCCTGTTTGTACTGCTCATCATTTGGTGCATTGCCGTGAAATCCTACAGCCCCTTCCATAAACGAAACGCCCTTGCCTTTCACTGTGTGTGCCACGATAAGCGTTGGCCTTCCCTTGACCTCTTTTGCCTCATCCAAGGCGTTGAGGATCTCTTTGAAGTTATGCCCGTCGATCTCGATCACATGCCATCCAAAGGCCTGCCATTTATCTGGTATGGGTTCAAGAGACATGATTTGCTCTGTCGGGCCGTCGAGCTGCAGCTTGTTCCTGTCCAGGATAGCTATCAAGTTGTCCAGTTTGAAGTGAGATGCAGACATGGCAGCTTCCCATATCTGACCGCAGTCCATCTCCCCGTCACCGATCATTACAAAGATATGATAGAGCTTCCTATCCAGTTTCGCAGCCAAAGCCTGACCGCAACCGATGGACAAGCCTTGGCCCTCAGAGCCAGTGGATGCCTCCACCCCAGGGGTTTTATTCATGTCAGGATGACCCTGCAAAGGATATCCTAGCTTTCTCAAATACATTAAAAGGTCTATACCAAATATCTTTTCTTTCTTGATCCTCTCGTACATTTCCTCATTTTTTTCCTTCAGGAACGCCAATAATGGCTTTCTTTCAAAATAGCCTGATTCAGCCAGCGCAGCATACAAGGTAGGGCAAGCATGGCCCTTGCTGAGTATGAATCTGTCCCTGTCCTCCCACTGTGAATTTGATGGGTCATGATTCATTATGGGCTCTCTTTTCCCTTTCTCGCAGGCCTTGTCAAGGAATTTATGGAAATAAAGAGCAGTTAAAATATCCACAGCAGAGAGAGAGCCTCCTGGATGACCTGAACCAGCGTTGTATATCATCTCAACAACATGTTTGCGAATCGTGTTGGCTTTTTTCTCAAATGATGTAATTAATTTATTATCATATACCGCCATACATAGCCCCCCGGAAAATAGATCTACCTCATGGCTTCGGACATGGTCCCCGCCTTAGGGTAGGGTAATTGGGTTACGTGTTCATAACTTTTTTCATTGTAATAAACAAAACTCATTGTACAAGGGAAAGTTCGAAAACACAATATGGGTCGCCGTTGCACAGGCAGTTCACTTCCTCGCACTTGAACTCCTTACCAAATATCTGGGTTATCATCCCTGCAAGGTAGCCGCTGGTGAGATCGCAGGAGTTCTTACCTGTATGGCCCAAAGCCACAGCTTCATTTGACTCCACGCACTTCAGCACGATATCATTCTTATCAAGCTTTTCGATGGTGAAAACACCCATCCCCATCTGTAACCACAGCTCGGGCAGGGTATTGCAAAGGGTTTTTAAATCAGGGAAGTTTATGTTCATGTCGCTGACGATGTTCCTCCCGCTCCTCATACCGCAGTTGTAGATAACCCGGGAGGCCACATCAGCACCGAGCAATTCTGCCAACTCGTCGTGCACCCCTTTTAAAATGTCGACAGGCATCAGGAAGAATGCTACGGGCATTTGTTCCTCATCCTTATGGGCATTTGTTTTCTCCATTTTCATTACACCTTTTTCATTAACGCTTTTTCCTTATGATTGGATACACCATCAGTTCACCGAGCCTGTGAAATGCCCTGTTCACATTGGCCCCACTTTTTGCACTAGTGTAAAAATATGGGGACCTGAACTCAGCAGCGATAGCTTCCAGGTCAGGGGGCTTGAATTCCGCTTTATGTATTAAATCGGATTTGTTTGCCAAGAGCAATACAGGCACGGGTTTAGACACCTGAAACAGGGATTTTGTCCATTCCCTTATACTCTCCAAGGTGTCCCTTCTCGTGATATCGCATACCACCAGTGCCCCGTTGGCGCCTTGATAGTACATTCGGCGCAGCTTTTGATAGGCCTTCTGGCCGACGATATCCCAGATTATTATGGTAAGGTCCACAACGATCTTCTCCTTTTGGAAAGGAATTACGATCTCCTTTCTGGAAACTTTAGTACCTATGGTTGGTAGGTACTTATCATCGAATTTATCCATCACGTACTTTCTGATGAGGCTCGTTTTTCCCACGGCCCCGTCACCTAGCAGGCATATCTTTCTTTGAATCCGTTTTCTGTCCATTTATGGTACCTCTATGAACGGAAATTGTGTTCCAGTTAAATTCATACTTTCATTTAAAGCGGTTTCAAGTGAACCGAACTATTAATATATATCACTTTTGCAGTTATGGTCATGGTCATTTCCATCTCTAATCTGGAGGCGGCGGTGGAAGCGGTTTCTCTTCTGGCTCTGGAGGGGGTAGCTCTTCTTCAGGTTCTGGTGGAGGCGGTTCCTCTTCCGGTTCCGGAGGAGGTGGTATCTCTTTATCATCAAGAGTTTCATCGTAAGAGGAGGGTACATCCGCGAAATCCCCAGATGGCAGTTCTTCAATGTCATGGTCGGTATCATATTCCTGCTCACCCGTCTCTTCCTCTGGTATGGATTCATCTCCAAGGGATTTGTCCTTAGAATTTGTCTTAAGAAGTGTTCCAACGATATCCTCGGCACCATCGAATTTCGCCATATCTCCGTCCCAATCTTCCAAAACCGACCTGTACTTCTTCTCGAACTCCTCCACCACATCCCTCATCCTGTTGCGCAGTCTCTTGTTGTCATAGCCCGAGATAACAGCGGAAAGGAAGGTGTATTCACCCCTCTCCGTTACGATCTTAAAATCACCGTATTCCAACTTACCAAGCGCCCCATCATCCAGGGTTACGTCCTCTAGATCATCGCCACCCCTAAAGGAATCCTTTACGAACTCCTGGACCGCAGTCAGCATTCCGCTGACAAGTTTTGCATCGATGGCTTTGGACTCGCCCCTGGACAGGTGCACCAAGAGTACACCCGCATTATCCACCAAAAAGACCTCTTCAATAGCGTACCTGTATCGAATTTCCCTGTAAGCGGCAAAGACCAAGAGGCCAAGAATGAAAGGAAGTATAAATAAGAGCCAATTAAAAGGCTCAGGCTGGAATACTTTCAGGTCGATGGGATTTAACTCAACACCATGTTCGCCGTCGCTGGCGGTGAAGATCACACCTTTTAGCTCCTTTTTGTTTCCAGGCACCCAGGTAGCCGTATGATTTATTGTATCTATCTGAATTTCAGGATTGTTACATGAAAAAGTCAAAGGATAATCGTCCACATCCAGGAAGTGGTCATAAAAATATATGGTCCAAGTATCGTTTTCTTCTATGGTTGTGTATTCTATTTGTTTCCATACTATTGGAGGATCATTTACAGGGTTGATATTCACGGTGATCGTGTCTTCAGCAAAAGCTCCATGAGGGTCTGAAGCCCTCAATGTCACATCCACTGTTCCAAACCAGTTAAGAGAAGAGCGGAAGTTTACCCAGCCATCTGCATCGATTGTAATTATCAGGTTCGTTTCGGAAAAATCGGCATAGAATGTAAGAACATCATTCCTGTCATCATCTTCAAAATGATTGTAGAGATTGAAAGCCCTGTCATATACTCCGTCCTCATTGAATTCAACATCAGGTATTGGCAACTTAAGGATCGGGGGATAATTCTCTGTAACGTTGACCACCAAAGTTTCATTGTCCAAGAACGTCCCATCGGATACGAATATATCTACCGGAAAGGTCATCCCTTTCCAGCTATCATTGTAAATAAGCCATATAACAACACCATCGATAGAGATATGATCAGGATCGGATGTCCAGACGATCAGGTCTGATAGGGGTGTGTCCTCGTCTGTGATGTACGGGGCAAGGTCCAAACGATACGATTCTCCATAGCGTATCTGCCTGCTGCCCAGCTCGTCAATTTCCGGGGGAGACTTGCGTTCTGTTATGTTCACGGAGGCGGTGTCATATCCGAAACCGCCGTCATTGTCCCTCACTTCGACCCTGACCGTGTATATCCCCACGGTTCCCCAGCTTTTTCTTCCAACGAAAATCGAAGACCAAGTCGTGTCAGCAGTACCATCATTATCCCAGTCCCAGCGATATTCCAAGATATCTGCTACTGGTGTCGTTTCTGCCGCTGGGTCCTTGCCGTAGGCAATAAATACGATCTCAGTGCCCTTCTCTGCAATGTAATTATCCTCGATGTCTACCGTTGGAACGACGTTTAGCACATCTACGGTGATTGTATCAATATCGAAAACTTGGTTGTTGTCGAGGACCTTAAGGCCTACAGTTACTATTTGGTTATCTATCCAGGTGTAGTTTGGGTAGGGCCCAACACCTTCGTTAAAATATCCATCACCGTCAAAATCCCAGGTGTAAATAAGGGTATCGTTATCAGAGGCGGTATCATACGAATTGCTGGCATCGAAGTAGACTAAATCGCATTCATTAACGATCCTATCGTTGCCAGCATCGGCAACAGGGGGAATGTTTCTCACAATTATATTTATGAAATCAATGTCCCAGTTGCCTGCAGGGTCTGTAACCCACAACCAAACAGGCCAGGTACCATTAATTGTAAAAACATGGGTCGGAGTTGGGCCGTATTTTATACTTCCATCAATAAAATTCCAGGAATAGTTCAATACACCAGAATTATCACTTGAATTCGTACCGTTGAAGGTGTACGGCTGATCTTCATCGACTATCCCATCAGGACCAGCATCGGCAATCGGCGGTATCTCATCCCCCACGGTCAATGTGAAATTCCTCCAATCTAAACCGCCGTGACCGTCATCTACAGTCACGTTCACCCAATAGAAGCCCTTATCTGCGTTTGTTGGGGTTCCGCTTATGTTGCCTGTTGTTTGGTCTATGTCCAGCCAAGACGCATTTGTATTCAGATACCAGGTTAGATTGTCCTTATCTTCAAGGTCATCTGCCTCGTAATCCACGTAATAAAGCTGGTTCTCGTCAGCACCCTGGTCATCGCTTGTGGTAATTTTCGGGGGTGCGTTTATCACATCCGGATCATTTATGGTTTGGCTAGTACTCCAAATGTCTTTGAGGTCCTTTGCCGAAAAATGGAAGGAATAGTTGTCACCCCTTTCAAAACCGGTCATGTTGAGATAATACCATTTTCCGTCCGTGACATCGTTGTCATTCGGGTCCACTGGGTCCATGTTGTGCCAACCTATATTTGAAGTCCCGCTGGTGATATTCAATCGTAAAAATTCAGCGATATCACCCTCTTCGTCCGTGTAATTCACTGTGAAGTTGAAATATGTTGTTATATATCCCCATCCAGGTTCCACGTCACCGATGAGAATTGCCCTTTCACCCGCTCTGTATGTCAAGTTCCATTTGTATAATGTCGGCGTGAATATGGGATTATCGGTTGTGAAGTTCGCCCTGAACCTGATCTTGCCGGTTGAAATATTAACGGATGACAGATTTCCATCATAGGGGACTTGTGTCCAATTACCGCCAGAATCGATGGAATACCAGTATGTTATGTTCTGACCGTTGGTCTGAATATCCTCCGCCATAAAGGTACCCCAGTCGTCTAACTCTTGTGCTAAATAATCGTTCTTCATCTCTAGGGTACCGTTCCAGCAGTAAACCATATACGAAATATTTACATCATACAATTCAGGTAAATTCAAATAATTTGTGGTGCTAAGATTGACTGTGTACTGAATTCTTGTTCCTGGAGGGGACATTATCTGCTCACCACTTTTATTTGAATATTCGCTTGACCAATCGCTCCACACCAAGCCGTCAAAAGAACGGGTTCTTATTGAATAACTCGTCTCAGGGTGGGGATTGACATCCCAGCTGATCTCGTCCCATATCGCCCCTGCGCCGACGGTGTGTTCCTCTGAAGTAAAAATACCTTCCAGGAAAATATCCATGGCGGTGATATTGACATCATCGAATCTTACATTGCATTCCACATTTGTTGAACCCACCACGTCCATGTGCAGCTGAAGGCTTATGTTGTAGTCCCTGGCTTCAGTCATGAACCCACCCACATCTACATAGACAGTGGTTAAGGGTGTAACGGCCGTGATGGATTGGGTCCATACTGAAATATCATCGATTTTCACGGTAAGATTCGCAGGCTCCCCAAAGAACTGCTCGACGGTGAAATTGAAACTGAGGTTTACGACCTCGGGCACACCAGGTGTGACTGTTGGCTTTGAAAAGGTCTGATTTACGTAAGCGGTGTCGTTGAAGGTAACAGGATCGAAACTCGTGTAAGACACCTTAAGCTGTGGAGGGTTTGAACTTTCAGAGCTGTTTAAGCGCGCTTCCTGAACATCGTCACCCACTTCAATAATCCCGATCCCGAACCACCCCCTGCTTAAATCATCCTGCAAATCTGTTACAACCGGTCCGGCAAGGGACCATTCCCACCATCCTTCCTTTCCGGGGCCCATCAGATTTTGGTTATCGACATAAAGTGAACCGTTGCCGCAGTCATCCCAAATATCTTGATCCGTGGGATGGGCACCTCTTGCCAGCTCCATTCCATATATGTTAACTGAATGAAGCATGTTACTAGAATTTTGAGAAAGGTTTGCGCAAAATTCTACAGAACTTATAACAGCAGAAGATGGAATAATGCCCAAATCGAAGTAGAAAAAGGACCTGTTTTCATAATTGGTTACCATGTCGGAATGAAGCCCGACCTCGGTGTATTCAAGGTCTGTCGCATTGGAATATATCACGGTGAACATTAGATGTGAAGCATGACCGTCATCCTCGCCGTCTAAAATGTTTATATATGTAATGCTGGCGCCTGCTATATAGGTGTATCTCATATCTGCAGTCTCATCTGAAGGATTATGAAAAGACGTGATGTTATTCCCCGGTACAAAGGCCCAGCCCCCACCCGATGAGAAACTTCCGTTATTGACTAGATTGGTGAAATTCCACTCCTGTCTCAAGGTCACCCCACCAAGGGGTTCGACCGTTGTGTTCACGAAAGTGCCTGTCGAGAAATTCCCCGCGGTGGTCTGATTCCACCAGAATTTTCCCAGAGTTAGGTTAACAGCGCTGTTTTGCATGGTGAGATTGTATAGTTCGTAGTAGCTCTCGTCATCGAAGTCCCATGTGGCTGTAATGGTTTTATCAGGATTAGGGGGGGTTTCTTCAGGCTCCACGGCTTTTGCCTTTTGTTGAAGTTCAATGGAAAAAAGTGCAAGCTGTGAAAACAAGAATAGGACTAAAAACAGGGCGGTAATGTGTCTAATTCTTCTGTATCTGTTCATCCACATCACGGTTTATTTTCCATGGTCACTCTTCAATCCATTAAGTTTCTCCAATAAACAAGATAAATATTTCAGGCAGTGATCCTCTTTATCAAATGGCTGAAGCGTTTCTCCTCCTTCTCTGCTACTACTTTTCCCTTTAGGAACTCCGTTACCTTAACCAAACCTTCGGCAACCGTTTCTAATTCCTCTTTCGATGGGTTGCTAAAATCAGCTTTCGCTTTTTTGAACTGATATGCAATCATCGGCATTGCAGCCTCCATGCCCCCATGAAGCTCGCAGAATATGGAAATTATCTCATCTGAGGCCTCAATTGTTGTCATTGGTTGACGGGCATCGTATTTGGACTGCATAAGTATCGTTTCAGGGCTTTTCTTTCTTTCAGATTTTTTTTCGGATTGCGCATCCTCCATAATCAAATCACCAGATATGAATAGGGTAGATAAACGCCGAGGGATGGGTTTCCTGTGTTTATAAGCCTATCCAGGTATATAATCCTTTCTCAGTGGATTTATAAATATGATTTCATGGGTATTTAAGTGATTTATTTGCCTCAAATAACATCCATTTCCTTTAATTTCGCAACGTCATACCCAATGGAACCAAAAATCTCGGCATTGTGCTCTCCAAACCTTGGAGGGAAACTGAGCACCAAATCCCTGTCCAGTGCAACTGGAGGCGGAGCCAGAGCAGCTCTTATACCAGTCTTTGGATCCTCGATATAGGGCAGCTTTGAGTTCAGGTATTGGTTTTCCAGCAAGTCCTTTATCCGGTTCACCTCGGAGATTGGGATCCTGGCACTCCTGAACAATGAAAGGACATCGAACGTCTTTTTATTGGACATTATGCGATTTATATCCCTGTTCATTTGCTCTTCATTGGCCTTTCTCTGGTTGTTCGAGTTGTATTCAGGTCTATCTAGAGCTTCAAAACCAGGGAATTTTACGATGGATTGCCATTGTGCCTCGTTGCCCACTGCAATGGATACGTAGCCATCAGCGGTTCTATAAACTCCCACAGGTGAGAACACGGTATGGGAATTGCCTGATTTTTTCAGTTCTATCTCTAAGCTTGCGGAGGGGATATGAAGCGCCAATAACGACAGGCAGCATTGGAGCATGGAGATATCGATTCTGCTGCCCTTCCCTGTTTTCTCCCTGAACAACAAGGCCTTCATGATCTCACAGTAAGCTTGGTTGGCTGCCTCGATATCTGCAATCGAAACCCCGAATTTCAATGGCTCGCTGTCTGGCTCCCCGTTCGTATCCATTATACCGGAATACGCCTGTATCATTGGATCGTAGGCAGCCTCGCTTCTTTCAGGCCCGAAACCACTGATGCCAACCCAGATGATATCCTCTTTGATGGCCTTGACCTGCTCGTAATCTATACCCAGCTTCTTGTAATTCGCTGGTAACTGGTTACAGGCGAATACATCCACATTCAAGTTTTTCAGCAAATCTCGAAGGATCTCCCGGCCTTTCTCGGTTTTAAGGTTCAACGATATTGATTTTTTTCCTGAGTTGACCGACAGGAAATATGAGCTCATCAATTCCTCATCCAGTATCTTCTTTCCCACCTTGCGGTTCGGGTCCCCCGAAAGAGACTCGATTCTTATTACGTTTGCTCCATCCACTGCCAGCCTCCATGTGCAGTAAGGCAAAGAGACCGCTTGCTCAACACTGAGTACGGTCATGCCCTTTAGAAATTCGTTTATACCCATTCTTGCCACCTCCTATTAAGCTTGCAATCTTTTGGTAACCACTATATCTACTCCGAAAGCTTCCTGTTTTAGGCTCATAACTCAAATGCCCTCAGGTTATCTCAATGCCTTCTTTTATAGCCTCGCTGACAATTGTGACTCCTTTACTCTTTTTTTCAAACTCTTCCGGCGTAAAACATAGGAAGTCAACAGGATAGTCCAAATCCCAATAATCATATAGCCCTATGGCCCGTTTCCAAAAACTTACCTCCCTAAAATTAGGTGAGACGATAATCAGATCAATATCGCTATCTTTGTGAGCTTCACCCATAGCCATACTGCCAAAAAATATCATTTTAACGATATTTATCCTTTCAGATGACCTTCTTGCGAATTCCCCTAATTTCCGAATTAAATATTCTTTTCTATCCAACTCAACACCTTCTTTGCGTTTTCTATTGCATGAATTGCATCTTCCTTAGCACATTCGTCATCTGATACATCAGGATAGCGTGTAATAAAACGGATTCAGTTCCTCACAAATAGACATTAAGTTCTTAGGCAGGTCAATTTTTTTACCAAGAAAAAGTAAATCATGCGTATTCTTCAATTCATTGAATTTCTTGATATATAGAGCTTTCAGCCCTTTCTCTACGGATTGCTGACATAGAAACGCTGCGAGATAATAGTCCTCGTACTCAACAGCATGTGTAGCACTATTTAAATCGTTCTTTGCCTTTTCCCACCAACTTGAAACTTCCTCTTTCATCTATATACCTTTTTTCTTATTAACTCGAAAGACATTTTTGCATTATAAACTTATTGTATTTATTAAAGAACATGCGTGCGAAGAATAGGGATATTTTCCTATTTTTACAAGTAACAATACGCAACATTTTTCATGCTCTAAGAATCATCCACCGCCCACTGGATAGGATATCAGCACCTCATCACCGTCCTTCAGCGTTGTGGATGCATCCTTTTCCTCGCCGTTTACGACGAATAAGACGCTTCTGTTTTCAAGGTCAGTTTCAATCAGCTTCTTGAATTTCCTCCCGTAGCGGTTGTAAAGCGACTTCAAAAGATCTTTTATGGCGGCTCCTTCATCGATGGCCACCTTCTCTTCCTTTTTACCAGTGACCTGGGAAAATACCATGAGATACTTCACCTTAACCTGAGGCATGGCATCACCCTTTCTTGGAGCTATTTGGTGCTTGTGAGGGTTTTCTTATGAATGAAAAAGCTGTACCACCGCGAGCGATGGGCAGGCCGGCACAATCATAACAAATGCCTTTACCAAAATCAAAATGATTCCTGCACACCATCCTATTACATTCCCTGCATTTATGGGCTCTCACGCCTGTAATCGATAAATCGATCCTATGTTTACATATCTTACAGGCAGGCATTTGATATCACCTTTTCACTCTGCTCTTACCCTTTCTTCCCTTCTTTCCCATCTTACCCTTCATGGTCTTCCTTTCTTTCCTTGAAGTGATAACAAGTTTTCGTTTATCCAAGTCCTTCAGCACACCCTTCATGTCCAATTCTTCCAGTCTCTTTCTTAAATGAAGCCCTGTGGTCTTGTCCCAGCCTCTCAGCTCATAATACTGATCGATCATTCGATCCAGCTGCTTCTTTGGAAATTTCTCGCCCTTTGCAGGACCGGAAGGCAATGGCTTTTCCATGAACCTCTTAGGCAGGGTGTCGTCCTTTCTCCTGATCCCAAAGCGCGTGTTTATCGCCCTTTCAAGGTTGACGATCCTGTCGCCTATGCGGAGCAATTCCTCGTAGCTGATATCCATACCGGTGGCAGCAGAAAGCCAATCATGGTACTTGATCGAGTGCACCTCTTTTTTACCCCTGCGTTTGCTGTATTTCGCCCTGAGCTCAGGTATCGGGTACTGGGCATAGTACGAGGCATGCATGAACCTGCATGTGCCCATTGAATCAGTGACAGCAGAGAGGTTCTCATGATAGAACACCATCTCGGCCTTTCCGCCATACCCTCTCAACGTGCATGCCTCCTCAGAGCCGAACAGCTCCTTTCCAATGGCCTTTTCCAGTCTGATCATTTCAAAGACTGGATGCGCCCTGAGATGATCCGAACCTCTGCTCGATACCGCGAAGGTAAAGCCAAAGCCCTTCGCTGCCCTGGGATCTGTTGCTATGGTGTCCATTCCTTTTATGCAGCTCGTGTATCCCTCAGCACCTTTCCCGATCTTTTTTGTTGCCTTGCCAGAGCCAAGCGCTCCCAACTTACCCAGCCTTCCCTCCTGGTTTGCTATTCTGTGCACCATCTCTACCATGGCCTCAGCGTTCCCAAATTTCAGATCGAGGCCGTCGCTTTTTTTTGCATTTATTATCCCATCTTCGTTCAGATCCATGAAAGTGGCGATCATGTTGCCGCAGGAAACGCAGTCCATGCCGTAGTCGTTGGCGATCATGAACGCATGAAACACAGCCTCCAAGTCATCAACACCGCACTTCGAGCCAAAGGCTGCCACGCCCTCAAATTCGATGTTGCCTCTAGTGCCTGCGTACTTGCCCGAGTCGATCCGACCGAATCTCTTGCACCTATTTGGGCAGGACATGCACGCCCTGCCCCCAGGCAATGGGCTCATCTTTATCGAATATTTATCCCTGAACTCCTCCCCGCTGATGTTCTCAGCGCCTTCGAAAACGCTCTCCCTGAAGTTCCTTGTGGGAAGCCAACCTTGGGCATTACCCCATCCAACGCAGACCATGGTGCCGAGAGCCTGATGCTCTCCCATCTTGAAGCCTGGATCGTTTACCAGACCCCGCCAACCATCCTCGATGATATCTGTGTATCTTTTTGGGTCCGCAACTTCCAATGCACCGCTTCCACTGACAGCTCTTGCCTTCAGATTCTTGGACGCCATGACCGTGCCCATGCCTGTCCTGCCTGCCGCGTCCCAGAGATCGAATATCACGCTGCCGAACAGCGCGCCCCTTTCAGCAGCGGGGCCAATGGCCGCCACTCTGGTTTCGTACCCGTTATGCTTTTCCTGCAGTGTCAGCGTCGTCTCGAAAACGCCTTCACCCCATAATCCGCCGGCATCCTTCAATTCAACAACATCGTCTTCGATATTCAGATAAAGTGGTTTTGAGGCGCGTCCAGTTACTATAATACCATCATAACCTGCATATTTCAATTCGGGCCCGAAATTCGTTCCTGCATTGGAATTGCCGTAGATGTCTGTGAGGGGTGATCTCGCAGCCACATTGACTCTGCCTGTTGTAATGCCGAGCAAGCCTGTGATCGGGCCTGTGGATATGCATAGTATGTTATCCTTTCCAAGCGCGTTAGCGTTAGGGGACAATTCATCGAACAGGACCTTCGCGTCCCTCCCCCTGCCCCCTATGTACTTTCTGCAAACCTCCCTTGAGAGCTCCTGTTTTTTAATCTTCTCCTTTGAAAGATCAACACGAAGGAGCTTGCCCGCATAACCTCGGAGTTTCGAGCTCACCGCCCCTCCCTCCGTG
>CBDUXN010000091.1:0-13242 GCA_965371185.1 uncultured Thermoplasmata archaeon
AGGCAATTCCCCTGCATTTTTGTTCACAGGTTATGCTTCCTGACGCGCTGCCATCAAATATTTGTAATTTCGGAGCACAGCTTTCTAAGTACGCGTGCCAAATACCGAATGGTCTTAATACGCTACTCCTCTCGTTATATAGTATAACTGAAGGTTTTTATATATTTTTTGCTTAAGTTATCTACACGCAACTTTAGAGAGAGATATGAATCCAGGGCGCCTTATCCCATCTAAACGGTGATATTCTCATGAAAACTTTTATCTAACAAAACGGGCATATTCTCCCTTCGAAGAGTACATGAGGCTAAAAATCTTCGTAATGCTGTTATCGATATTGTTCTCGATTCAAATCCTTTCAGGTTGCACATTGTTTTCGGATGAAGAGGAGAATTACAGAAAAGGGTTTGATGAGGCCGATCTGGTGGCACCCCAAGTGCCCTCATATCCGCCCCATCCCGTTGTGGAAAAACCTGCAGAAAACTTATCACAGCTCCCTCCTGGTTTCCGCTACAATTTGAATTGGGCCATGGGAGATATCTATGCATATTGGGGGGGCTTTGTAAGCTTGAGCTGTGAGAATGTCGGCGAGAACGACATTTTCGTGTACAGATACGGCATCGTTGTTAACTGGACTACGCCTTCATCCTGGATATACGAGGAAGGAAATGTCATGGTTCCTGTGGGTGAGGAGAAAACTTTAGGCCTGGTGTGCTTCGACGCCCCGAACACCCCGGGAAATTACAGCTATCACCTGATAATATCGCTTCTTGTCAGGGACAACGATCTCCTTGAACAGTTCAACATAGACAGCTGGTACGATAACGGCACGACCCACGGTAATGAATTCACTCTAAGTGTGAAATCCTTGGAGGAAGCCAACGAGATCAAAACCGTTCATAACTACAAAACCTATTTTGATAAACTGAAAAAGAATGTGGATTTTGAGGACCCCCAGGTTCAAACCATCGTTTCCACCATAACAGCCCGGTACGAAGGAGATTACAACATCTACCAGGTCCTGGCCGTATACGATTACATGGTGAACGATCTCACTTATATTAAAGATCCAGAGGGGAGTGATGATTGGTCCTGTGCAGGTGATACCTTGGATAGAGGGGGGGGAGACTGCGAGGACTACGCCATACTATTATCCTCTATGGTGGGAGCTCTTGGAGGCACAACAAAGGTGTATCTCACAGAAACCCATGCCTTCTCAGCACTGTATATCGGTAACGAATCAGAAAAGAACGAAATTCTGGAAGGCATCGAGATTTACTACGGCACCGAGCCGAATTTCGTGGTCTTTAAAGACGACACAGGCCATTGGCTTGCGGCAGACCCGCCAGGCTCGATTTATTTAGGAGGCCTGCCTGCAGATGCTGAGCCTGCATTGATATCCGAATATCCCTTGATATATGGGTTCAATTTCAAAGACACCGCAGAGATACATATTCTGGATATTTTGGGTTGACCCTGATATTCAATGTTTTTTCAGTGGGCAGAGTTAAGAAATGGGTGGAAAGGGGGTGTTACTCCGGTGGTTGTTGTTCTTCAGCTGCTTCCCCAGGCCCTTCGACCGCTTCAAATTCAATGGTTTCTTCTACTGCATCGAACGTGACCATTTCGTTCTCGTCCACAATATCACCCTTCCCTTTCTTCCTGAACACTCCCAGGATCAGAAAAACCACAAGAACCACAGCTATTATCACCACAATTAATAGTAAAGCCAAGAGATTATCATCCCCTTCTTCTTCCTCCTCCTTCCCTGCAACCTCGATCTCTAAGGTGATGTAGGCGATTTTTCCCTCACCGTCTTCAACTGTGATGTTCACATGGTGCGTCCCCACATCCTTGGCACTGGGTGTGTACGAAATCTCCCCGGTGACAGGGTCGATGTCAAATAGATCTGTATCATCGCTGAATGTAAGTGTATCGTCATCATCAACATCACTGGCATTGATTTTGCATGTAAAGGATTCTCCTACCTCGAGTTTGATGTCGCCATCCACGCTCAGGTTGCCTATCGGCTCTATGCTTGGTGGATCGTTCACATTTTCGATAACGAATGTGACAGCCTGGTATGCCATGCCTCCATTCTCGTCCATTACAGTGATATTTACCACATACACACCGACATCCTCATTCGTTGGTGTAAAGGATATCTCGCCTGTTGATGGATCGATGTCGAACAATGTCGTATTATCCAGAAAAGCGAGGGAATCGTCCGCATCAATGTCAGAAGCTGAAATTGTAAGGGTGAAGGGCACGTCCTCCTTAAGCTGCCAGTCGCCAATATAATCCAGCTTAGGTGGGTCATTGACATTCAAAACGGTGAAGACTATGATCTCATCATCTGAAGCGCCTTCGGAATCCTCTACGGTGATTCTCAGCGAATATATTCCCACATCATCGTTTGAGGGTATGAAGGATATTGTACCGGTGTTGATGTCTATTTCGAACAGTTCAGAATCGTCATAGAACCTCAGCATATCGTTTGAATCAACATCCGTGGCATTGACCTGGTAATAGAAGACCTGGTCTTCAATGGCAGTCAATTCGCCGATGGGCTCCAGAAGAGGGGCGTCATTTACGTTTATAACGATGATCGTGAATTCTTGGATGTCGAATGCACCGACAGTATCTGAGACGTTCACTATTACCTCATTGCCCCCCACGAAATCATTTGTAGGCAGCCATGATATCTCGCCTGTAACATCATCTATGCTCATACCTAGTGGTGCCAAGTCAAGTGTGAAGGACAACACATCCCCTAAGTCAATATCGCTGGCGTTCACATCATAAGAATAGTATTGATCCTCCACTGCTGAGGTGATGGGTGTGGATTCGATGAACGGGTCATCATTTACATTGGCAACAGTCACGTTGAATATCTGTAAATCGTACTCCTCCCCGTCCGAGACGTTGACTATGACTTCGAACATCTGAAAGGCATGGAAATTATAGGGCAACCAGGTTACCCTTCCAGAGGAGTCGATGGCCATGCCTTCAGGAGAAGAATCAAGGTAATAGGTAATAACCTCAGAAGGTGAAACCGATAGATCGTCATCCTCCACAACAACATCGTACTGATAGGTCACCTCCTCCACCGCCTCAGTTATCGGTTCGGACACGATGTGAGGGGCGTCGTTGGTGTTCTCCACCGTCATCTGGAATTCGATGAAGCTTGAACCACCATCCTCGTCACCGGCCGTTATGTTTATGATGTAAACCCCGACATCCTCGTTCTGCGGCGTGAAGGATATCATACCCGTTGCGGGGTTGATATCGAACAGGGAGGAATTGTCTGAGTAGGTAATGGTGTCGCTGGGAACATCGCTGGCATTGATATCGAGTGTGTATAGTGAATCTTCCCATGCCACCTGGGGAGGAACTGGCTCCAAATCAGGTGCGGAGTTGATCAAATTTACGTTTATCGAATCAGAATCAACTGCCGAATCGTCGTCCCTTACCTCCAAGGTGACGGTGTAGGTGCCGTTATCCTGGTACGCGTATGTGATATTCAATCCATATCCGATGTTTCCATCCCCAAAATGCCAGGTATAATTTAAGGTAGGCAAGTCGGAGGGTGTGTCAGTTGAACCTGAGGCGTTGAAATTCAGTACTTCGCCTTCTATTCCCGATTTGTCCTCCCCAGCTGAAGCGATTGGTATGACGTTGTTCACCGTGATGTTCAAAGTGTCGTTATCCCATACGCCGAATGAATTGGTCACATTTAGAATAACCTCGTAGATGCCTTCGAATAGGTAGGTGTGATTGGGGTTCATCCCGTAACCGAAATCTCCATCCCCAAAATCCCAGGAATAATTCACTATACTCGAATTGCTGGTCGAGCCAGAGCCGTTAAAATCATGCAATGAGTCCTCGTTCACGATATCATCTGGCCCGGCATCGGCTTCTGGATAGCCTGTATGCACCACGGTGCTCCTGTTGGCGATGTTGTTGGATTCGTTGGCTTCATAGTACCTATCCGCTGCATCAACCACTACGGTGATATTGTAGTTGCCCAGATAGCCTGTCGTGTCCCATGAAAGCCATGTCTCATTGTAACCTGAGCCCTGAACGTCCAAGGTCCTGTTGCCTAGGTAAACTCCTGTCCCAGGCTCTCCAACATAGAATCTAACCTCCACATCGGTTGTGGAGGATGGACCGAGGTTCACAACCTTGGCTGATATGTTCACAACCTCATCCACTTGGGGTGCCCAGTTTGAAAGCGAGATGTTCTGGGATGTAATGGCCAGATCAGGCACTATGTTCAGATCGTAGGGCGAAAGCTTTGGATCGCCGACCACGCAATCCATCCATCCTAAAAATGCTGAGGCCATATAGTAGCTTTCAGCCAGAGAAAAACCCTGCGTGTATGCATCGAATAAAATGTCAGGATGAGCGCATGCATCAAGAAACGGCTCGTAAACATAACCTTTGACGCCTGTGACACCGTCTCTGATAATGTCTGCGACAAGAGACTGGCCGTATGCTGTGCCGTAATTGAAGCTCCTGCCCCCTGTGGAAACGTATGTTTCTGCCAAGGAGCCGGGAATCCAGTCATTGTGCGGCATTATCTCATAGAACCTAAAATCGTCCACATATACCGTGCCGCTGGATTTTGAAAGTGCTACGCCTACGGAAATGTTGGTTATTCCTTGTATAGGCTCGTAATGCACCTGGGATAGGGATACCCATGAGCTCGTTGTTCCGGTGCGTGTGCTGCCGTTGTAATACTGGACGACCTTTCCCCCTGAATCATAGGCTGTAATCTGTAAGTGAACGCCCATCTCTGATGAAACACCAGAAAGATTCGCGTAGCCAGTGGCATAGTACCTTGTATTTGGCTTGACGGTATAGTTTTGGGCGACATATGAGGCGTTTTCATTGGTTGCGGTCCTTGATATTCTTACAGACCAGTCCCCAGATCTATTGTATGTGTCGTTCCTGCTGCAGTTGCCGACGCCTGTATCGTTGAAGAAATACCAATTGTCAGGCACATCGTCGCCGTTGGAATCGCTCTCAAAGCCTGTGTTGAGAAGGGAGTTGGTGGGGTAATGGCCGTCGTTGCTGCCCCAGCTTGTATACCCCGAGACGTTTGCCTGGTTCGTTAGAAATGTGTTCGTTTCATCGAGAATAACATCGAATCCGTTCGCTGTTAGGGTTGCGTTTGCATTTCGCATCCAATCGTTGCCCACTTGATAGCTGCCGCCATCCCTACCTGGATCAACATCCAGCACGAAAGTTCCCTGCCTGCCTATGCTTATCTCGGGTTTATCGATCATGAGTTTGATATCGTCGAAATCGTAGCCTGTAAACCTCGTAACCAGAAAAAAACCGTATTTTTGGGAGGAAAAATCCTCGTACTCGTCTGGGTCGAAGTAAGGATTGTTGACCCAGTACGGGTTACCAATTTGTGTAGAGTAGGGACCGATAATTAGTGCCAACTCAGAATCCACGGAGGCCCTATCCCATGTATGAGAATCCTGTGAAACCCTCAGCGGTACACCTTTTGTAGTAACGATGTAATCCACGACACCTAAGAGCCCATTGTTGATTAGGTGGTCCTCTACCGGTGTTCTGATCTCGTTCTCGAAGGTGTCGCGATTCACTGTCTCGGTGGTAGAGGTGCTTATGTTGCAAATGTTTATGTCGGGAATGTTCCTTGCGGTCTGAAAGTAGTCTGCTATCTGCATAGATATTGCAGAGTTATTATTTCTTACGACTAATACATCGTCATAGCTTATCAGGTCGGTGTAATCCGGCTCTGAGCGTGTCGATGTTCTTGCTCCTTGCAGAGGGGGTTGCACGTTCTTGTCTTCCAGAGAAAGGTCATTGTCCATGTTTAATCCATCTTCATCCTGAATTTGAACTGAATCCATATCGAACATCTGCACGCTGCCTAAAATGATCATAAAGCCTACTAGCAGGAGGATCCATAATGAATTGTTGTCTCGACTCGAAGGGTTTCCCGAATATGATCTTGGCATGCGAACCATAAAACCTCACGCGCCCTATTATTTTAGTTCATTTTTCAGTGCTTTGTGGATTATATTGTAAATCCAGCTATTTAACCTTTGACTAAGGATTCAGCTGTAAGCCTGACAGCCTCCTCACTTCCGTATTTCGGACTCCACCCCAAGGCCTTCATTTTTTCAACATCTAAAAGCATAGTCTTGATATCCCCCTTCCACCCCCTTCCATCATCAACACCGCCTGTCCAATCGTATTTTACATCCTCCAAATCCATGGCCCTACAAACCACATCGGCAAGGGTTCTCACGTCGATGGCGTCCTCTGAGCCTACATTGTAAATACCAACCTTTTCTGCGGAATTCTCGTAGGCATGCACCATGCCCTCGACGCAGTCTGAGATGTGAACGTAGGACTTTTTTGTACCAGGCTCCCTTCCGAGTATCTCCAAGGTGTTTGGGCTGGCCTTGAGCTTGTTCACGAAATCGAATATCACGCCGTGGGTGCTTCTAGGACCTATGACGTTGGCAAACCTGTAAATTATCGACCTCATGCCGAATGAAAAGCAGTAGGCTGAAATCAAGGCTTCGCAAGCGAGTTTCGAGGCACCGTAGAGGGATATGGGTATGAGAGGGCCGTGATCCTCCGGTGTTGGGATATGAGTGGTTTCTCCGTAAACAGTGGATGTGGATGCAAATCCCATTTCCCCCACACCTTTTTTCCGCATGGCCTCGAGGATGTTGTGGGTGAGCATTATGTTCTGCTCTATGTGTATCCTAGTCTCATCATCACTGATCTTCACCTGCGGATTTGCAGCGAGATGGAAAACAATGTCGCATCCCTCCATGATAGGCAGGAGGGCATCCAGTTCAAGCAAATCGATTTTTTCTACCTGAATCTTATCCTTGTCCTCCTCCAGGAATTCCATCTTCCCGCTGGAAAGGTTGTCCACCACAACAACCTCATTTCCAAGGCTGACGAGCCTGTCAACCAGATGGCTGCCTATGAATCCTGCGCCGCCAGTTATCAATATTTTCTTATTTTTCAGGTCCATACTTTATCCCTCCTTTGAATTCTTTTCCTGGGGTTTTTTATTCTTTGCCCTCTTCCTGCGCCTACTCAGAAGGAGCACTGCCACGAGCACCACGATTATTATCAGTATCAGAAGGCCCAATATAGGGTTTTCCATGAAGACAGCAAAGAATGTTTCGGCTGCATAGGCTATGAGGAAGCAGCCCATCAAAGCTCCGATTATGATAGCGACCCATACCTTGTACCTGTTCATGCCTATGACCCTGCCCACAATTGAGGCCCCTACGCCTCCACTCCCTTGAAACGGAAACATCACGAAGAAAATTATACCCAAAAAGGACAATGCTTCAATGTACCTGTTCTCCTCCAAAACCGTGCCGCCCTTGCTCTCCATCCTTTTTATCCACCTGCCCAAAATGGGAACCTTCTTGATGAGGTCGAAGTTCCAGATCAGGAACAGCCCGACGATTATGTCCAAGAACGCAATGGCTGATGCGATGAGCCAAGGATCTATGGGAACGAACATCTCAGGATACTCGAAGGGCACGGCCCCTTCAAGCCTGTCACCTGCAATCGCCAGCGGTATCACAGATTCTTTGCCGAATGGAGGAAAGAAATAAACCAGCATCCAGAAGCCGAGGGTATAAAATGCGTTTTGCGGTAGGAGGAGAAATAGGCAGGCTATTACGAGCAGCGCTATTATCAATGGAATGAAGAAATGGGCGATAATTACGATTGACCTCCTCTTCTCAGGTTTGGTTTCCTGGCCCTCCTCTTCCTCGTCCTCTTTCACCTCAACCTCCCTTACATCCCCTTTATCTGCCTGATCCACAGCCGCACCGTGCTCTTCTTCTTTGACCTCGTCATCAAGTTGTGTTTCTTCTGACAATGCCCCCACTCCGAACAATCTGGGCGTGAAAAAGCCTTGAAACTATTAAATGATTACTGAGTTCGGGGTTCTTCTTGAATGCCCATATTTGGAGGTTCTCCCTTCTCTTCCTTCCCCTCCGCTTTCTCCAACCCCTTCGCGATCTTCCTCAGTTGGAGGACCATAAAAAGAGAAATTATGCACAACAATAGAACCACGGTAAAAAGAAAGGACAGCACCAGCACTATTCCAGGGAAAATCTCCTCTTCGATGAAATGTATGATGTCGTAGTGTCCAACATCCCATGTAACGCTCAACGTGAAGGGATCTGAGGTTACGGCATTATTGCTGCCGTCATCGGCGCTGTAATAAATAGAGTATGAACCCTCAGACATGATCTTCTTGAAGGAATAGCCCCTGCCGTCCGTGTAGTTATTGTCAGTGGGATCAACCGCTTTCATCTCGTATTCCACGCCATCTATGAAGACCGTTACACTTGAAGGCGTGTCGTTGTCTGCGTCCGTATATGTGACCGTGAACAGGTAGTCGATATTGGGGTAGCTTTTCCTGGGCGTTACCGTGCCCTTGGTAAGGATTGGAGGAGAATTTTCAGCCAAAGCGGTCTGGCCGAATATGCTTGACATCACGATAATTACCAAAATAACGGCAAAGAACCTCATTCCCGCCTTTTTTACGCTCCTTCTCCGCGTAGTTGTCATCGCTGATAGAATATCTTTGGGTATATTAACATTTACCACGAAATTATCGTCTTACCACAATGGCAGCGTGATCCTTCTCATAGGGTTTCAAAATGAGGCTTTCCAGAACCTTCAACCCATGCTCTCTCAATTCGCCCTCAGTCCTTTTAAAAATATCCTTGGGCCTGGCTGTTACATCTATGCTTCTGGCCTTGACCATCAGGATTCCGAATCCCTTTGGTTTGAGGAAATTCTCGAGGTTCTTGAGGAATATCCCGGTCTGATCCCTCTGGGAAACGTCCTGGTAGACGATATCCACCTTGCTCACTATACTCCTATACATCTCAGGTTTGTTGGCATTTGCAAGTATTGGCACCATGTTCTTCCTCATTTCGCACACGGCAGTAAGATCCCGAAATGTCTTCTTTGAGAACTCCACGCAGTAAAGCATGCCTTTTACCGCGAGGTCTGAGATGTGGCTTGCAGTGGTGCCGTTGGCAGCACCCAGATAAAGAATTTGAGATTTCTCTTGTACCGGGAAGTATCTGCAGCCCTTTCGCAACATCGCACAGGCCTTGCTCCTCCTTGGGTTCCAGACCCTGTACTCCTCCCCCTTCCATATAAATAGTTCCTCACCATAAACCTGATGCGTTGGAGCAAGGTTCTTTGTGAAAAATCTTTTCCCGTCAGTAAAAACACCGGGAAATTTCCATGATTTTATATCCGACATCCTAACCCCCCTTCAACGATTCTCATGCCTTTTCTGTCTATCTCGCAGATACATGTCTTTCCGAATTTTTCTAGAACATCTGCCAATTGCTCCCCCTTCCCAATAGCAAACACGGAGTTACCCAGCATGGACATGCTGGCCATACCAAATTCATTTGCAGATGATATAGCTTCTTCAACCGCACTATAAATCAATCCAGTCTTCGTCGAGAATTCGTAGGACAGGCGCATCATATTTTCCAATTCAGGATTCTCGAGCAGTGCCTGCAGGCATTTGCTTCCATGCTCATTTATCCTCCCCTTATGGTCTGCATCTGTTATTATTTCCTTGGTTGGGAGCTCCTCTCCAATCACACAGAGCACGATCCCAACGTCCTCAGCATCAATTTTTTCCAGTTTGCCATGGGAGAAACAGCCCTCCCTGCTCCTGATCACAACCCCTCCTATGGACTGCGGCATCACATCTCCCAAGCCGGTACTGAATGAAATCTCGGTCTCATGCGCAATGCATACCACTTCGTTCATTGATATTTCTAAATTTAGTGCCTTCACCATAGCCAATGCCGTGCTCAACCCGCCAGCCCCGCTCATTCCAAAGCCTTGGCCCTGGGGTAGTTCCAGATTACTCGAAACCTTTACCCTAAGAGGCATATCACCGATGATTCTCTCAACAACACGCCTTGTAACAGGAGCGTCTGCCTTTTGTTCATTCAAATATACCTCGATACACTGCTCTCCGGAGTCCTCAACCTCCACCTCTGTAAAAACCCCTTTGGAGAGGCATACGCCCACGCCTCTTGAACCTCTCCTGCTAACATCCTCAGCCTCGTCGTGAATCTCGAAAAAACCTGTGACATGACCTGGGGCAAAGGCACAAGCCCTTAACAAAGGCTCACAACCCTATCCAAGATTCTCTGGGCTATATCCCCCTTTTTACTGGATATTTCCTCCACCTCCTCATCCTTGCCTATAAGGAGAACATGATTTTCATCTAGGGTTACCTCAGAGATATCGTTTGCCACTATCAAATCCAAGCTCAATTCATCCATCCGCGTTTTAGCCCTGGAAATCAGCTCTTCTTCGGAGATGTTGTGCTCAGCTTTGAATCCAACCAAAAAGCACTCCGATTTTTTCCTTATTTTTGCGATTATCTTGGGATTCTGTCTCAATTTCAGAGATAAGGAGTCATCACCAGAGGGAATCTTGCCCTCCTGCTTGTCAACTGTGTAATCTGAAACCGCTGCAGGCATCAACACTATCTCGTGATCTATCCCAATGATCATTTCAAGCAGTTCATTGGTGGATTCGAAACGCTTTGTGGAAATGAACCCTAACAGTTGAACCAGGCATCTTCCCATCCACAGCTCCACTTCAGCCCCCCTTTCAAAGGCGTTCAAGGCCAGTTCAACACCTGTCCTCCCAGTGCTTCTGTTTGTTATGACCCTGATATCGTCAATTGCCTCGGCAGTAGAGCCTGCGATCACGAGCAATTTTTTCCCTTCCAAATCCCTCTTGCCTATTATTCTTATCACATTGGCAACCACTTCTTCGATTTCAGGCATCTTGGCCTTGTGCTCCTCGATCCTTGGTTCGATAATCGTGACCCCAATCTTCCTCAATTTTTCGATATTCTCCAGAACTATGGGATGATTGTACATTGAGATGTGCATCGCAGGCACTATAATGACAGGTATCTTGGAGCCTATGGCCGTGGTGGCAAAAGTTGTAACAGAGGTATCATCAATGCCGCATGCTATTTTCGATATGGTGTTGGCTGTGGAGGGGGCTATTAGAAGCAAATCCACCTTGTCCTGCACATCCCCGCAGAGATCCACATGCTGTACTTTCCCGTCAATATCTGTTACCGGGGCCCTGCCAGTTGCGAATTCCAAGGCATTTGGATGAATTATCTTCTGCGCGGCAGGGCTCATCACAGGGAATATCTCAGCACCGTGCCTAATCAGCCCCCTTGCGAGCTTAACAGTCTCAACAGCAGCGATGCTGCCCGTTACGCATAATACTATTCTCTTCCCCCTTAATTTGCCGCTTTTTGTGCAGCAGAGCTCCCTACTCGGATGCATCCCGCGTTAATAGTATTTATAGGATTTAAGGATAATGGGTTACTCAACTGTGAAACTACTTCGGGGTCATCAACCTAAAAATCCTCATAATTACTGGTATTCAATTGGGGCGGGTGGAGGCAAGGTGGCGGAGAACATGGAGAAGGTTATGGGCGGGAGGAAGGGAGAACAGCGTCCTGAGGCTTAAGAGGGTAGCGGTTGGGAACTTAACCGAAGGACAAAGTGCTCCATGCTTCGATAGTGCCCCTCGATAGGTGATTCCTTATAACTGATAGGGCTTCAAACGCTCAAAACAGAGTGCTTATCACCAGTGGAGGGACACGACCACTTCTTGTTGGATTCAATAAAATAGGAAGGGGGGGCTAGCCTTGTCAGAAGGGATGGGATGCACTCTAACAACTAGCCCAAAATCCCCTACTTAAATTATATTCTGGATACTTATATCTTTGCCGAAAGCTATTTATATAAAAAGCCCGAAAGTTTATAAATAACCTGCCTTCTGAAGGCACATCAAATCCTCTGTACTGAGCTTTTCTCCAGCTTTAAAGCGGTCATAAATGACCTCAGCTTCCATCTTGGCTGTGGTCTCCGCCAGTTCTTTCCTTGCCATCGCCTTCTTCTGCCTCAAGCCCGCGATGATCTTGTCGAAATCATGAACCTGCTTCACCATCTCAACATGACTGTTGTGCGCTTCATCAGCTGCCAATTTGGCCTTTATGAACTCCTGCTGGGCCTTGTCAGCCTCCTTCCTAAACCCGTCACCCTCATCGTAGAATTTACACATGGCATCATGCCCGACCTGGGCCTTATCTGCATATTCGCCCACCATCTTATGGGCTTTTTCAGCCTTCTGCTTCGCCTCGCTTCTCTCCTTTAAGACCTTTTGGAACTCTTCATTACCCTCCAGCAGCTTCTCTCTTTCCATTATCTTGGCATGTATGTCCCCCAGAAGCTCCAGAAGTTCCCTCTCTTTATCCACGGACAGCACAGACGTCATCTGCTTGAACTCGAGACTCCTGACCTCTCTTTTCAGTTTATCTAGAGTCTCCCCATCCTTTGGGAGATGCTTCTTTTTCAGACCGCCGAGCTTTGCTTGGGCTTCTGATGCTGACTTGTTCAACTTCTCCCTCTCCTCCTTGGCTTTCCTCACCCTCTCGTTCAGCCTGTCCCTTTCCTTTCTGTGGGTGTTGGCCTTATCTATGCTCTCCCTCGCCATGCCGTTCAGTTTGTCCCTCTTATCAGCCCATCTCCGAGCGGTAACATTTAATCTATCCCTCTTCCTCCTGTGCTGCTCAGCCTTTTTGTTCAATTTGCTTCTCTGCTCCTCCAAATCCTCAAGCATCTCGGTCATATATCTCTCCTTGACACTAATTCGCCATTTTAAGGCTTATTTCTAAAATCGCAAATACTGACACAACCTAATAATGTTTTCGGATTTAAACCCATAAACCCAGAGTTGAAGAAGAAAAAACGGGAAAGGTAATTCTTTAGAAAGAAAATAAGATTTTGATAACTATCTAGGCTCGAAGGCCCGCTGAGGACATACGTTCACGTTCGCGGAATTCAGGCGCTCCTCTGCAATAGGGCAGTTGCCTTTGCTGTCGTCGATGGGCTCGTAATGCTTGCACTCGGAACATGTCTTGCTCCTGATGGCCTCCTTTGTCTTGCCAACACCTTTCTTTCCCACATCTACACCTTTTTTACCAACCTTCACACCCACATCAACTGTTTTCTTACCGAGTTCCTTCGTCTTGTCCAATAATCCCATGTAAACTCACCCCTTAATCTGTCAAGTTATCGAGATGTAGATACTTAAGATTTTTTGTTAATATTTTGATAACTATGTCCATAATTATAA
>CBDUXN010000092.1:0-13109 GCA_965371185.1 uncultured Thermoplasmata archaeon
CAGTCGTGTCCTCGATAATGTCGCCAGGTTCGTACCCCATTCCATCATTGGATATCGTTCCGTTTTTCACTCTATATTGTGCCATTTCATCACTGCCAGAAATTATGTAAGAGGAGGGATATTTAAGTTGCCAGGCCTTTCCCAATTTTGGCCGTGTCGTACATAGTTTCAATAGTTCTATATGTCAGGGATTTAACACTGGCTCGAAAAGTCTCAGTGGCAAATATGTAATTGGTAAAATTAATATAGATATACATTATGCCTTCAATTTGCTGAGATATATAACAAAGTTTATTAAAAATGAAATGCCATATGGGTTGAAAATGCTCAATTGAACCGGAAAATCGAGAGAGAAATCACTTCTAACTTTGAAGTCTGGAGGTCGTTAAGATGGCGGAAGAAGGCGAATCGATGTGGGACATGATGCAGAAGATGAGCCAGAAGATGAAAGAGGAGGAACAGAGGATAAAGGGCGAGAAAGCGAAAATGGAAGAGAAATCCAAAAGCCTGGAAGAAAGGGAAGGCTCCCTCAAGGACAAGGAGGACGGTTTTATTCAAAAGGAGAACAGCATTAAGAAGAACCTGGAGAGCATTAAGATCAAAGAAGCCGAGCTTAATGTAAAGGCAAAGGCATTTGCATCGAGGGAGGGTACATTAACGGAAAAGGAAGCGCGCATAAGGACTGATGAGGAAAGCATAACCAGCAAACGTGAGGCGCTCACTGGGCTGGAGTCGTCCCTGAAAACCCGTGAAGAGGAGCTCAAAACGGAACTTGAGAACGCCATCAAAGCCCGGGAAGGGTTGATCGAAAGGGATAAAAAGATCGTTGAACTGGAAAAGGAGCTCAACAAGAAAAGAGATGAACTTTTGGCCATCGAAAAGAGGATCATGGCAAAGGAAAACGAACTGATCGAGAGCATAAAAAGCGGTGCGATGGATTTGAGCAGCATAAAGATAGACGAATCACCAGCTGAAACCACCGCCGGAGGAGGGAAGGTCGCGGAGGAGGCGGGAGAGGCGGCGGAAGAGACCCCGGCGGGAGAGGAGGTTGCTGAGGAGGTAGTGGAAGAAACCCCGGCAGAGGGTGAAGAGAAAGCTGAGACGGCTGAAGGAGAAAAAGCATGTCCAAGCTGCGGGACCGTTATAAGTGCCGATGCCACCATGTGTTATGCCTGTGGCACAGAGTTGGGCGAAGCGGAGGCTGCTGAAGCTGAAAAAACCGAGGAAAAAGCCGAAGCGGCCGACGAAGAGGAGATATCCTGTCCAAGTTGCGGAACCATCATAAGCGCGGATGCAACTATGTGCTATGCCTGCGGCGCAGAGGTCCCGGGAGGCGGGGAAGCGGAAGAAGCCCCGAAAAAGGCGGGGAAACCGGTTGCAAGGGTGAAGAAGGTCGTCAAGAAGAAAAAGGTGCTTTAAAATTTTTATAGAATTTTTAAATTACAATAATGTACATAATTGTACAACGTTATACGCATAATGATAAATATGAGGCTCGACATACACTCGGTTAAGAGCCTTATGGAGACTCATCCATGGGTAAGCAAACAAAATACAAACGTTATAAGACCGGAGATCAGATCCATATCTCAGTTACCAAAGATTTCGCCGACAATGCAACAGAGTTCTTCAAATACTGCAGGAAATATCGATTCAACCCGTCAGAGGTGGTGAGAGGTGCCATAGCGGATTGGCTTGAAGCGCAGAAGGAGATGCAGAAGGTGTACAATGAAGCCCAGATGGGAAAAAGCGATGTGCTTGATAAGGTCATCCAGAGCTACGAGCGCTCCGTTATCTACGAGGAATGAGAGAAGGTAGTGAAACCTTAAAAACGAGGCATGCGATAATTTTCGCTATGTGAAGGTTAGATAGAGGGGTTAGAATGCGGGAAGAGAGCCACGAAGAGAAGGGCGGCAAAGAAAGCTTTGAATCTTTCATATACTTGCCAGGAGAGGCAATAAGATCCCTTCGCTCGGAGTTGAGCAACCTGCTGGGGGAGAAGCTTTCAGCAGGAGTGTTGTTCAGGTTCGGTTACAGATGTGGCGAGGCATTTGTGGAGCGAACGATTTCTGAGGATTCGGCGAAGAAGGGCATAAGCGAATCGCTGCTCAAGATTTGGGGGCAGACAGGCCTGGGCGAGATAGTTAAAATCGAGGAGATCTCAGAAGAGGAAGTGAATGTGGAGCAGGAAGGCTCCACTGAAGCCAAGGCCGTTGGCAAAGCTGATGAGCCTGTTTGCGACTTCACGAGGGGTTATTTGGCAGGTATAGTGAACGTAGTTACGAAGAGTAAGTTCTACTGTGTTGAGACGGAATGCATATCTGAGGGCAAGGACAGATGTAAGTTCCAGCTGGTGGTGTTTCCGCACAAGGTTTATGTCTCCAAAAAAACCTCTTGAGCACTCTGGATGAGTCTGAGGATAGGACTGGTAGGGATAGAAATTGCAGAAAAAATCCTCTTGGATGAAGCTGTGGAATTATCATTGGTCGGAGCATAATATTTAATACTATGAAGTGATTTCAGATGGACATAGAAGTTATATGTTATGATGGAGGTATGTGGGAGGCAACCGCATACCACGGAATGGTTCTTAAAATACTTGAGGTGTGAGCATGAGAGGAGAAACTTACAGAAAAATTTTGAGACTCGTCAGCATGGTAGTCGTATTGAACATGACCTTCGGCGGGTTTCTGGGTTTGATGCTTGTGGAAGATGAAGGCGTGGCTGAGGCTCTAACGATCCCAGGTGACGATTATAATGTAATAGTAGACGGATTAATACCTGCGGATAGCTCACTTGATTTAGATCTTTCCCTTTTCGACAACAGCACTTGGACGCTCGATAAGAACATTACTGTGAAGAACGGAGGATGGCTCAATCTTTCCAATGGCATAATAGTATTTCAGAGCGATACCACTCACAGGTTCTATTTCTCAGTTGAGAGCGGCTCGCACGTCAATCTCATAAACACCACAATAACAGTTGAAACTTCTAAAGACCAGGGAGAGTTATTTGATAATTACGAGGAGGTAAGTTGGTTCAATTCTTCAGGTGAGGCAGGTGCAAGTGAATATAAATTTAAGAGGTTGGTTCCTTTCAATTTTTCAATCAAAGGTTATTCAAGCTTAAATATGACCGACGGCTCTTCCCTAGAATACGAGGGTGAATTATATATAGAAAGAAGCTATGTCAACATCGTGGACTCCACAATAACCAGTCCAAGTGCCCCATACAGCAAACACGATTGGGGTATTGTGGTTATGATTGTAGATAACAGCTGGGTTGTTTTCGCAGACTCGAGGGTTGAAAAGAGCCCATGGTACCAGGGAATAGTGTGGTGTGATACTGAGGATGGTGGTAACTTTATTAACGGTTGGAACTATGGTGACAATTACACGATGTACAACAATCATACCATATTGGATTCAACAGTTTACGTAATAAATACATATTGGGATCTGGATTACAGAAATAAAACAACTCCCCATAAGTGGTCTAATAGTGACGATCATTTTCCAAGAAACATTAACGCAGATCATAATGCCCTGAACATAATCAATTCGAAGGTTAAATTCTATGGCCTGACAATTGATATGAGCGAGACAGGTGATAAAATTCCGATTGACGGAAGTACAGCCATAGAGGTCTTGGATACAGCTTCGAATGTTACGATTTATAGATGGTTGGCAGTGTATCCTGTTGATAACGCAAGCGTGCCAATGGAGGGGGCTTTTGTGAACGTTACATCTATTTGGAAGTATAATGTCACTACAAATTCTCTGAACAATCTGAATAACAATATTCCTGCCTGGGAGTATATAGAGAGAGTTAGTGACTGTACACTGACCATGGATGGTAATACTATAGTAGGGTTCACAGGAAAATCTGGAAAGGTGATATTTCCATTAGCCTCCGATGTGCTCACCGAATCAGGTTGGCCCAACTCAGATCAATTCCCTGATGGATATAACATCAATGCTTCTTATATCAATAACACATCCGACCCAAAAATACCTTTGAATTGGACCGAAGCCTACCATTTCTTCCAGCATCACTTCCCAAGGCTCTTCCCAGGGGACAACTTCGTAACCCGTATGATGTCCCAATTCAACTTCTCAGCACCGCATCCGGAGCTTTACCCGGTCTGGGCCCCAGCACCAAATTCTTCAGAATTGGAAGGGATTTTTGTCAACCTAAGTGTCAATGTGTGGAATGAGATTGTAATTGGGTCAGGAATTAATGTTACTGATGTATTGGTTCAGTTCTGGGACGGAGATCCCACAGATGAGAACTCAACCCCGATAGGTGAAAGATCGATACCTTTCATAGAAGCAGGAACATACAACAACACATGGATAAACTGGAATGCAACTCCTTATGGCGTGCACTACATTTATGTAGCGGTTGACAGGGACTTCCGGAATGAATTCAGGGACAACCGAATACCCGAAATCAATGAATATAATAATGTCCTGGGACCGTATCAGATTACCGTTCTTGAGAGACCTGATCTTTTTATCAATTCAACCGATATATATTTCAAAACGGAAGAGGGGGAGGTTACAGAAGAGATCGTAGAAGGTACAGAAGGCGAAATAAACGCTTGGGTTCATAACATCGGGGGTTCAGGAGCCAGCAATGTAAATGTCAGTTTCTGGTGGGGTGTTGACCAATCCTATCCCCCACCGAATTACATCGGCTCAAGAAGCATTTCTGTTCCTGCGGGAAGCTCCACTCTGACAACCTACGCTTGGCAGCCCCCGAGTGGTTTCTACTATGTATGGATAGATATAGATAAAAATAATGACATAATAGAAAAGGACGATACAAATAATTATGATTATAATACCCTAACCGTCTTAACTAGACCCAACCTTGTGCCAACCCTTCTTTTCACCCCAGCGAGCCCCCAGGATCACGGAGAATTGGTTACTGTAAAAGCCAGCGTCTCAAATACAGGAGGTTCCAATATATCACAGGATGTTAGAGTTGTGTTCTACGACGGCGATCCTAACGATCTCAACAGCACGAAAATAGGTGAAGACACCATCGAAGCAGTATTTGAGGATGGTGAATGGGTATCTATCCCTGCTTCAGGTTTCAGGACAGCTTCGGTTGTGTGGGCCACGGAATATCCGCCTTTAGTTCATACAATCTATGCGATAGTGGACCCGGATGATGAAATAAACGAGAGCAATGAAGATGACAATGAAGACTCTCAGGCGTATACGGTGCTTCCTCTGCCGAACCTAATGATCGATTCTTCGGATATAGTGCTGTCTGATGCGTACCCGATGAACGGTACGTTGGTAAACGTCAACATCACCATCCATAACGACGGGGAATCAAATGTCACTGATACATTCTATGTGGAAATCTGGCTAGGAGAGGTAGGAACCGGGACACTGCTTAAAACAATAGAAGTCACAGACATCGTAATAAGCATGGATTACATATGGATAGACTGGAACTGGACCATTGCTACACCTCCCGGGTATCATGATATATCTGTGTATGTTGATTCTAAAGACAATGTCACAGAGACTTCTGATGCCATGGCCACCGATGACAATATCGCATCGACACCTATCACCATTTTCGAGGTCCCCTCTGATCTGATAGTAAACGATACGATATACGGAACGCTCCTTCTGGATGACTACTGGGACACTGATGATCCGTACATCAGGGATGGCTTCACACTGGTGGAGGAAAATGGAACTCTGATTCTTAAAAACACCATATTCAAGGTGATAAACCAGGGAGCTGATGATGTGTTCAACATCGTTGTCAGGGAAAACGGTGCGTTGATAGTGGAGGATGGCTCACTTATCACCTCCGATGGTTATCATGTGAACCTCTATCTATTTGACAATGCAAAGCTCTACATAAACGGCTCTACCGTCGATGACATGATCGACATCATTGCGAGCGGTGATGCGGAGATATACATAAACGAGCAAAGCACGATGGAGGGTGATATTTACGCCAACATCCCTAATTCCAATGTTTTCATAAATGCGGTAAATTCCACATTCACAAACAACCTACAATACTTAGGAAGCGGTACCACGGTTCATCTTTGGGGAGTGGACATCGCAGGTAAGCCTGCTGATGACACTGTAATTACCGTCACAGGGATGGCGGAAGTATACATCAATTGGTATCTTACAATAAATGTTGTGGATGTGAATTGGGTGGCAATAGAAGATGCCAATGTCACATGGATTCGCTCTCCGCCATGGTCTGATACCGACAACCAAATGACAGATGAAGATGGGAAGGCGTACTTCTGGTTGAGAGGCATGGACATTACGAGCGCCGGAGTTGTAAAGGATATCGGAAGTTACAAAGCTAAGGCTGACTACACTTATGGACTAACCACCTATTACCCGGATGTTGGCTACAACGTTACTGTAGAGATGGACATGAACAAGGAGAAAACCATCAATATGACCACTGTTAGGCCCGAACTTGATCCGCCCCTTGACATCAGCCCAGAGCCACCATCGACTCCACCCCTGGCTGTAAATGATTATGTGAAAATTTCCACGGTAATATACAACAATGGCACCAACAAAGCTGAGAATGTAGAGGTACAGTTTGAGGACAATGTAACAGGTATCCTTTACACTGAGACGATAGCTGAACTGGGTGCAGGGGAATCCCAGCCTGTTTGGTACATTTGGAGACCAACGGTACCTGGATGGCACAACATCAGTGTCTGGGTGGATGCTAATGACCAGATAATCGAGTACGATGAAGATAACAACATGGCCTACAACGATTCCGTTTATATCGAGCCTGAAAAACCTGATCTGGTCATAACCAACGTCCAACATACGATCCAGGGCGGTATTCCTCTACCCGCTGTAGAAGGAGATACCATAATATTGAAGGCGACGGTATCAAATATCGGGGCCAGCTGGCCTTCGAAGAGTTTCAATGTGAGCTTCTCTGATAGCGTCCTTGGCCTTCTGGGCACGGACATCGTTTCACCGATAGGTCCGGGTGGCAGCGCGGTTGCTCAGTTCACATGGACCAATGTTGCCGAGGGAGACTACACGATAACTGTTATAGTGGATTCAAATTTCCTTATCCCAGAATCAGAAGAAGGTAACAATCAGGAAGATTACAACTTGGAAGTCTACGAGTATGCTGATCTATATCCAACAGGTGTTGGCTTTTCGCATGCATCCCCTGTCCAGGATGGAACTGCGGTTATCATAACCGCCACGATCATGAACAAGGCCGGGGACAGGGCAACAGCCCCAAGGCCTGGGACAGGGGAAAAAGTCTTGGTGAAGTTCTATGACGGAGACCCTGGCGTGGGAGGCACGAGGCTTCTCGGAACAGATTATGTGGACACAGCGATAGTAGCAGGGGCTTCAGGTATTGCGAGCATCGTATGGATTGCGGATGTTAAAGACGTGGGACAACTGGAACAGACCTACGATATCTACATCAACGTAAGCGGTGTCATGGAGGATTACTTGGATGACAATGAGCGGAACGAGGCAACATGGAATATCATGGTCACCTTGCGGGCGGATTTGAACGTTGATTCAGCCGATATTTCCTTCAGCGACGCTTCTCCATTTGAAGGTGATAGCCTCACGATTTGGGCCGTGATAAACAACTCAGGTGGGACAGATGCAGGACTCTTCGATGTCGAGTTCTGGGACGGTGATCCAAGTACTGACGGTAGGATAGACGTTGTGTCCATAACCCTCGGCTCCATGGCTGAGACCACAGTTTCCACCTCCTGGAACACCACAGGGAAAGGAGGTGCACACGAGATATATATCGTGGTTGATCCGCCCCTTAGCACAGGGGGAGCAATTCCCGAGACCGAGGATGAGCTCAACAACATGGCCTCAAAGGTCATTGTGGTTTATTCTCTGAATGACATAATAGTGGACGATAATGATTATCTGCCAATCGGGGCCGAGGCGGGGGCAGAACCCTTGACCTTCGATCATAGAGGCTATGTCCTTGTTGAGGACTACGGCAGATTGGACCTTTCCAATGTGCTATTCAAAGTGCTTGAACAGGAAGACTACGAATACAACATCATCGTGCGAAACAACGGTGTGCTCTGGATCGCGGATGGTTCCGTGCTTTTCACCAGCGGCAAAATGCTGAGGATTTACCTCTATGATTATGCAACCTTGATCATAACCGATTCAACGATATACTCCTCGATTTATGAAATCCTGGCATACAGCATGGCTGAGATATACATTGGCGGCAGCACTGTTAGCAGCAATTTAAAGGCTACAGAAAATGTCTACCTAGAAGCCATAGACTCATCTCTATCCATGCCTTTCAAGTACTTCGGAGGCAATTCTATAGCCGACTTCACCGGCGTATATACACCGTCCGTTATGCTCAGCGAAAACGCGGAATTGTATGTATACAAATGGCTTGAGGCTTATGTAAAAGACGGAGCTGGCGGCCCGATAATGGGAAGCGATGTCACTGTGAGCTACCAGATATCCGATCCTAGGGTTCCAGATCAGTATGGTGTAACTGACTCAGAAGGCCTAGCATTGTTCGCAATCCTGACTGACATCATAACCTCCACCACTGAGACAAGTTTCCTCAATTATAAGATAGATGCGGTATACAATTACGAGGGGGTTGATTATACAGGCACGGACAACGTTACCTTCACGAGCTATGTGGAAAACAAGATAAAAAATGTCGAAACTGTGGAGATATTCCTATCACAATTGAAACCGGATCTAACTCTGGGTTCCTCTGACATAACCTTCTGGAAGGGTGCTGTGGAAAGGGATCCGCCCACTGTGGGTGTGAATGAGGGGATCACGGTTAGGGCTATGATCAGGAATGTAGGTACCACAGGCAGCTCAGGGATATATGTTGAATTTTACCATGATAAGAATCAAGATGATGTTTTGGATTCCAGCGAGTTGATTGGCTATGATGTGATAGAGGATTATATACTGCCTGACAGCGGCACAGGCAATGCCTCGATAACCTGGACACCCGAGGAAAACGAGGTTGGAGACAATAAACACATCTGGGTAGTGGTGGACCCCATGGTGGACCCCGACACCGGAATAAATGAACTCAACGAGAGCAACAACAGCGCCTGGACAGGAGTTAATGTAGTGCTAGGCCCGGATTTGTCAGTGGATAACATTAGGTTCGATACGGATGATTATGAAGATATTAATAATGCCACAGAGGGTGAAACCGTAACCATCGTGGTAAGAATCGGCAACAGGGAAGGACATCGTTCAGCTAAGAACATCAACGTGTCTGCATACGATGGCGGAGAGTTGATCGGTTATCAATATCTTCTTGGGCTTGAATTGATTGGAGGACAAACAACAAATGTGAATATCACCTGGAACACCGCAGGGATCGATACAGGCGGGCATATAATATATGTATATGTTACGGATTCTACAATAATCAACGGATACCTAATAAACGACCAGTTCACCTATGATAACAGCAAATCAAAGAGCTTCTTGGTGCATCCAAAGCCTGACTTGAGGCCTATAATAATACCACCTTACACCACAAATGTCACATTCTTGAGAACCGATAATACGGTTCTCACTCAAAATCCACAGATAAGCCAGATCGTAAGACTTCGTTCAACCATATACAATGACGGCCAGATGTTCATCCCTGCCGTGAACATCAGCTTCTATTATGGCGACCCGGAAAGCGGGGGTGTGCAGATAGGAACCAACAGAACGATATCGCTTTCTCCGAACGATTACAAGAACGTCACAGTGGATTGGGTGGTTGATGATCCGGTCGGTCCCAGGGAGATTTTCGTGTGGGTCAACGGATATCAGGAGGTAATGGAGAGCAGATACGATAACAACAAGAGGTCTGATGAAATCAATGTATCGGCAGCTTCGGTTGACGTTGGTTTCATAATACCCCTAAAAAGTTCTTATAAAGCCGGGGATACGATCAGCGTAACGGCTGCCGTGAGATACGCAGGAAGAACAGACGGCATACCCAATGTGCCGTATACCATAACGATATACGATATCTACGATAATGTGGTGGGCACTCCAATACCAGGCTTCACCGATGAGGATGGGGACATCATTGAGGAGCTCGTAGCGCCTGACGAGCCAGGTGAATACGAATTGGAGTTGATAGTCGACCCTGGCATTCCTATACCATTGAGTCATGATTTCACGGTAGAGGAGGAATTGGCACCAGGCATCCCGTGGTTGTTCATATTGATATTACTCATAGTAGCCGTGGCTGCTGTTTTGCTGGTTGGTGTGTTACTGGCAAGATACGGCCTGGGCAGACTCGTGGAGTGCGGTGAGTGCGGTGCGTTCATACCTGAAGGTGAAAAGAAGTGTCCGAAGTGCGGTGCGGTGTTTGAAACTGAAACAGCCAAGTGCAGCGAGTGCGGTGCCTGGATTCCGGTGGACTCAAAGTCCTGCCCAGAGTGCGCTGCTGTCTTTGCAGGTATAGAGAAGGAGAAGAAGGACTACATAGAGAGGATGAAGCTGCAGTATGCTGAATATGTGGATCAGTACAGAAACGAGGCAAAGGATGAACTGGGAGAAGACATGACGGACGAGGAGTTCATGGATTGGTGGAAGGCCAGTCCGAAGTACATAGGCTTCGAGGAATGGCTGAAGAGAGAAGAGGAGTTGCGAAAGGGCAAGACGTACACCTGTCCTTCATGCAACACAATCAATCCAGAGAGCGCCACAATTTGCTTCAAGTGCGGCACCGTGTTCAAGAAGGAAGAGGAGGAAGAGATCCTCGAAGTGGGTGAGAGACCCGGGATTCCGCCGGCGGAAGTACCGGCAAAGGTCGTGCCAAAACCTGTTGAGCCAATGCCGCCAGCTGTAGCGCCAACCGTGGTGCCGAAGAGGGTTGTGAAGCCGCTGGAAGGCGAGAAGCCACCCACGGTTGTGCCGAAAAAGGTGGTAAAAGCGCCTCCAACCGTGGTGCCAAAGAGGGTTGTAAAAGCACCTCCAACCGTGGTGCCAAAGAAGGTTGTAAAGAAGCCTCCTGAGGAAGAGTAGGTATAGTAAACCTTCTTTTCCCCCTTCTTTCTTTTGGTTTTTTTAAAATGATTACTTCTTCAGAGACTCAAATATTCCAAGCACATTTTCCTCAGGGTCCATGAGCAATGCGTACCATCCAATGTTTGGTATCTCTTCTTTGGGCTTGATTTTCGGGGATTTTGATGTATCTAAACTCATCTACGCATGTTTTTGGGTTTAGAATCGTCACCAAGGCGTTATTGTAGTGGTGTGCAAAAATCGAGTTCTCCTCTACTTTCAATCCTCACCTTTTTCCCTATGCTCAGCTCCTCTTCCCCTTCATAACCGCATATCAGATTGGCTCCGCCTTCGAGCTGGATCATCGCGAGTTTTATCGGCGGTTCATAACCTTCCGGAACTGCGTAAAGCGTTGTATGGGTGAGCACCACACCCTTCTCCTCGAACTCCGCTCTGTCCATCTTTCCGCCGCATTTTGGGCAGATTTCTCTGTATGGCACGAGTTTCTTTCCGCATTCGCATTCTGCACCTTGGATCATCAGCAAGCCTCCAATATGGTCACGAGATTGTTGTTCGCCAAACCTCCAATGCTCTGGGCAAGCCCGATTTTTGCCCCCTCGACCTGCCTCTTTTCTGCCTCACCTTTGAGCTGCCAATATATCTCCATAATTTGGGCCAGGCCCGAAGCCCCAATAGGATGACCCCTTGCCTTGAGACCCCCGGACGTATTTATCGGCAGATCGCCATTAAGTGCTGTCATACCTTGTTTCAGGGCTTGGCCCCCTTCCCCCCGCTTGAAAAAGCCCAGGTCTTCGGTTCCGATGATCTCAAAAGTAGTGAAGGCATCGTGCACCTCTGCCAGGTCAGCCTCCTTTGGGCTGATTTTTGCATTTGCATATGCACTTTTTGCTGCGATTTGTGTGGATTTAAATTCAGTCAATTTGTCGCGATGTTGCAGTGACAAAGTATCTGTTGCATGGCCCAGGCCTGTTACCTTCACATCCTTCTTCCTTGAGGTCAAAAACACTGCACATGCGCCATCGCTGATAGGTGCGCAGTCGTACAACCTGAGGGGTTCCGCTATGAGCCTGCTCTGCAGAACCTTCTCCAAACTCACCTCCTTTTGTAAGTGTGCATAGGGATTCAGCGAGCCGTTGTGATGGTTCTTCACAGCCACGAGACCTAAAATCTCATCATCAAACCCGAAGTCGTGCAGGTACCTCCTCGTAACGAGCGCAGCAAGAGCTGGCATCGTGGCGCCATATCTCCTTTCTTCAGGTGATATGACCTCTGCGAGTATCCTTGTTGCCTCTCGTGTTGGGATATGCGTCATCTTTTCTCCTGCAGTTACAAGGACGGTTTGGTAATGGCCAGTGGCAATCGCAAAATATGCCGCGTGAAACACTGCGGCTCCAGTTGAGGAGGCAGTTTCTATCCTCAATGAAGGGAGATTCATGCCTAACCTGTCTGCCATGACGGTGGAAATATTGCTGTCTCCTGTGAATTCTTCAGGATTCATGGAGCCGAAATAAAGGGCATCGAATTCCTCTACACCTGAATCCACCTTGGCCTTTGCTACTGCTTCGCAGACAAGGTCTGGTAAAGCTTCTTCTCTTCTTCCAAATCGCGTCATTCCAACTCCGGCCAAGTACACGGAAACCATATTATCGTGGGTGAATGAACGAAAAGCGTATTATATTTTGGGTTTTAAAATATTAAAAACCAATATATAGGGCCTAGTGATTATGCGCTTTAAGGTATCTGTGGTGAGGTATGGCATTGGAAAATAAGATGAGCTTTTGGGAGCACTTGGAGGAGTTGAGGAAGCGCCTGATCATCATCATCGCTTCAGTGCTCGTACTCTCGGTGTACTTCTTTGCCTTTGGCTATAATACGTTTATGGTCGGCGGGATCACATTGGCTTACCCCATTCCAACGCTGGATCGGCCGATCTCAGCCATCTTCTTCAGGAAGATTCTCGCTGATCTGGTGCCTGCAACGGTAAACGGCCAGCCCATCGATATCTACGCAAGCCTTGTGGGAGGAATGATGACTTTATTCTACATTTCGATTTTCCTGGCCCTG
>CBDUXN010000093.1:0-13067 GCA_965371185.1 uncultured Thermoplasmata archaeon
TAGCTGCCTGAATTATACCTTGTCATGGCTCCCGGCATCCCCATGAATGTGAACTTGGCGGGCGAGCCGAATTTGACTTCATATCCTTTTCCAACCTCAAGCTGCGTATCGTTCACACCGCCGTCCCCGTGTTTATTCCAAACATGCAGCCCAGGATCCATCCATTTGATGTAATCGGCATTCATATCCGTGAGATAAAAATCTGCTGACGTGTTCATGATGGCAAGCGGTTCCAGAGGCAGGGAGAAAGTCGATACCCCTCCCAGGGTGAATTCCCTGGTCCATTTTCCCACGGTTCGCGAAGTGTAGCTCCTATCACCCACCGGGTTGACTGACCGTATGCAATAGTACCACTGCTCCGCGTATTCTACCAGGTCAAGAGGATCGGCTGCCCCCGTGTGGTTCCAGGTACGACGTTCCGGCCATTGGGTGCCGCTCGGGTCCAGCAGGTCGATATCGGATGAAGTGTTTACCCAGGGTGATAGGAAGTTGAAGCCCCTCGGATCTTGGGCACGGTAAATTAGATAGTGATCCGTACCCGGGCTAAGGGGTTCATCCCAGTATAGGCGGATATCGTCCTTATTGGGTGTTATATTGATATAAAGCTTGGGCGGAAACGGTGCCGGGGGTATAACAAAGATCCAGGTCAGTGGGAAATACACGGTATCCGTGGTATTGTCCCATCTCGTATAATATGCCCTGGATTTGTTGTACACATTGGTATAAACACGTCCCGGTATATTCGATTTGATATCGAAGGATACTGAAAACGTCTCGCCGAGCTTTATCCAGTCCAGGTTCCATTCGATAATCGTTTCATTTGTCACAGGATCAACATAGACGTTGTCGGGCGGGATACTGAAGTTGCCCACAAGCTCGACACCGGGGGGTAAAACGTCCCTAACCATTGGATCGGGATCGGCTGTATTGTCGTCCCACACCGCAATGTCGTTGAGGATTTGAGATATATTCTCATAGATGGCAGTGAAATTCTGAGCAGTGGGAGCCGGGTAGTACTGGCCGCCAGTAATGTTGGCGATATTTTTTAGAAGATCTTCCATTGGAGAGCCTGGGGACACGGTCAGCCCAATGGTAAAAATTATCACGCCCCTGCTTGCTGCGATATTTGCCTCATTAATACAACCAGCCTCATCGCTTGTTCGGGCATCGGTAAGAAGTATAATGATCATGGTTTGATTAATAGGATCTCCATGGAACCTAAGCTCCTCATTTGAAAGATTGAGACCTGCTGACACACTTGTGCCCCCCTCACTGTTGATATCCATGAAATTGGCAATTATTTTTGCATAATTTGAACTTAAATGATCACCATCAGGTTCAGAAAAAGGTAGGAGGGTCGCAACAGTATCAAAATCAACCACCGCCGCTCGATCAGGGAACGCAAAGTGGTTGGCCACGAAATTCTGGGATTCTGTTATACGCAAGCCCGTAGGATCGTTCCCTCCCATACTTCCTGAGCTGTCTATACAGAAGACACAATCAAGGTACCTTCGATTAGCCACCCGTGCTCCCAAACCTGTCAAGTTCAATGTGACTGTTGCTATTTCATCATGGCCGGTACCGTTCATATATATCTCATAAGGGGTGGCGGTTTTCGTTAGATTGAGGAATGGGTACACCTTAGCAGTCAAAATGATGAAGTCTCCGATGATCTGGCTATTCGATGAGCGGATCGTTATGGTGATGTTGTCTACAGCAATGAACGGAAACGTACTAGGCAAAGTCACGTTCACGATGATGTTTATCGATTCGTCAGGATTCAGAGTGACACTTGTGATCTTTACAGTGCCTGTTTCATCGTAGATCTCCACGATCCAACCCTCCTGCGAGATATTTAAAATGTCTATGATATCGCTAATATCCTGGAGGTTGGTGATGGTGAGGTTGAAGATAACAGTACTATTGAAGTGTCCGAACTCAATAGGCTTCACACCATCAAGGGTATCGATTGATATGAGGTGAACCGTAGGTGTGCAGTCGAACTGCCATCCCGCCGCAACGGAGGAAACATCGTCGTATCCGTCCCTTGTGCCGTTTCCATCGGGGACCCTGCAAACAGAGCTACCCTGCGTGTGCTGGGAATTCCAACCCACCATATCTACCAAAGAACCGTTCGCATCGTACAAATAAACATTGTCCCCTGTGGAACTCATATTTACGGGGTCAAAGAAGCCGGGATCCATACCTTGGAGCAGATAGAAGAAACGTTCATTAAAATCGAGCCATGTTCCATCCGGGATGATATATTCCGTATCGCAGACGATCTTGTATCCAGAGATGTTTATGGGTGCCCCGCCAATGTTGTATATTTCCACTAAGGCATCCGCGGAGGCGTTTGGATAGAAAAGAACTTCGTTCAGTATAATAGAGGACGAGAGATTTGCAGGAGGAACATCATTCTGCGACCCGAAGTTCGGGCCTGTGATGTAGTTCCTTTCCCAGACATCAGTATATACAGCCCCATTCCAATATCTTTCCACGCTCTCATCCTTCAGTGGGTCTGGAACCACTCCATTCTGACCGTACCCGATTTCATCTATCAGGTAACCGTTTTGGTAGAAGCTGATGGTATCTCCCTCCCAATCCAGGCCGCTGGTAACATTGAAAACGACATATTCTCCAGTATCCGCGGTTGAGATCATCCAGGTGCCTGATAACTCACCTCCAGATGATGAGGAATTAAAAGTAAAAACATTACCAGCATCGAAGTCGATGATTGGGTAATAGGGATTGTAGACCTCGATCTGGGCTTGCGGCGCGGTCTCGCTGTCCGATATCTCTGTCATGATAACCTGCAACGGGTTATTGAAAACCCAGCCTGCGGCCTCCGAGGTGGTGTCATCATGGCCTTGATAGGTCCCGGTTCCCATGGGAATCCTGCTGACGCTCATTCCCTGGAGATGCAGGGTATTCCAGCCCACCATATCGTAAAGGACTCCATTGCTGTCGTAAAGATAGACAGTATCTTCTGGTTCATCCATGCTGTCAAAGAGCGCTGGGGCGTTGGTATAATCGATGATTATCCTATCACCCGGGTCCATCCAGTATATAACATCAGGAAACTGGTACACGCCATCGCACACAATGTCGCGGTTTTGCAGGTTGATCATCCAACCTGTCGGTGCGGTGCAGATCACAATGATGTATCTCCCATCAGGAATAAGGCTGGGATAGAACATCACATCGTCTAAAATGAGCCAGGGTGTATTATTAACCGCTGGAACATCGTTTTGGTCATTCCATGTCGGGCCGGAAGAGGCATTCCTGTTCCAGTCATTTGTGTAAGCGTAAGCAGCACCGTCCCAGTAGCGGCCAACGGATTCTGCGGCAAGTGGATCCGGTGCAGGTCCATTCGTACCGTATCCGACCTGGTCCATCAAAATCCAACCAGAACCAGGATCGTAAAATAAACTGATAATGTCCCCTTCATCCCCTGGGTTTCCAGCACCCATGGTATAGGTGGAGTATCCTCTATTAGCTGGTATCGTAACTGGACTCCAGGATCCCCCTGTCAATGTTCCGGCGTTCACATCCAAACGCCAATGGCCATTGGTAGGAACTATATCCCCTCCCCTGGGGTTGTAGATCTCGATATCCGCATTGCTGCTGTCTGCATAGAACTCCGTGATCTGGAGGGTTGGCTGCTGGTTGAAGACCCAGCCTGCAGCCAGGGAGGTGGTGTCGTTGAAGCCCTGGTAGGTTCCGTTTCCGTCCGGTATCCGCGACATGAACGTGCCCTGATCGTGGGCAGAGCTCCATCCCACCATGTCCAGGAGGTTGTCGTTTTCGTCGTACAAATAGACGTTATCCGCAGAGCTGTCCATATTGAAGTTTGCGGGAAAGTTGGACTGGTTCAGGACGAAAAACCTGTTTGAGGTGCCCAAACTGGTACCTGCGGGTATCACGTATGCGTCGTCGCAGACGATTTTATAGCCTGCAATATTAGTTGCGCCACCCGTCCACATCAGTTCCACATACGCCTCAGCTGTATCCCATGGATTGAACTCCACCCTGTTGATCAAAACATTTGGGGAAATGATGTTTCCAACATCGTTCTGGCTGCCCCATGTTGGCCCTGTGGAAGCGTTTCTAGTCCAATCATTGCTATATCCTAGGATGGAATCATCCCAGTAGCGGGCAGTGGATTCTCCAATCACAGGATCCGGGGCTACTCCATTTGTACCAAAAGAGACCTCATCTATCAAAATCCAACCAGAACCTGGATCATAATATAAACTGATAGTATCCCCTTCTTCGCCTGGATTTCCACCAGCCACATCCATAGTAAAGATAGAATATCCCCCATTGGCAAGTATAGTCGTTTGAGCCCAAGTTCCCGTCAATGGGCCATTATCTACATCAAAAGTCAAACGAGGTGGTAAAGAATCAAGAACTTTATCCCCTCCCCTTAGGTTATAGACTTCGATTTGAATAGAGGTTGTATCTGCATAGAACTCGGTGATCTGAAGGCTCAGCAATTGATAGGATTGATCAAAAACCCAGCCTGCAGTCTGAGAGGTACTATCATTGAAGCCTTTAAACGTGCCATCACCATCTGGAACTCGGGACATGAAATATCCTTGACTATGGGAAGAGCTCCATCCCACCATATCCAATAGGTTGTCGTTGTTATCGTACAGATATATGTTATCTGCTACATCACTCATATTTAAGAAGAATTGTGGTGAGCTGGACTGGTTCAGCACATAAAATATGTTTGAAGAATTTAGAACAGTTCCTGGCGGCACTATGAACTCATTATCGCAGACGATTCTATAGCCCGAAATATCGATCATAGAACCTCTTCTCCGAATCAGTTCAACATACCCTTCAGCCACGTGCAATGGATTGAACATCACCCTATTGAGAACAACTTTGGGTGAGAAAATAACGGATCCAACATTATTTGGGGCGCCGAATGTTGTTCCTGTGGAGCCATTTCGAAGCCATTCGTTTGTATATACCGCCATGGACGCATCGTACCGTCTTGCCACTGACTCGCCATCCGCAGGGTCAGGGGCCAAACCTTTTTGCCCGTATGAAACCTCGTCGATCAGAATGTAGCCGCCTCCATCATCATAGTAGAGGCCGATTGTACCGCCCTCTGCAGGGATGTTTTCCGTGGCATCAAGGGTGAAAATACCGTAGTCATAAGTAGGAAGGGGATTTGGACTCCAATCAAGTGAATCTCCAAGTAAAAAGGATGAACCGCCATCCACTGAAAGGCGATATCCTGCTGCATATAGATCCGTTGTCGCTTGTCCGTAATTGTACACCTCGATATATTGGTTTCCTGAACCTGAGTCAAAATCATTAAACTCAGTGATGCGGAAACCTGCTGCCACGTAATCGTAGTAATATTGCGCGTCCTGCACTGCAGCTGTCATGTTGTCAAATGAATCGTTTACCGCGATTACCAGCGTGAAGGTGTTAATGGACCCGATGCCCATATCGAATCCATCCCATCCAACGGTGGATATTCGATTTCCCGGAGTTGTACCAACGACTTGATTCGATCCATTGATGCGTTCATATAACCATGTTTCATTTTCGTAGGTATATTTATACTCGTCAAATGAAGCAAAGATGCTGCCGTTCTCTGAGTAGTAATGAGTGATGGGTTCTGTCGTGATGGCTGAGGCGAATCCGATGGTGGTACCACCATCATCCTGGGCCCAGTAGGTATTGTTTGTCGCGTCAAAACCGTCGATGTCATCGCCGCCGTCACCGCCTACGCCCTTTTTTCCTGCAAAGGAGAGTGGCAGCTCCAGGCCAATGCGAACATCGGTAAGAGGAACACCCTTTATGTTGAGCAAGCTCCATTGAATTATCGCCCAATCCTTGTCCAATGCGGTCCAGGCTGTCTGATTGATGAGGATGTCATCAGGGTAGCCTGCGCCTTTATTCTGGAATGAAGCGATGCTTTTCTCTGTTATACCATCATCGAACAAGGTTACCGGATTCACCTCTTTAAGGTCATCTGCGCTAGAGTAAGTGTATGAACCGAATGAATCCGCTATATCTTCAGACCCAGGAGTATGAATGTAATTGTCATGATCTATCACCAAACCGATCGGCCCTCCTCCAGCCATAGGATCATACAGGGTTTGATATTGGCCTTTCCAGGTTATGGATCCAAGAATCCTCCCAAAAGCGGTTAGCATTTTGATATCAACATTTCCCACATCATGGTTCTGAGGAAAGGCAGCCACGTTGGGCGTCTGTATAGATACCCCGACCAGCAGTGAACTCAGTATGAGCAATACACACGCAGTCAATGAGAAAAATCTTCTTTTCTTAGTTACACGTCCTCTCCTTAACATTTCACTTCCTCCTTATCACATCTAACCCTCTGTCTGAAATACAGGCATGTATATCACCCTTTGAGGGTAGACTGCGAGGCCCCAAGTTTTACCTGATAGCAGAACAGTTCCCTTGATTTCTGTGCTTTTGGCTTCCCGCTCCCAAAATCCATTAACCTAGAAAATACCATGGACATATTCGTGCAAGTGATCTCAATCCAGGCCGATCCATTGTTCGTATTAACCCTCCTTGGATTTAAACTCCTTGTATATATACTGTTGTTATTCTTTATACCTCTTTCGCTTTTATAAAGTAAAGGGCCGTAAAAACCATCTTATAGGTAACCGAAATGCACAGGAATTTTGTGTGTTGAGGGCTGATTTTAAATCCCTACGAACGAGTACTTCGTACCTGCTGGTGTTGTGGATATCTGATAGCCCTCAGTCATCATCAGCGTGGGATCAAAGGCCCCCTGCGGCATCCTCGTGGAGTGCCATAACCAGCGCTGGCTCGAATCTATGAAGTAGTTGATTCCGACAACATTACCGATATCGCAGTACCAATCCGCTGTTTGGTAGCTGTCCAGTATTAACGGGATACCCAGGGTGTCGTATTGTGCCAGATAGCCAGAAGTCCAAACGCCTATGCTGTACGTGGTAGCACCTTCCGCATCGGTGGCGTTCAGTGGGATGACCATATAGTAGTACTGTGTATCCGGCAGCGCAGCGCCAAAATGAATTGTCGTAAGTGTGCCGACAGGAAGGGCGGCAAGGAGTGTGTAGTCAACGCCCCTGGTTCCGTGGAAGCCGTCCCTGGTGGTGGAGTAGTAAACATGATATTGGACAGTACCCGGGTTGCTGGGCGCAGACCAGGTAAGGGTAATATCTCCTGTTGCAGGGTTGACCGAGGCGTCGAGATCTCTGGCTTCGGCATTGTAGTCAAAGCCAAGGTAGCTGCCTGAATTATACCTTGTCATGGCTCCCGGCATCCCCATGAATGTGAACTTGGCGGGCGAGCCGAATTTGACCTCGTAGCCCTTTCCCACATCAAGCTGGGTATCGTTCACGCCGCCGTCACCGTGTTTATTCCAAACATGCAGCCCAGGATCCATCCACTTGATGTAGTCGGCATTCATATCTATTAGATAATAGTCTGCTGACGTGTTCATGATGGCAAGCGGTTCCAGAGGCAGGGAGAAGGTCGATACCCCTCCCAGGGTGAATTCCCTGGTCCATTTTCCCACTGTTCGCGATGTGTAGCTCCTATCACCCACCGGGTTGACTGACCGTATGCAGTAGTACCACTGCTCCGCGTATTCTACCAGGTCAAGAGGATCGGCTGCCCCCGTGTGGTTCCAGGTACGACGGTCCGGCCATTGGGTGCTGCTCGGGTCCAGCAGGTCGATATCGGATGAGGTGTTTACCCAGGGTGTCGAGAAATCGAAACCCGTGGGGTTTGTGGCCTTGTAAATCAGATAGTGGTCCGTGCCAGGACTCAGCGGCTCGTCCCAGAACAAATTAATATCATCCTTATTGGGCAGTATGTCGATATATAGCTTGGGCGGAAACGGTGCTGGGGGTACAACATAGACCCAGCATTTTGGGAAAAACTCCATGATCGTGGTATTGTCCCATCTCGTGTAGTACGCTCTGGACTTGTTATACACATTGGTGTACACCCGTCCCGGTATGTTTGACTTGACATCGAATGATACGTTAAGCGACTCGCCGAGCTTTATGGAAGCTATGTCCCATTCGATTACAGTTTCATTTGTAACATGATCAACATAAACGTTGTCGGGCGGGATGGTGAAGTTTCCAACAAGATCCACACCCGGGGGTAAAACATCCCTGACCATTGGATTGGGGTCACCCGGCATAACCCACACCGCAAGGTCGTTTAGCAGCTGTGATATGTTCTCGTAGATGGCCGCGAAGTGGGAGGCGTCCGGCGCGTCAAAGTACATACCACCTGTGATGCTGGCTATATCAATAAGGAGTTGTTCCTCAAGGGAGCCGGTTATCATAGCTAATCCAATGGTTATTATTATTATGCTTTCATTTGCCGCATAATTTGCCTCGACGTAGCACTGGTCTATATCCCATTGATAAGACGATTGCGCATCGGTAAGAAGTATGATGATGGGAACATGGTTTGGATCTGCATATGTTTCGAGCTCCATAATTGAAAGATTGAGGCCAGCGGATATGACTGTGCCCCCATCACTATCGATAAAATTGAAATTGTTAATTATTGTTGCATAATCGGAACTTAAATGGTCCCCGAAAGGCCAGCCACTGGGAATGAGCCATGCATCGTCATCAAAATCAACAACCGCGGCTCGATCTGGCACCTCGAAGTGGTTGGCCACGAAATTCTGGGATTCTGTTATACGCAAATTAGTTGGATCATTATTCCAGGGCGGCCCCATACTTCCCGAGCTGTCGATGCAGAAGACAGTGTCGAGGTACCTCCGCTTTGCAAACTGCGCCCCCATGCCTGTCAAGTTCAGCGTGATCTTCGTTATCTCGTCATAACCGGTGCCGTTCATATTTATCTCATACGGGGAAGCGAATTTCGTGAGGTTGAGGAAAGGATACACTTTAGCGGTTAAAATGATGGAGTCTCCGATGATCTGGCTGTTCGTTGAGCGGATCGTGATGGTGATGTTGTCAACAGGAATGAACGGAAACGTACTAGGCAAAGTCACGTTCACGACGATGTTTATCGATTCGTCAGGATTCAGAGTGACATTTGTGATCTTGATGGTGCCTGTTTCATCGTAGATCTCCACGATCCACCCCTCCTGCGAGACATTTAAAATGTCTATGATATCGCTTATATCCTGGAGGTTGGTGATGGTGAGATTGAATATGACAGAACTATTGAAGTGTCCGAACCTTAAAGGCTTCCTGCCATCGAAGGTTTCGATTGATATAAGGTGAACCGTGGGTACGCGGTCGAATTGCCATCCCGCCGCAACGGAGGAAACATCGTCGTATCCGTCCCTTGTGCCGTTTCCGTCCGGAATCCTGCAAGCAGAGCTACCCTGCGTGTGCTGGGAATTCCAACCGAACATGTCGATTAGGGAGCCGTTGTCATCGTAGAGGTAGATATTGTCCCTTGTTGTATCCAAATTTGCGGGGTCAAAGAAGGTGGCATTCATGCCCTGGAGAAGGTAATAGAAGCGTTTATTGAAATCGATCTCGGTCCCGTTCGGAACGATGAACTCGGTATCGCACACGATCCTGTATCCCGAGATGTTTATGGATGCACCGCCAATATTGTATATTTCCACGAAGGCATCCGCGGGTGCGTTTGGATAGAAGAGAACTTCGTTCAGTATAATAGAGGACGTGAGATTGGCAGGAGGAACATCATTCTGCGACCCGAAGTTCGGGCCTGTGGTGTAGTTCCTCTCCCAGACATTCTGATATTGAGGATACGACGTTGGATTATAGATTCTCTGCACACTCTCGCCTGCAAGTGGGTCAGGGACAGTGCCGTAAAGGCCGTAGCCGACCTCGTCGATGAGGATGCCGTTTTGATAGAATGTGACCGTATCCCCTTCGTCATGGAGGCCGTTCGGTGTGGTGACATCGAACACCGCATATTCATCTGCACTGGCATTGGATGTTGTCCAGGTACCTGTGATTCCCCCGGTTCTGTTGTCGAAAGAATAACCTCCCAAGGTGAAGTTGATTGTGGGGTACCAGAAGTTATATATCTCGACCTGCGAGGTGCCCCCGCTGTCCGATATCTCGGTCAAGTAGACCTCGAGGGGATTGTTGAAGACCCAGCCCGCAGCCTCGGATGTGGAGTCGTCATAGCCATCCGCTGTGCCGTTCCCGCCAGGCACCCTTTTCACGCTCATGCCGGTGAGGTGGGCGGTATTCCATCCCACCATGTCTATGCGCTGACCGAGACTATCGTAAAGGTACACATTATCCCCATCAAAATCCATGCTGTCGAACATGTTCTGGGCGGCTGGGACATCGTTGTACCGGAAAATGTACAAATTTAAACCAGCCGCTGCACCTGTGAAGGTGTATATATCGTCACATACGATCTGCCAACCAGTCATATCAATAGCAGTCAACCCTGTATTGAATATTACAAAGAAATGGCCATCCGGGTCAGCACTGGGATCGAACATGACCTCATTGAGTACTATGGCAGATGAGACGATTGGTGGTACATCGTTCTGCGCGTTCCAGGTGGGTCCTGCGGAGGCGTTCCTGTTCCAGTCATTTGTATATGCATAAGCTGCACCGTCCCAGTAGCGGCCAGTGGATTCCAGGGGGTCAAAGGGGTCCGGTGCCACTCCACCTGTTCCATACCCCACCTGGTCCATCAAGATAAAACCAGAACCAGGATCGTAAAATAAACTGATAATGTCCCCTTCATCCCCTGGGGTCCCGCCACCGCCGAGATCCCAGGTAAATATGGAATATCCTCTGTTTCCAGGTATAGGATCTGGAGCCCAACCACCTGTCAATGTCCCAAGGTTCACGTCCAAACGCCAGCGCGACACATCGGGGACTATGTCCCCACCCCTTGGGTTGTAGATCTCGATTTTAGCTGTGGTTGTATCTGCATAGAACTCGGAGATTTGAAGGGTTGGCTGTTGATTGAAAAACCAGCCTGCTGCCAAGGAGGTGGTGTCGTTGAAGCCCTGATATGTTCCGTTTCCGTCCGGCATTCGTGACATGAACGTGCCTAGATCGTGGGCAGTGCTCCATCCAACCATATCCAACAGATTGTCGTTGGCATCGTACAGATAGACGTTATCAGCAGAGCTGTCCATATTGAAGTTTGCGGGGAAGTTGGATTGGGTCAGGACGAAATATCTGTTCGCGGCGCCTAAAATTGTACCTCCGGGCACCACGTATACGTCGTCGCAGACGATCTTGAAGCCCGATATATTAGTTGCTCCACCTGTCCACATCAGCTCAACGTACGCCTCTGCCGGATTCCAGGGATTGAACTCCACCCTGTTGATCAGAACATTCGGGGACTTGATGATTCCAACATTGTTCTCATAACCCCATGTTGGGCCCGAGGAGGCGTTGCGAAGCCAGTCGTTGGAGTATTCCACAATCGAAGTATCGAACAGTCTTGCCACGGACTCGTAACCCAATGGGTCAGGGGCCGGACCCTCCTGCCCGTATGAAACCTCGTCGATCAGAATGTAGCTGCCTCCATCATCATAGTAGAGGCCGATCGTGCCGCCCTCCTGAGGTATACTCCCCGCAGATAGGGTGAATACGCCATATTCATAGGTGGGAAGGGGTTTTTTATCCCAGTTATCCCCTGTTAAAAACGTTGCCCCATCAGTCACAGAAAGGCGATATCCTGCTGTGAACAGGTCTGTGGGTCCTTTTCCACTGTTGTACACCTCAACTTTCTGGCTAACGGAGTCAGCATCACAAAACTCAGTTATGCGAAAGCCGGATGCCACGTAGTCGTAATAATACTGCGCGTCCTGCACCGCGGCGGTCATGTTTTCAAACGAATCATTTACCGCGATCACCAAAGTGAAAGTTTTAACCGATCCAACGTCGAGAGTGATTCCATCCCAACCAACGGTGGATATTCGATTTCCAGGGGTTGTACCTACCACCTGATTTGATGCGTTGATGCGCTCGTACAACCAAGTATCATTCTCGTAGAAATATTTGAACTCGTCAAATGAATAGCTGCTGTAATTCTCTGAGTAATAATGCGTTATAGGTTCTGTGGGGATGGCGGAGGCGAATCCGATCGAGGTACCGCCATCATCTTGAGCCCAGTATGTATCGTTTGCCGCGTCAAAGCCATCGATGTCATCGCCGCCGTCCCCGCCTACGCCTTTTTTTCCTGTAAAAGAGAGCGGCACTTCCAGGCCGATACTGAGATTTGTAATGTCAACAGGTTTCAGGTTGTACAGGGCCCATTGAATTATAGCCCAATCCTTGTTCACAACGGTCCAGGCTGTCTGATTGATAAATATGTCGTTGGGATCACCTGTTAACGGCGCGTCGTTCTGGAATGAACCGAAGCTTTTCTGTGTGGTGGCATTATTGATTAACCAGGCTTGCCCGTTTACCTGATGAAAGTCATCTTCGCTGGCGTACCACCACGAGCCGAAAGAATCTGTAATATTCTCAGACCCAGGAGTATGATCGTAGCCGTCATGATCTATCACCAAACCGATAAATCCCATTCCGCCTTTCGTTGGATCTCCCACGACCTGAGGTTGACCATTCCAGTCCAAGGGCCCGAGAATCCTCCCAAAAGCCGTCAGCATCTCGATATCAACATTTCCCACATTATGGGTCTTAATGGCGGTTGCATTAGGGACCTGTACATTAATACCGATCAGCATGGAGCTCATCACGAGCATTACAACCGCGGTCAATGAAAAAAATCTTCTTTTCTTGGATACACGTCCTATATTAGGCATTTCACTTCCTCCTCAAATATCCGATTCTCCACCCCTTTGGACAGGGGGCATATCGTCTTTCCTGTTCAGACATTTCATTTGTGCCAGTAATATCCATAATTTCAATCGCTGTATTTGGAGGTTGTGTTCATATGTTCATTATATTACTGCACATATCGTAGATATACATGTCCGTGTATTTAATGTTATCCATAAATTAGGCTGATTTAGTCTGGAACATCGAATTTGTTATTGTTATGGGGCATAAAGGGGATTATTCACACATAACTAACTACCCAGAGGGCATAATCTGGAACAT
>CBDUXN010000094.1:0-13066 GCA_965371185.1 uncultured Thermoplasmata archaeon
AAATTAAAAAAGGCAGTTGATAAATTTAAGTAAAGAGGAACACCATGTTAACAGATTCCAATGGAGCGACCGAGCCAGCTCCGAGCAGGCTGGGCGAGCGGGCCAGCGCAGGACGAGTAAAATGCGAAGCATTTTATGAGCAAGTGTGGAGGAAAGCGACGCATCCGTAGAAAACGGAGTTTTCGAGGATTTAGGGGTGTGAGTGAAACGAGCGCCCCAGAAACGCTGGCGAAATGGTGTGGGGAGGTCGGATGCTCCGCTCTCCGAGGAAAACGAAGTTTTCTGAGTGGAACAGAGCAATCTTTGATTGCTTAGTTGAGGATAGCGAGGGAGCGTAATCCGAGGGTTGCGAAGCAACAACGAGTCCAACGAGCTTGCGGAGTGGTTGGCGATCGAGGGCGAAAGGTTTTTGGCATTACAAAGCATATTGAGACCGAAGAGCCAAGGCTGGGGCTTCCAGGAGGCTTTGGCACGAATGAGACATCAAATCACCAAAAATCAGATATATAAGTAGAGTTATAGTCTATGTTGAAGGTGCTAGAATGTTAGTTAAGTTCGAGATCTATAACGATGGCGAATACTGGTGTGCAAGAGGCATCGGTGAGGATATTTTCACTCAAGGCAAGACTCTTGATGAGCTAAACGAAAATATAAATGAGGCTGTATTAGTTCATTTTGAGGATAGAGTTGTGGAAGGAGAGGAGATTAGGATTTTATCCATCTCAGAGACTAAGGTTGATAATCTTGCAAAAGCTACCGGTAATTAGCGGTAAAGACTTGATTAAAGTTTTAATGAAACTTGGCTATGAAATCGTCAGGCAGCGGGGAAGTCATGTAAGATTACGCAAGACTACAGAGATAGGTGAGCATAACATTACAGTCCCGCTACATAAAGAGATAGCAAAAGGAACCTTATATGATATACTTTTAAAAGTAAGCCTTTGGAACTCTATTGCCAAGGATGTGCTCATAGAACGACTAGGCAAGATATGAGTTGAGTGCCCAATGCCGATTGCTCCGAGCAGGCAGGGCGAGTGGGCCAGCGCAGGACGAGTAAAATGCGAAGTATTTTATGAGCAAGTGTGGAGGAAAGCGACGCATCCGTAGAAAACGGAGTTTTCGAGGATTTAGGGGTGTGAGTGAAACGAGCGCCCCAGAAACGCTGGCGAGATGGTGTGGGGAGGTGGATGCCCCAACCGAGCGAGCCCATGTGGTACGGGCGAGCGAGGGTTGCGAGCCATCGATGTTCAAGCAGAAGGTGAGCAATAACGAGTCCAACGAGCTTGTGGGGTGGTTGGCGATACGAGTTCGAGCGGAACAAATATAAATGAATAAAACGATGAACGAGTGAACCAAGGCTGGGGCTTGAAGGCGAGGGGGCAATATAAGCAAAAGGGGTTTGGCTTAATAAGATTTAAAAGCAAAAGCTTTATAATGTATGAAATTCATATATTCATACAATTGAGTTGAGATTATGGAGGTTATAGAAGAGATAGTGAAAGTAGGAGAGCGCGGGCAGATCGTCATACCCGCAAAAATAAGAAAACGAGAGAAGATCGGTTCCAATTCGTATGTTAGGGTAATCGATGTTGATGGAAGGATCGTGATAGATAAGGTGACAACCAAACCAATAGAAAAAATTATAGAATCTCTGGTATCTCTCGGTCTTACAGAATCCGATTGGAAAGAAATTCAAAAAGAGCGGGAAGAAGATAGATGAAATATTGTATCGACACCTGGTTTTTTGTGAAATTGAGTGAAAGCGATCCCGCAGCGTTAAAGTTGGTCAAAGAAACAAAGAAAAACAGTTTCATTGTGCCCTCTGTCACTCTACTTGAGTTGACTCGAAGTGCAATCAGAAAAGGAAAACTCAAAAATATAGAAAACTTAGTTACCTCTTTGATGAAAGCAAAAAATGTTGAAGTAGTAGACTGCAATATTGAAATTGCTTAGAAAGCCGGAGAAGTTTCTGCATCTTACAACATTCCCAGTATTGATTCTATAATTGCATCAACCTCAATAATTTATAAATGTCATAGATTGTTGTCAGATGATTCTCATTTTGATAAACTTCAGAAGAATAAATTGATTAAGAAATATCGTTGGTAATTCAAGAATATTATTATATTGCTTCGAGCAGGTAATAGGGATGGAGCCAACAGAGCGGGCATAGAAGGGGCAGCGAGGGTAGGTTTTACCCGATAGGATCGTATTTTCTTGGATATTACAATCAAACAATCCGAATATTCCCAAAATCTGGATTTTTAGAGTTAACCTTATAAGACATAAATCTCCTATATTTTCGGATATATCACAGAAATTGCCTAAATAGAAAGCGAGGGAGAAAAGAATGGGCCGCCAGGGAAAATTTGGTGCCTCCCTACACTCTAAATTCGTGGGACGGGATAAGGAGACGACCGAGGTCAAGGGGCATTTAGAGGAGAGTATGCGGGGCAACGGCAGATTGGTAATCATCGTTGGCGAGACCGGTATTGGCAAGAGCAGACTTTTGGAGGAGCTAGGAAAGTATGCAGAATCCAAAGGAGTTCTTTACCTCAGAGGAAGATGCCTTTATCAGGAAAATGCTGAGCCGTACCTACCGTTCACAGAGGCCTTTGGCAAATATCTGGCCGAGAGCCAGGGTTTTGGGGAAATAAATTTGATGATGGATGCTGCCGGCACCTCGGAGGAACCGCTGGCATTGGGCCTACTACCATTGGACAGGGATGACGATACATCAAGAAGTTACAGAGGACTCAACCTTCAGGAGGAGAGGGATAGGCTATTCGAATCGCTATATAAACTCGTCATAGATCTGTCGGAAAAGAAGCCTATGTTGTTGGTTTTGGATGACGTTCAATGGGCTGATGATAGCAGCTTACAGTTGCTACATTACCTGGCAAGGAACTTAAGGAACACGAAAGTTATGATGTGTGCTGCCTACTGCCCGGAAGATTTGAAAAATATGGGGTCAAGACCACATCCGTTATCCGAAACTATTAGGAGGATGAGAATCGAGAAACTGTTCTTCGAAATTTCATTGGGGAGATTCGATGAAGAACTTACAACACTCATGATAGAATCCTTGGTAGGGAAGGAGGGATTGCCAAAAGAGTTCACCAAAAAACTCTACGATGAGAGCGAGGGAAACCCTTTCTTCATAGAAGAGGTTGTGAGATCCTTAGTAAACGAGGGTTTGATCGATGTGGACAGTTACAGATGGGATGCGAGAATCGATACATCTGAGATCAGGATACCGGGCACCATAAGGGATGTTATTGCCAGAAGGATAGATAGTTTGGATGATAGAACAAAGAACCTTCTTAAGCATGCATCGATAATCGGCAACAGCTTTGCCTTCGATGTTCTCCATAGGATAAGCGATGTAGGTGAGGAGAAGGTTATCGATGCCATTGATGCTTCAATTGCAGCTAATATCATACATGAGGATGCGGGCTCAAAAGAGGAGAGGTACAAGTTCGATCATACTCTCATCAGAGAGGTTATCTACAACAGCATGAGCAGGAGCAGAAGGAGAATGATGCATAAAAGGATCGGTAATATCATCGAGGAGCTCAACAGGGACAGAATCAATGAGGTGGTTTACAGTTTGGCGCATCACTTCAATGAGGGGAGAGATACCGATAAGACCTTGATTTATGCCATCAAGGCAGGTGAGAAATCTTTAAAGACATATGCTCCCGAGGACTCCATAAAGTTCTACAGAATTGCACTTTTCACTTTGGAGGAGATGGAATCGAATGAGGAGAACATGGCAAAAAAGTTGATCGTGGTGGGGAAACTCGGAGAGATACATAACTTGATTGGAGAATGGGATGTTTCTTTAGGATATCACAAATACGCGCTTGAGCTGGGTGAGAAACTAGGCGGCGATATCGAAAGAGCCAAAGCATATCGTGCCATGGGTCATATAAAGCAGAACCAAGGAGAATTCGATGCAGCGTTGGAGAATTTTGAAAAAGGACTGGAGATATCGGCGGAAATGGACGATATTCATGGGATGGCAGACACTTATAGAGGGATGGGCAGGGTATTTTGGAGAAAAGGGAAATTCGAAAAAGCTATTGTTTACTTCCAGCAAAGCCTGAACCTGACCAAGAGGATAGAGGATAAAAAGATAATGGCGGTCACATGCATAGAACTTGGAAATGTATACAGTGAGCTTTCCGATTGGGGAAAGGCCATAGAATATCAAAGGAACAGCCTGAGGTTATTGGAGAAAATCCAGGATTTCTATGAGATGGGACGGGGTTACAACAATATCGGTGTAACTTTTGCAAGAAAAGGGGATATCAACAACGCAATCGAGCATTACGAGAAGAGTTTGGAGTTCTCCGATAAAACAGGGAACGTCAGGATGGTTGGATGGGCCCTTTTCAATGCCGGCGAGGCATATGCAAGGATAGGCAAGTTCGAGCAGGCCTTGGAGTATTGCGATAAATCCCTCTCGATATTTGAGAGATTGGACGAAAAGGTTGGAATTTCCGGGGCATACATGTCTTATGGAATAATCTATAAGCTCAAAAAACAATGGGACAGAGCGATACAGTACTTTGAAAAAAGCATGCAGATCAGGGAAGAACTGGAGATGCCGTATCGCTTGGCAGATGGATATTACGAGTTCGGCCTACTTTACAGGGAGAAGGGGGACAGGACGAAGGCCCAGGAGTGCTTTGTAAAGGCCGGGGAGATATTCAGGGATTTAGGTGCGAACGAATCCTTGGAGAAAGTGGAAGGTGAGCTGAAAAGTATAAATGACATGAAATACTTTGGGGAGATATAGTTTCGTCTCGAAAGAGCATTTACTCCGGGGAGGTACGGATGCCAGACCATGGAAAATTTGGCAACATCTCGGAATCCAAATTCGTGGGTAGGAAGAAGGAATTCGAAGAGACTAAAAGGCATTTGGAGGAGAGCATCCAAGGCAATGGTAGACTCGTCTTTGTTGTAGGGGAGGCAGGGATAGGCAAGAGCAGGCTCGTGTCAGAGCTGAGTGACTATGCAGGATCCAAAGATGTCATGTTTTTAAGAGGACGCTGTCTGTACGAGGAAAATACAGAGCCTTATCTTCCTTTCATTGACGCTTTTGGAAAATACATTTCAGACAAGAAACTTGCCAACGAGAGCGAGATTAGAAAAGAGTCTGAGGCATCGGAGGATTTCTTTTCAATGGGGTTGGTTGGCATTGCCGGAGGTTCAGCTTCAGAGGATTTCCCTGGTCAGACCTCTGGAAGTGTGGTGGATATGGTGTCAATGGGGCTGCTTCCAATCGGTGATGAGAGCGGCATGGCACAGCCTCCGAAGATAGAGAAGATCGATATCCATCAGGAGAGAACAAGATTATTCGAGTCGCTGTCCCAGCTCGTCATAAATATTTCTGAAACCCAGCCGTTACTGTTGGTACTGGACGATTTACAGTGGGCCGATGATGGAAGCCTACAGTTATTGCATTACCTGGCGAGGAATATTCAGCGCTCCAGAGTAATGATATGCGGTAGCTATCGTCCAGAGGAGCTGGAAACGATAAGCGGAGAGGTCCATCCACTTTCGAAAACAATGCGAAGGATGAGGCCTGAGAAGCTTTTCTACGAAATAAAACTTAAAAGATTTGATAAAAAAAGCACTGCGGCCATTATAAAATCGTTGCTAAAAAGGGATGACATTCCAGAGCCTTTCATAAAACGATTGTATGAGGAGAGCGAGGGGAATCCATTCTTTATCGAGGAGGTCGTGAAATCGCTGATCAACGAAGGGCTAATCGATATGACAGATTATACTTGGGATGCAAAACTTGATCTGTCAAGAATTCACATACCTGGCAGCATAAGGGATGTAATCGGCAGAAGAATGGACAGATTGAATGATGGCACAAAGAATATTTTGAGATATGCATCAGGGATTGGCAATACGTTCACATTCGACACCCTGCATAAGGTCAGCGGTGTGGATGAGGAAAAATTGATCGACTCGATTGATGCGCTAATAGCAGGAAACATAATCCATGAGGACACAACATCGAGGGACGAGAGGTATCGGTTCGACCATACCCAGATAAGAGAGGTAATATACAACAGCATGAGCAGAAGCAGAAGACGATTGATGCACAAGAGAATCGGATGCATGCTGGAAGAACTCAATAAACACAGGATTGAGGATGTTGTTTACAATTTAGCGCATCATTATTATGAGGGCAGAAGCGATGAGAAGACCTTGACCTATGCTGTTATGGCGGGAGAAAAAGCGACAAAGGCATTTGCTCCGGAAGATGCACTTTCATATTATAATATGGGTCTTTCTGCTTTGGAGCGAATTGAAAAATCCAAAGAGAACAAGGAGAAAAAGATCGAATTGTTGAAGAGACTGGGGGAGATAAGCTTCAATCTTTCTGAATGGAGGTCAGCCCTAGATTATTATAAAAATTCGATCGATCTCTGCGAAGATGTGAAAGACGATAAATGCAGGGCAGAATCCCTCAGGAAGATAGGTTATGTGTTCAATAGGATGGGGAACTGGAAGTTCGCATCTATGAAATTCGAATCCGCCCTCAAAATCTCAAAAAAATTGGATGATAAACACGGTATTGCTGATGCCCATAGGGGACTTGGGTACATCCACTGGAGAATGGGGCAATACGAAGATGCCATAGAACATTACAATCAATGCATACAATTCAGTATGTGGGTTGGGGATATGCACACCATAGCCCTTACCTTCATCGAGCTGGGGAATGTGTACACAGAGACAGGGGATTCTGACAAGGCGATAGAGTACTACTATAAGGCTTTGAAAGAACTCGAACCAATACACGACTACAGCGAGATGGCTCGCGCCTATAACAACTTGGGAGATACCCATCTGAAGAGCGAAAGCTATGAAATGGCCATAGCATATTTTGAGAAATGCGAGGTGATGGGCAGGAGAATCGGAAGAAAGGACATCGTGGGCTGGAGTTTATTCAACAGGGGCGAGGCTTGGGCTTTGAAGGGCGACGCGGACAAGGCCTTGGATTGCGCCGAGAGATCTTTGAACATATTGAACATAGTAGGGGACAAGCTCGGGATGCAGGCCTGCTACAAGATTTTTGGAATGGCCTATGGTATGAAAAAGGAATGGGACAAGGCGATCGAACACTTCGATACCTTTGTAAAAATGGGGAATGAGAATCAGGTGCCCTATATCCAGGCCGAAGGACACTACTACTTTGGGAAGATGTACAAAGCCAAGGGCGACAAGAAAAATGCAAAGGAGCAGTTGAAAAAGGCGTTAGAGATATTTAAAAGCCTGAATGCCCAGGAATTCGTTTCCAGGGTGGAAAAGCAGTTGAAAGGGCTGTAAAGACCTGGCCAGGCCAATCACACGATGGGCACTAGCCTGACATGCGGAAACCCTCTCTTTTCGTCGGTGACAATGGCATATATCATGGTTTTTGGCTTTATACCATAGACACACGGGCATTTGTTAATATCCACGATCTTCAGGTATATGTCTGCCATATTCATTATTTCCTGTGTCAATTTCAGGCCAGGTTTTATGATTCCCAGTCCCAAATCCTGGGATATCTTGGTTTTTGCCACGGCATTTAGCAGATCCTTTATGGCAATGGTGTCGCCTCTCAAGTATTCGAGTGTATCAAAGCCTGTGAAATCGAGGATGGGCTTGTTTTCATCACCTCTCAAGGCGGCAAGGTTCTCTTTCCAGGTTCTCAATGCTTCCTCCTTGTTCCTCGTACCCAAAGCCATGATGTAGGACTTGTTCGAATTGCCAAGGAAATAATCCGCGATCCTTATGTACTTATTAAATTGCTGATCAGACATGAAAGGTATCAGTTCTGCCCTCGTTGTCTCGGCGTGATCTCCCCCTGTAAGCACGGCCACAACTCCCCTATCCTGATTCACGAAGTTCAGAAGTATGGGGGTGACTATTGAATGATATTCCTCTGTGGAGACCCTGTGTCCGATCTCGATGACGTTGTAACTTCCCTTTTTAAAGCCTCCCCCAAGAAGGGTGTCAAGGTCGGGGATGCCTGTGCTGTAGTGCGTGTCCGTGTCAGGCTTTGTCTCCCAGCCATTTCCAATTGAGCGATCCGGGCAGAACGGTTCAAAGCACTTGAATCTGCCGAATTGAAGCGTTAACAGGTAACTTGGCTGTCTTATCTCAGTTGCTCTGAGCTTTGTGAGGTTTACCTCCCTCACCCTCCTTCCATCCATCTCACCCATCGAAACGGATATGACTCCATCGACAAGATATTCCAATTTTGGCATCTCGGTCTTTTCCAATACTAATACCAGGTCGGTGTTGGAGTTCTCTACTAAATCCTTCTGAAGGACCGTGATAAATTCCTCAGCATCGATATTGTACTTATGGGTAATGCCCTCCACACTGTCTATGATCAAGGTGGTCTTTTCTGGCAGGACATATTCCACCCTATCATATGTGCTCTCAATCTCTGGCATTCTGGTCTTCTCAAGCAAGGCCGACAGTCTGGTTCTATCCACCTTTGTTGGGGGCCCAGGTTCGTCGCCGATGGATTTAAGAAAATCTTTTGCCATTTTCACGGTTGGGGTTTCCTTTGAGGGCGAAACAGGCTCCTCCACCCCGCTTTCCGCTGAGTAGAGCGTCTTCAAAAATATCCTGCCTGAATCCACTATCCTCCCCTTCATCTCCTTGGACTCTAGCCAGGGAAACTGCGAGTACAGGGCCTCATCTGAAACCCTTGTGGAGAGGTAAAAGCTTTTATCGGGGTCTGCATGCTCTTCCAGTAATTGCAACGCAAAGGTCGTTTTCCCCGTGCCCGGGCTTCCTTTGATCATAAGGGATCTGCCACTGGGTCTGTTGAAAAACGATGCTATCTCATTCGGAAAGGATGTGGTTTTACCATTATTTTCCATATGCCAGCACCTCTTTTATTTTCTCTGCAGCCTTTGTGACATTTGTCAACAGGTCAGAGCTATCTATGGAGCTAAGAGCTACCAACAACGCCTTTGGACCCACCCCCACTGCAATGTAATTCGTGCCATTGGCCTCTATCATAACCCGCTGCGGGGCCTTTTTCCCCAGGCCAGAATATATCACTTCAGATGCTCCCAATATCGTGGCTGACAAGGTGGAGAACGCATCGATATGCGCGCCTTCCGGGAGCTCATATGCCAGCGGTATTCCATTCCTGGAAACCACGGCACATATCTCTATATGCTGCTCTGTTTTCAGTTCATTAAGAATACTCTTCAACTCCTCCACAGCAGACATGCACTCACCTTTTTTTCGTTATTAAACAACGGTTCCATACACGGATTTGGTGCGTTTAAATGGTTAAAGCCATGCTCCTTCTTATACTTTTTGTATTTATTGATATAATTGATAATTATTACCATCAGCTTATAGGGTATAACCCATGTATACATTTCACGATGAGCATAAAGAGCATGCTAAAGTGCTCATTTCATTTAAAACTTTAAAAAGCCTATAGTTTTCCGAAAAATATATATTTTATGAACAATGGTACATATTGCTCTGTTATAAGGAATTATAAGGGGAGGCATGAAGGTTTTCCTTTGTAATAATGAAAACATGAGGGCGATGAGGAGATAGGGCCTTTAGGGCAAGGCCTAATTTTACTCGTCTATGTCAGGATACAAGCTAGGTATTAACCTAGGAGGGAGTAGAAGATGAAATTAAAGACCGCAAAAGCTAGATCGATCATCATAACCACACTGCTTGTTTTGGGAACGCTTGTAATGGCTGCACCACCGCAAGGTGAAAACCAAGAAGAACAGCTGCCAGATTGGCCAGATGAAAGTGAATGGATCAATTACACTTTCCGAGGAGAACCAGTTAGGGATTGGGAAGACAAACCCTACGAAAACGATCCTACACATGGAATTGCCAATGTCCAACCTGCAGCTGTAGACATCGCATCAGGTGTTGACGCCAGTGGCGGAGGACCTGAGAACAATCCCGGTAACTACACCTCAGTTCAATATCTATACGAAGATATAAATGGAGACAGCGATGGCTGCGAAAATCTGACGGATGATTGGCTGTTTCTCAGAATGAGAGTTGTTGGCGACCCCAGGCATGGCGGGAAATATGCCTATAAGTCGTACCATTGGGATGTTCTTATCGAGGTTGATGGGGATATTTGGAGCGAATTCGTGGTGGATTTGAATGGCGGGAACGGATATTACAAGTTCGGAACTGTTGGTGTTTACTACAACAACACAGAGGATTATGAGTACGATCCCGATAATGATTTGAGGTGGGCAAAAGAAGCCAGTGCCAATTCAAACGATTATACCAGACCTGTCTTGATCAATTACTCAACTGAACCTGAGGATGATGATCAATGGTGGATTGAGTACAGAATCCCAGTAACTGCCTTTACCGACTACGAGGGCAACCAGCTACTTTGTGCCGACACGAACTTCCTCTTGTTCTTCAGCACATCAGCTTCCATGACAAATCCTCTGCAAAAGGATTGGATGGGAGAATATGTCTTTGGAGAACCTGCAAACATTACAGTGGAAAAGACCGTTGAGGAGGACGTGGTGGCCCCTGGTGATGTATTGCACTACAGAATTTACTATAACAATACCGGCGACTTCAACGCCTCCAATGTTTGGGTAAATGACACAATTCCGGAGTATACCACCTATATAGAATCCGATCCAGTCTATGATTCTGTGGATGGACGCACATACAGATGGCACTTTACAGATGTTGGCCCAGGCAACCATTCCATCTACCTCAATGTGAGTGTTGATACCGATGTTCCGGATGGAACCGTACTGGAAAATGTGGTGGTGCTGAACTACACTGACAAAAATGATAACGAGATGCCAGGTTCCGAGGACACCACAGAGAATCCGGTGGAAGGACCGGTGATGACGCTCACAAAAGAGGCGGATGTAGCAACAGCTAACCCAGGAGATGTCATTGAATACACGATTACATGCCAAAACACGGGAAGCGGTGGTGCTTACAACGTCATAGTCAAGGACACGATACCTGATTACACTACATTCTCGTACAGCATCCCAGATTTTGATTCGGTTTCCGGGAAAACTTACACCTGGAACTTTGATTACATTGATGGATGGACGACAAATTATGTATATATCTATGTTACCGTTGATGCTTACACGCCTGAGGGTACCGTTCTCGAAAACTATGCCACCTTGGACTACGAGGATGTAAACGGCAACCCATACGATACATTAGAGGACTGGGCGAACGTAACAGTTGTAGCTCCGATGATGACATTAGACAAGACCGCGGATAAAGTTACAGCGAACCCGGGCGACCAGATCACCTACACAATCGATTACGAGAACATTGGCACTGGCATTGCCACTAATGTTGTTATCGAGGATACGATCGATCTTGACACAACCTATGTGAGTGCGTCTCCATCACCTAACAACATCGATGGCAACGTTATCATGTGGATCATCGGTACGGTAGATAGCGGTGCTTCAGGTAGTATCACTCTAATTGTTGAGGTGAATGCCTATGTTGAAGATGGAACTGTCTTGACCAATGGCGTCACCCTGAACTACGATGATGCAAATGGCAATCCACAAACAGAGCTCTCCGATTCTGTAGATGTGACAGTTACCGCTCCAGATATGACATTGTCGAAGACTGCGGATAAAGAATATGCCAATCCAGGCGACCAGATAACCTACACAATCGATTACGAGAATCTAGGCAGCGGCGATGCTACAGATGTTGTGATCGTGGATACTATAGATCCTGATACCACCTATGTATCTGCGAGTCCTGCGCCTTCCAGTGTTGTGGATGATGTCATAACTTGGGACATCGGGACCGTGGCGGGCTACGGCTCGGGAAGCATCACCCTGGTTGTCGAGGTTGATGCCTATGTAGTTGATGGAACTGTCTTGACAAATGGTGTTACTCTCAACTACGACGATGCCAATGGCAATCCGCAGACAGAGCTCTCGGATTCTGTAGATGTGACTGTTACCGCACCAGATATGACTTTATCGAAGACAGCGGATAAAGAATATGCCAACCCAGGCGACCAGATAACCTACACAATCGAGTATGAGAATCTAGGCAGCGGCGATGCCACAAATGTCGTGATCGTGGATACAATTGATCCTGATACCACCTATGTATCTGCGAGCCCAGCACCTTCCAGCGTGGTTGACGATGTCATAACTTGGGACATCGGAACCGTTGCAGGCTACGGCTCAGGAAGCATCACCCTGGTTGTCGAGGTGGATGCCTATGTTGAGGATGGAGCTGTCTTGACCAATGGCGTCACCCTGAACTACGATGATGCAAATGGCAATCCACAAACAGAGCTCTCCGATTCAGTGGATGTTACCGTTACTGCTCCAGATATGACATTATCGAAGACTGCGGATAAGGAATATGCCAACCCAGGTGACCAAATAACCTACACGATCGAGTATGAGAACCTTGGCAGTGGCGATGCAACTGATGTGGTGATTGTGGATACAATTGATCCTGATACCACCTATGTATCTGCGAGCCCAGCACCTTCCAGCGTGGTTGACGATGTCATAACTTGGGAAATCGGGACCGTTGTAGGCTACGGCTCAGGAAGTATCACCCTGGTTGTCGAGGTGGATGCCTATGTTGAGGATGGAACCGTCTTGACCAATGGTGTTACTCTCAACTACGAAGATGCAAATGGCAATCCACAGACAGAGCTCTCCGATTCTGTGGATGTGACAGTTACCGCACCAGATATGATTCTCTCCAAGAGTGCAGATAAGACCACTGCCAACCCAGGCGATCAAATCACTTACACAATCGAGTATGAGAATTTAGGAAGCGGAGATGCAACTGATGTCGTGATTGTGGATACTATAGATCCTGATACAACCTACGTGTCAGCGAGTCCTACACCTTCCAGCGTTGTGGATGATGTCATCACTTGGGACATCGGAACCGTTGCAGGCTACGGCTCAGGAAGTATCACCCTGGTTGTCGAGGTTGATGCCTATGTTGAAGATGGAACTGTCTTGACCAATGGCGTCACCCTGAACTACGA
>CBDUXN010000095.1:0-13031 GCA_965371185.1 uncultured Thermoplasmata archaeon
TCATTTTTGGTTAAACGAAGCCAAGTCCGTTTGGTGGTTTAGGTTTCCTTTCCTCCCAGAAGGAGAATTAGAAATTTTAACTAACTCCTTATATACGCATTGAGTTGCGGATATAAGTCTGTTTTGGGGGTATATGCGCAGTGAATTGCGTCTATACCTATTTTGGATGATTGTCCCTCTACCCAATATTTCACCTTCAATCCAAAAAGCGAAATAACTCAACCATACTTTGGCGACAATCGCTACTCCGACTGTCTACACTCGATAGTTTGTGCCGTAGTTCTATAGTGCTTCCCAAAAAATAGTTTCACTCTGTTCTATAAGTAAGTTTTATATGCCAATACAAGTTTATATAAGTTAATATCGTTACGATAAAGACCATCAACTTACGCTAAATGTCGATTTACAAACATCGTTAACGTCGTTCGATTCATATCCTGTAACATATATCGTATATGTGCCAGCTGTGGGGGTATCCGCACCGTTGAGTGTATAGTTGTACAATTTCCACAGTGATGGACTAGATCCGTCCGTAGCCTCAAGTATCATCGATACATTGGTGACTATATCTGTATTATCTGGTTTTTTTATCGTTATCTTCGCTTCTGTGATATCATATGAGCCAATAGGATCTGTGATATTTGCCTTAATCAGAACATCCTCGCCAGTATTAAAATCAGTTTTTTCTGTTTTGGTTGTATTGTCATAAGTTTTTATCCATGATATATCAACGTAAGTGCTTGTAGTCAGATTTAGATGGGAATCTCTCGTTAATGAGTCGAAGAATAGTTTTATCGATGGCGTGCCGCCCTCCGAGCTTACTGAGACATTCAATGTGATGTTTTTATCATAATGCACTATTTTAGCAGTCTTATCCAAGAGAAGTGTAAAGTTATGCCAACCTGTGCTCGAAATATCATTTTCGGTTTTATTATCAAACTCTGTACCGTCATTATAGGTCATGGTTACGGTTACATCAGGCCAATTACTATCAGATGATATCGGCTCGATGTATAGGCGAGCTGTACAATTATCAACGATATTAAAAGCACTAGCAAAATTTGGTTTTTGTGTCCATGTATTATATGCATTTGTATTGATAGTGTAGTTCGTTGTTACTACTGATGAGCCTTGAGTTGTGTTTAGAATATATTTACCAGTATCGTTACGAAGATACAAAGTTTTATTTTCCTTATCCACAATCTCAAAAGTATAATTTACGTTTGTCATAATATATTGAACAGTATAAATTGAGCTAATCGTGAGTAAAATCGCTAATATCAGGATTAATTTCCACTTCATTTTCATCCCTATTTCCCACATTATTACGCCTCTTATTATTTAATGAGGCCCTTTTTGCACCCCCTCTATCCTCTACAAATTCTGCACCGCAACTGCTGCATACTGATGCATCTTTGCTAATCGATGTGTCGCACACTGGACATTTAAATGTTGCCTCCTCGATTTTATCCTCTTGAGTAAGCTCAACACCCTTTACTAACATATCAAGCTCTTCAAGAAGCTCCATTCCCTTTTCTATAGCGTCATCCTCTTTTACAATAGGGTACCTTCGTCTTGGGGAAAGGATCATAGGCTCCATTCCCTTTTCTATAGCGTCATCCTCTTTTACGACTGGGGATATTGACGATGCTATATCTATTAAATCTGCTTCCGACTCTCTTAATCCCTCGGACTTAGCTATCCCTATAGGTATGAACGCTGTGTGTTCCAACCGCAGAAGTAGCTCTCTACAGCGTTTGATATTAATCTCAATTATGCGTATCTTTCGCCTTTGTTCAAGTACTGCTTTGGCAAACTCTCTACGAGTGTTCTCTCCAAGTAGACGTTTCTCAGTCAGGGTGGTCAACTGTTTTCTTATCTTTATCCGATCAATCTCAAATTCGTTAAGACGCACCCTCAATGAGTCTCGAAGTGATAGTGCTTCGTCAACCAATTTCCTGAGCGTCGGATCCACCTTTGACAATATCACATGTAGTCCCCTTTTTGAAATGCCTCTACCAGATACAGCTTCGGCAAGCTCAGGCATAATCGTCTCTTGGAACTCCAGTTGATGAATAAAGTCCTCTATCTCAGTATACCACAATGGTCGGAAAAGTAAACCCCTTCTGGTATCTTCAATCTGCTCGACTGGGAAATGGAATTTAGCATTTGTGCTGTCATCCTGTATCTCATACCCTACTATCTTGCCCTCTTTTCCAGTTATCACACTAACAACGTTACCAACTCTTTCACCGGTATCTTCAAAATAGACTGATTTACCTAAAGGGTTCCGCCGCCATGACGGCCAGATGATTCCTTTGATTCTGTCAAATATACCTAGTGTTCTCACCGTCTTCTATCTCCCTATGGTATCTTAGTATTGCAAATATATTTTAGCGTATAAATTAAGATTAACTAAAAGTTGATAGAGACTGCTTATTATAAACCTTTTTTGTCGAAATCTAAACCGAAGGCGATTTTAATGACTATAATACGATTCCCATGCGATAATTATCACTTCTGATAAAGAAAGAGAAACCTATTTAATTTAAAGGCAGATTTGTAGACATAATGTAGATTTAATGTAGACAATAATTGGGGCAAAGAAAAAGAGATAAAAGCACAGGAGTTAAAAAGTCGATAGGCGACAGTAAAATACCTATACGCACAAAGGGGGTGAAAAGCGAATGGATATACGAAAGAAATTACTATTGGCATTGGTACTGTTAGTAGCGCTATCAACAGTGATAGCCACGCAATACGGAGTGGTAAGGGTAGACTACGCCTATGAGATAACGTGTAGTGACAACTACATACACTTTTTAGCACGAGATACCGACCCAACAAGCACGACCCAACCCTTGATCTATCAAAGTAGCAACGACACATACTACCAAGTTGATCTCGGGAAATGGGCTCAGGGAACAAACAAGACCTATACGGCAGCGTTTGCCATAGTGAACGAGGAAGCTTACGCTGTTAATTTAGACAAAGTTGTTGTCTCCGGTACTGGCACGAATTACATGTATATCTATGTGCACGAGCATGCGCAGAAAACATGTAACTCAGCATTTACATCAGATAGCAGTGATCAAGAAGCCGCCGCTGATTACAAGGTAATGTGGGATGGTTCTAGTGGGTCTGCAAGTAACTATTGGGTATTAGCAGCCGGTGATCAGAACACAACTTCATACAGCGATGGTACTACAACCTTAGATGCAACCTGGGATGGCACATACTTCGTCTGGAAATTCGATTCCACAGATGATACAGGCAATACAAAGGAAGCAGTTAACGGTACAGCTGATTACGTATGGGTAGAGGTTGGTTTGATAATACCAACTAGCGCCTCAGCAGGTTCTATGAGTGGTACAATATACTTCGAATTCGAGGCAACATCTGAGATCTAAGCATAGATAGCCTAACCCAAAAACCCTTTTCTCTTTTTTTATTTTTTGTGAGATAGCACACCGAAATGGGGCGACCAAATGCGTCTTAAGTTAAAACCGATCATTGGGAATATCTTGTTTGCAGCAGTAGTGCTCCTTATCCTCAGCCGCTTTCTTTTCGTTTATCCTGACAGACCTTTCCCGATATCAGTTGTCTCAAGCGAAAGTATGGAACCTGAACTTTACAAAGGGGATATCATTGTTTGGACTCCTACTCGAGCTGAGGACATACATGTCGATGATATAATTGTTTATCAAAGCTATATGGATAGAACCAAACTCGTTTCTCACAGGGTAGTAAACATCACCACGCGTAACGGTCAATATTATTTCACAACGAAAGGAGATGCAAATAATTATACCGATCAAAAAGGACCGCACGCGGTCGAGCCACTAATAGGTTCGAATCATTTACTTGGAAGGGTGTTATCGGTTAACCGGCATCCACTGAAGATACCATATATCGGGAACATTTGGCTTAAGGGAGGAGAATCAAAAGCTGGGATGGTCGAGCATGTCTGGGGAACGCCGGAATCAAAAGTCCATCAAGGGGTTTTTATATGTTTTGTGGTAGCTGCAATAATTATCATCACAGGTCTTATAGCATGGAAACCGAAAAGCGATGATAAAGCGCGGTTGACACATTTTGTTTTTGGACCTGAGAAATTACAATTTAAACGAGTATTGAGCTATGCATTAGTTTTGTATGTTGCTCTCTTACTAATAACACCTTTATTTGCGTACAGTAAAGAAAGTGCATCGGTGGGAGTCAATCTAGGGGAGAATCCGCCTGTAACAGGGTTGTATTTTGAAGATATGAAGGAAAATCAGTCTATGACCAGAGAGTACGATATTAGGGATCCTGGTATACTGCCAATTAAATGTATTGCCTTTTCACGCGGCAATATCTCAGAGTATATGAGGATCAGCGATACCGTTTATATTGTTGAGTCACGTCAATCTGATAGTAAAAAGGTTACTGTTTTCATTCCGGAAGGGACACAGAGCGGAGTTTACACGGGAAATGTATACATCTACTCCTCCCCTTTTTGGATTATGTTGCCCGACGATTTTATGGAATATATGGTTGAGTGGGATCCTATGGGTGCTGTTATATGCTTTAATTTGATATCTGCTTTCCTTCTTAGTATATTCTCGGTAATCGTTTTATTTACTATGAGCAGGTTAATCGATGAGTATATAATCTGGCGAGCGCATATATCGTGGTACCCGGGACTGCAGATGCATCTGACACTCCTACCGCTATATAATTTTTGGTACAGACTTACGGATGGACGGCATCGTATCAGTCATGGCTTTAGGCGGTGCTTTAGTTGGCTAGCAAACATAGATTGGATCGAGATCAAGACGAATAAACCGCTTGTAGCGTCCTTACTTGCGCTATTTTTCATTCCCTTAGCCTTAATCGGTAGACCGTTTTTAGCAATTTTAACCACATCACTTATCGTTAGTATAGCAACTTATCTGCTTGGATGTCGATGGCGGGCAGGGATATTCCTCTCAGGGCTGACAGGAGGTGCTATAATCATAACGGTACTCGCATTAATTTCTATCAGCTCATTCCCACCAAATCTCGCTCCGCTTATGTTGATCGCTATCACCAGTTGGGTTATCGCTATCTTTTTACTTATTTTTGCAGTTCTGTTCCTGCCTATTTGTGCTGTTTCTTATCTCAGCACATACTCACTCCAAACAGTTCTAGAAAAGCTGCGCCCAATCATCATGATCAAAGGAGATACAGATATTTGAATCAAGATAGCCTTATGTACTATAAAGATTTAAAAACCAATAAAGAAGGATGTGCATAATAGAAGAGAAATTGAAAGCAAAGATATGCCTTGTCGGCAATAACACAGTAGGAAAAACAAGTCTAATCAAAAGATTCGTTTTAGGCAGATCATAATTTTTTATGTGATTGAGGTATCCCTGAGGGATGAACCTAAAATGTAAAGAACGACAGCCAACGCCCCCAACCAATTTGACTTTCTCTCTTGTGAAGGTTATAAGTGATCGGTAGATATCGCGTTGTTCTGAATCTATTCAGGGCTGGGTCCTCTTAGTCCCCTCAATTTTATTTCAACAGCGCTCTTTATAAATTCTTCTCTAGAGGAATATTTAGACATATCGGTTCCGACTACCCTATCGATTTTTTCCACAAAATCCATGGGTATCTTTATTTCTTCAGAGATATCCTCCATTTTCTCCGCATTTTTTGCCATCGTATTCACCCTAAGCACCTTATCCTCATAACCCCGCCTATATCCAAATGCCCCTGTTAATATCTCGAATTCCTTTTCAATTCCATCGAATGCCTCGACATCCCCGCTCCAATCTGCGATGACTTCACCGTACCTTTCATTTATATCCTCGATAACCCTCCCCATGTCCTCCCTCACAGGCTCTATCGCATCACCTTTGCCCATCACCACCAAGAAAAATTCATTCCCCTGCTCTATCAGTATCTTGAACTGCCCGTAATCGATGTCCCTGAGCTCGCTGTTCGAACGCAGTGACCCCTCAATATAGATCTTTATGGCCGTTAGCATGGAACCAAAAATATCCGCGTCGAATTCCTTGTGAAAAGAGATATCTTTATGAAAAATCACAATACCATTGGTGTTAAGAAGGTACACTCCTGAGATTTCAAAAGGTTTGAGGACTTCTTTTGAGCCCCTTTTTCTCATAGGGTTCTGCACCACATAAATCAGCTCATCCCATTAACCCATATATCCATCGCTAGATATATGAAGTCCAGATATCTTTTAATATAAAAGCCTTGTGTATAAAGTTATGCGAAAGATTTAAATATAAAAATAGAACAATTAAGTCCTAGGGGAGAGTAATAATGATAACAAAATCGGGAGTGGAATTAGACCCTTGGTATCCTGAGACTAAGATAATTTAGTCAACGTATACCTCATACGATTTTGTGTAGAACGTTCTCCCCGATAAAATACAGAAGAAATAAAAAAATATTGTAGGAGGGAGTAGATGAAACGAAAAACGAGATTAAGTATGGCATCCATATTTTTAATATGGATCCTTGTGTGCATGGCTTATACGGGGGTGGCGGAGGGGTGGGCAACAAAAGAAAGACTATATGTAGTCGTGGGAGGCAGCGAAACAGAGATAATAGAGCCAACACTGACTAACAAGCAATACAACAGAAAATTCTTCATAGAAAATGGAGAGAACGAGATCATTGCTACCGCATGGGGTTCAAACGACCAATGGACCTGGGAGATCATGGAAACCAAGACCATATCACCCGATCAATCTGGTTGGTTGATACTGGGATTTAATCATTGGTGGCATGTGAAACTCACGGGAAAAACGACCTCAGGTACCCAGACCAGCATAGTTGATGCTACATTGTACTATCGTGAGCTCGACTGATCCTCATTTTTTTATTTTTTTATAAAATTCACTGATATTTTAAGAGTTTGTCTCTGATAAATTTTGTTTTTCCATGACCCAATTCTTTGTAAAGGTTTGTCGCGATTTCAAAGTGCTTTTTAGCGTTATCAGCGTCGCCCATCTCCTCATAAAGCAGCCCAAGCTCAAAGTTCAAATCGGAGAGCTGATATAATGCATCAAATTTCTCAAGTTGTTCTATGCTCTTTTTAAAGCACCTTACAGCCTCGCCCCATTTCTTCTCGTGCTTATAGATGAGAGCATAGGTCTTATTGACCTCATACATAATGTTTTCGTTGTCGATTTTCGAGACGATGTTTTCTGCCTTCCTTGCATAATCTTTGGCTTTGACCAAATCATTTATTTTGGCATAACAATAGCTAATGCCTGCATATCCATAGCCTTTCACTTTCAAATTTCTGAGACTTTCCGCTATTCCCAATTGTTTTTCAAGGTACTCAATGGCCTTTTCAAAGTCATCCATATGCCTATAAGTTATTGCAAGATTACCATAAGCCCTGGCGGTTTCGTATGTGTTTTTGGTAATTTTTAAAATATCTATGCTCCGGTTGTAGCACTCAATAGCTTTTTCTGTTTCGTACATTTCGTCATAAACATTGCCTAAATCGATGAAAGTTGAAGCGAGGAGCTCAAAGTTATCTATCCTTTCTGAAATTTCCAGGCATTTTTCATAGCTCTGGATCGCCTCTTTATGCTCGCTTTTTCTCCAATGAACCCTGCCTATACCTCGGTAAGCTTCTCCCATTCCCAATGAATAATCGGCATTATTAGAGATATCCAAACCCATCTTGAAATAATCCAGAGCCTTATCAAACTGATTTTGCTCCTCAAGGATATGACCCGATTCGCAGATAGCCTTTACCTTGAGCTCATGGTCGCCAATTACGGAAGCCATATCTGAACTTTGGGTGAAATAAAGCAGCGCTTGCTTCCACTCTCCACCAATGTAGCATGCTTTTCCTTTGAGAATTAATATCTCAGGCCAAAGCTCGGTCTCCACATTCTTCTCATCAAATCTTTCAAGTATCGCAAGGAGTTCGGCTGCATACCCCTCATCGAGAATAAAAGCTGAGCTTTGGATGGCAAGCTGGCAAGCTTTTTTGTCCCTCCTTCCTTCCAGATAATGGTATATTGCCTCTATGAGGTCAATGGACTTATCCCTATCCTCATACCATTGAGCTGCGGTCAGATGATGTTTTCTTCTTTTAGCCGGTGGTAATCTGCTGTAGAAGAAATTATTTATTAGGTCATGTAAAAAGTACCGATCATGAGCATCCTTTTTCACTATGGATTTGTCTGTGAGAACATATAGATTTTCAAAATCGAAATCATCATTCAATGCCAGGGAATCCATGGGAGCTGGAAAACGATAAACTGATATCAGCCCTAGGATCTTTCTCTCCTCCCTTCCAAGTTTCGAGAACAGCTCGTCATGTATGTATCTCTCAATATGATCCCTTGACTCTATGATTTCAAGAAATAGGGGGTTGCCTGTGGTCAATCCATATATCTTTTTAAACTGACTTTTATCGATGCCCTTTTCCTTCAGCATCCTCTTGCTGCTCTCGAAATCAAGCCCTTCCAATTCCATCTCTGCAACTATTTCCCTTGAAAACACGTCCCTGATATCGTAGAAAGGCACGATTTCCCTTGAAAGAATCAGCATTTTTGTTTTGGAGGATGATGTAAGCATTCTCAAGATGTAGACAAAGAACGACCTGATCTCATCATTGCACTTATGAAAGTCATCAAAAACCAGTACCGCCTTTATCTCGCCAATACTCTTCCCGAGTATCCGAGACACCTCATAATAGTCCACGCTTGTGTGTGTTCTCGCCCTTAAGTACATTTCAAGATGGTCATGCCCCAACCCAGAAAGGAATACTGATAGTTTGAATATCGCACCTCTTAATGTATCCATGCTGTGAAAATTATGCCAATACAGATGTTTTGATCCACGGTAATTCTCTAACAATTTAACCGCCAGGGTTGTTTTGCCTATTCCCGCTATTCCATGGATGAAGATGATGTTGTGTCCTTCCTTATCTTCCACCCATTTCCCCAGAAGACCCATTTCCTTTTTCCTACCAAAAAAATGCATGACCCTTGGTGCATCGGTGGTACAATCAACGAACTGAACTTTTTTGAGCTTTTTAAATTGCTCTACGTCAAATGTGCCATCCTTTGAAATGTTTTTATAGATGTCCATTTTAGTTATGTCCGGGCTAATTCCCTCCCTTACCAAAAAAGGGGCAACATCCTTGAGCATTCTCATTTCTGACTTGCCGTAAGGATATTTCAATGTGATCTGCTGGTTTGCTAACTCCTTTTCTACTTTTCTGGCATAGCCTTTTCCTTCATTCGTTAGTAAAAAGTAATTTTGTTTCCTTTTCCTACCCTTCACCCGCCCTGTATGCTCGCTGATATAACCCTTATCTACCAGCTTTTTAATGGAAGTGAAGATATAGCTCTTGTGCGAACCAATCGCCTTGGCGATTCCGTTATGGGATAATTCAACTGGAACCTCGTGTTCACGTTTTGCAATTTTGCAATTTAACATATGTAGCAGAATTCTCTTCTTCACCGATATCTGGCTAACATGTGACAGCATCTAAGTCCTTCCTCTGGAAATTCGCGAAGGAGGTGGTCGGGATAAGGTGACAATATGGTGGTTCCATATAATAAAGCTAACGAGATTTGGTCGGTCAGAACGATGTTATGGCATCGAATTCCGATTGAAACTAAGGGTAAAACCATCGCCTTGTTCCAAATATGCGGTTAATGTCCAACCCCATCTATCACCCATATATCTACATATTATCACGTATTGTAATCATAAATGATACCACTAACCCAAAATATATATGGACTTAACTCGCATTAGCAGTAGTGATGGAACTCGATGTGGCCACTAAAACGATTGAAGGTTTGATGTGCGATAGACACGTTAAGCAGATATTAACAGGCACATTTTTTAAATCGAAATCAGTTGTAGAATTAAGTGAAAAATTTGGGATACCAATCGCCACCTGTTCTGAAAAAGTAAAAGCTTTGGAACGTTTAGGTATGCTTTCCTGCAATCATTCCATCGTTACCCCCAATAAGAGGGCCATCAAATATTATCGATCCGACCTATGGAATGCCCATGTGATATGCGAGCCCAACAACATCTATGTTAGGTTTGAAGTGACGCCCAAGCTCATTAAAAGTTACTCGAGATGGATGGCTGTTAAGCTACCATATGTATAAAACCTACCTCCTAAAATTCCAATCGGGGTTGGTGTATCTGTCCTTTTTGATATCCTCTGCAAGCCCTAACTCAGTATCGCTCAATTCACCCTCCTCCAGTTCCAAACCAAGGCCTTTTTGGAAACCTTTTGTCAATGCCGAGCACACCTCCTCGAATCCCACCTCTCTGGAAAGCATTTTATTTATGCTCGTGACCCTCTCCTTCACATTGCTGATAAGTTTGTCTTTGATCTTCTCGGAAGGCACTTTCAGCACGGAGAACATCTTCTCGACATCTGTATCGATAAGCAGTGTGCCGTGCTGAAGGATGGTTCGATCACGTCTCGTCTGAGCGCTGCCAGATATCTTTTTACCTCCCACGATGATGTCGTTGAGGGGCACGAATTCCGCCTCGATGCCCAAAAACTTCAATCCCTCTATTATTCCTTGACAAATGACCCTGTAGGATTCAAGGATGTTCTGCGGAATTAAGATGCTGGTCTCGGAAACTATCAAACTGTATGTTACTTCGTTCTCGTGAAAAACCGCGCCCCCGCCTGTGATCCTTCTGAGATAATCGATACCAAGATCTCCGCACTTCTCGATATCCACCTCCTCTTCTAAACCTTGAAAGTATCCTATTGAAACCGCGGGAGGTGACCAGCCATATAATCGTATGGTCGGGAGTGATGTGTCCTGACCCACATGCACCATGATGGACTCGTCCAGGGCCATGTTCGAAAAACCGTCATTATGGCCTGTTAAGAGCAGCCTCCATTTCATTCCGCATCCTCCCTGCACTTCATGAGGGCATCTGTCACCGCTTTGGGCGTGATACCGAATGCCACCACACCTCGTCTCCCAAAAAATCTCTCCACAGCATCGCTCACGCTTTTTCTATTGTACTCCATGCCCCTAAGCACGGTTTCTAGATCGTCAAGGCTCTCTTCCGGGTGTATGAAGAAATCGCCTTTAACGTGCACCTTGATGATCCTCTCCTTCTCGAACTCGACAGTTACCTTGAGCAGCTTGCCGTTGGGGACCTTTAGAGTGCATTTTCCTACTTTAACCATGATATCCTCCAGTATCTATCGCCTCCCGAAGTGCCCTGACATGTTCCTCCCTTGTGGGCACATAGGGATAGTTGTAAAGCGCTCCACCTGGCCTCTCATTGTAGAACGGTCGATTACAGCCGGGGCAGCCCGAGGTCTGGAAAGCTGAGGGCCTGACCTTTTGCATCAACTCCTCCTGCCCATATCCAAAGTCTATCAACCTTCCTTCCTCATCGAATCGTATATCAGGCCTAAGATCGTTGTAGATGAGAAACATTGCCACTTGAATCCTCCTGTAATGTTCCATGCTCGGCTGCGCCCTCTCTTCCAGGGCCGTGCCTTTTATGGGGGTGAAGGCAAATAACGCCAAGGTTACATTATGTTTATGCATATCAGATATCAGCTCAACAGCATCCTTATCGCTCTCCCCAAGACCGATCATGAGGTGAGTGGATATCCTCCCCTCAAATTCCTCTGCAGCGTTCATTATCAACCCCATATGAGAGCCAAATGAACCTTCTTTGATTTCGGAATAGATCTGCGGATTTGCAGCATCGATGGGCAGGCCAACCATATCCGCGCCAATATCGAACAGCTCCCTCACGATGTCCATCTTATCTGCTTTTAGGTCCACGCTGAGGGGGATATCGCAGCTCTCTTTGATCTCTTTCGCATACTTTAAAAGTCGCTCATCGCCATCCGAATGCACCACCTGGAGGCACACCCTTTTAAATTTATCCTGTCTCTTCTTCAGTAAACTGAGGACCCTGTCCTTCTCGTACTCAGGCCATGATATCCTTGACAGCAGCTTCTGGTTCGCAGTGGATCCAGAGGCCTGGGTGCAGAACTTACAGTCGAACCTGCACTTCCCAGGCGTCATGAGATGCGCTGTTGTCGGCGGCACCATCATCTTCATATCGGCCAAGCCCAACACACATGCGGTGCCGATAGCCACCCTGATCATATGATGCAGCACTCCTCGCTCTTACTGATTTCATAATTCAAGCTTTCGGCCAGCCGTCTTGCGCTTTTGGACGGCATGACCATCCTGTCAAACCCGGCCTCAACGCAAAATGCATCCAATTTTTCCCTGTACGAACCGCCCGGCCTCATACAACCCAAGAAAAGCTTCGTTCCGTCCATCTTCTGTCCGGCATATGAAATGACCTCTTTCACAGCATCTAAGCTAGGCGGTTCCAGAGCTTCGAAATCGGTACCAGTTGTGGGGATAAAGACGTTGAACACGACCGCATCGGCACCGATGCTCGAGAGCATATCGATGGCGTTGTGTTCCCCTTTAACAGCACCCATGTGCAGACCTATTGTGATATGCGGAAATGTTTTTACATGTCTTCTCAGCTCGCTGTAGCAATCCATGAAATCCTCGGTGGTTTTATCGAGATTGTAGATTTCCTTGATCGTAGAATCATCGCCTATCAGATTGAAGGATGCAGCGAATAAATACGGTGAGATAATGGGCACATCGTCCTTTTTTATCAGGCCTGTATGTGCAATCACCTTACGCCTTTTTGACAGTTCCCTCAGCAGATCAACATGGTCCTTGAGTGGCACCGCCCCTTCGGAATCGCATCCTCCGCTTACGAGGTAACTGTTGATATCCTCTTCTGGAACATCTGTATCCAAAAGAACCTCCTTCATATGCCTGAGATAATGACCTTTACAGTGTGCGCAGTTCAAAGCGCATCCATTGCCTGTTATGCTCAAGGGCAACGTTTTTCGGGGATATACGAAGGTAATGTTCGCCATGTCATTCCTCTGGCGCATATTTGACCATGGGTTTTCTTGAGGCGAGAACACCATCAAGTCTTTTTCTAGTGGTGGAATG
>CBDUXN010000096.1:0-12984 GCA_965371185.1 uncultured Thermoplasmata archaeon
CAAGGCGAAATAGGCCCGCAGGGTCCACAAGGAGAGCAAGGTCCACAAGGCGAAATAGGCCCGCAGGGTCCACAAGGAGAGCAAGGTCCACAAGGCGAAACAGGCCCGCAGGGTCCACAAGGAGAGCAAGGTCCACAAGGCGAAACAGGTCCGCAGGGTCCACAAGGAGAGCAAGGTCCACAAGGCGAAACAGGCCCGCAAGGCCCGCCTGGTGAGATTGGTGTTGAGTTCGCAGATCTCGGCTCCTCATTTGACCTCGAGACCACCCCACGGAACCTTGGGAGTATCACCCTGAGCTGTCCAACCGATGGCTACGTCCTTCTCACCGCCACCGCATGGATCGTCACCTTTGGCGATTCTACTGTTTGTAATTTCGGCCTTGGAACGAGCGCAGGATCCAATGACTTGCATAATACTCGAGTTGGAGTCTTAGATGGCACAGGAACGCAACGGAGAGAATTTGATGCAACATCAACTGCGGTTGCAAGTGTGACAGCGGGTGACAATACATTCTACTGTACTGCCTCCAAGTGTAATGTCTTTGATGCTCAACAAATAAACATAGGCAATACCTATATGACCGGAGTGTTCATTCCGGAACGTTATTAGGTCCGCTGTGGACGGAAATCTAAATCCTACTCTGAGGGCTCGAGAAGTTTCTGTCACATAATCTTAATGTTATATGTAGTCTGGTAGGTACCTACAGCATCAATAAGGATTTTGCCAAATCCTTAAAGCAAGACACAGTCAACCCCCAGCCAGCGGTAGCTTTCTATGACTTTTGGGATCAGGTAATATAGGCGCCGGTGTGTACAGATAAATTATCGATGAGTATATATAATCATAAGGTCATGTCATATTTAACCCCTATAATAGATAAAAGGGTATGTACGGAGGTACCCAAGTTACGGGGGGAGGTAATAGAACCGAGCGAAATTCTGCGACTTAAAAAGTTCTATTTATCCTAAATTGGAAAGTGGACTGTTCGGAGAAATCTTTTGTTGAGATAAGTCCAAAGTTTGTAATACCCCAACCGCAAATCTAAAACCCAATATTTATTCAACAGCAACTTTTAACAAGGGTTTTTATACGCAAAATGCAATATAGGTAACAATGGGGGGAGCTTAAAGTAATGAGCACAAAAAGAGGGGAGAGGTTAATTCTGCGAAGATAATGGTTAGGGCAGAGAGCCTCGTCCTCTTCTTTTAGGCAATTCCTTCGGCTGAACCCCGAGAAAAAACATAAAAAAAAGGAGGACAGAGAACATGAGAAAATTGAGACCAAAATGGTTAGTGTACGGAATGGTTCTCATGCTAATAGCCGTGTTTCCCATCTCGGCAATAGCAGGAGCTACACCTTCAGGGGAACCGTTCGAAGAGATATGGGAAGAGCTAGCAGATCTGCAACAGCATATAGACGAAATTGAGTTGACGCCTGGTCCGCCAGGGCCCCAAGGCTCAGTAGGCCCACAAGGCCCGGTAGGCTCTCAAGGTCCCCAAGGTCCGATGGGTGCACAGGGCTCAGTAGGCCCACAAGGCCCGGTAGGAGCTCAAGGTCCCCAGGGTCCGATGGGTGCACAGGGTCCAGTAGGTCCACAAGGCCCGGTAGGCGCACAGGGTTCAGTAGGCCCAATGGGTCCACCAGGCCCGCAGGGTCCAACAGGCCTTCAAGGTCCAATGGGTCCGGTAGGTCCGCAAGGTGCTACAGGTCCACAAGGAAATCCAGGTCCGATGGGTCCGCAGGGTCTTCCACCTGAACATGAATGGTCAGGACAAACGTTGCGCTTTAAGAACCCCGATGGCACATGGGGAGACTATACGGATCTGACAGGCCCACAAGGCCCGCAGGGTCCACAGGGTCCGATGGGTATGACAGGTCCAATGGGTCCGATGGGTCCTCAAGGCCTGCAAGGTATACCAGGCCCGCAAGGCTCACAAGGTCCAATGGGTCCGCAAGGTCCTACAGGAAGTACAGGTCCCCAGGGTCCTCAAGGCCCGTCTGGAGATGGTGAGGTACACTGTTTTGCCACGGCAGGAATAGGTCCGATGGCTCTGAGATTATGTATTGATGGCAACGATATAATTGGGGATTCTCCAATATTATCCCTTGAAAGGGAGGACACAATACCTGTGTATGGTTTTAGCCATGAGGTAATCCACCCATGTCACCCCGCAGGCGGGCCCATCGCTGAGAGAGAATATTCCCTTGTGATCCTGAAAAAAATCGATAGCACGACAACACAGTTATATGACGCCCTATTTAACCATAAATCTGTTGACAGTTTTAATCTACGGTTCTTTAGACCAACCGATACTGGATCCGAGGAGCATTACTTCACAGTTGACCTTCAAGATGCGCAAATAGTATCAATCAATCAACTGACACAGGAAGCAATGGTGGATGAATATTATGAATACGAGGAAGTTACCTTTGAATTCTATGCAATTCAGTGGACATATCAATCTACAGGGGCAACTGCAGCAGCAGATATGAAATATTTATCAAGCTTTACAACACTTGAAGGTCCTGACTGCCACCCAACTTTTGATGCCCAAACACAGAATCTTTATATCCCGGGGATACTTGGGGATTGCACCAAACCAGGTGAGAGAGAGGATACGATTGAATTGTATTCTGTCTGCCATGAAATTGCATCAGCCCATAACCTAATCACGGTTACAAAAAGAATTGACAGTGCCACAACACTTCTATACGACGCCCTCTTAAACAATCAAATACTGCCCGAGCTAGAAATCGACTATTACAGACCTATAGGCGCGGGTAACGAGGAAAAACATTATACAATAACTCTCCAGAATGCGCAAATAGTATCAATCAAACAGGTGACAACCGAGACTCCTTTTGATCCGCCCTTCACTCATAGGGCATTCGAGGAAGTGGCGTTCTATTACGAACAAATTACGGTAACATGGCAAGCGACAGGGCATGAGGCTACAACCAACAGGTGAAATTCAGAAAAGTCATATAAAACTAGATGGTAATAGCCCAATTATCTCTGGAAAGGACGGCAACGTCGGCATCGGCACGACGAACCAATGAACCTGCTGACGATAACAGCGTATTATATGGTGGGAGGCATCCCGAACCCACTACCTGCAGGTGCGTCCTTCACCGATAACGGCTGCGACCCTGTTACGGGCTTCACGGGTACATTCACCTGGACGCCGACCGAGGCCCAGGGTCCAGACAGAGACCACTAATTCACCCAGTCAGCGGTATAATTGGTGAAAGCCCTATAAAAGAACAAGTTCCAGAAATTCTGTTGCAATAAGTAGTGGTCCTCGAGTTCATCTAGACCAGGAAATCCCAATAATCAGTCGAAGTCTTCCTCTTCTAAATCTTCCCACTCTTTGTCCTCCCCGTCTTCCTCATCCTCTTCAAGTGGGGACTCCCTTTTGAGGAACACAGGAATCAAAAGAAAATATGCCACTGCCCATACATATAGACCTGCGCCGTAAAAAGTGACCATAACAATAGAAGCACAGGATGTTCCGGCTATAATGGAAATAAATGATTGGCCCGATGCCAAATTTGGATCGGTTGTGTGCTTTCGAATCGTATAAATATTCACTCCTTGCAATATGAGCATGATACCTGAGAAGAACAGACATAAAACCAACACTATAATGAATGTGTTTATTCCTCTGCTCCCCAAATTATCCGCGTTCGCTATAATCACTGATGCTGTTAACCAGATTATTGCTGTAAACAATGTTAATACAAAGTTTATGATACCCAACATTTGATCATAATTGCGATAAAAACCATAGAACCCGATTCCCACCAAGATGCAACCAATTGCTATGAGAATGGCAGAGATTGAGATAAGCAACCGCCAGAATGCTGGGTCACCAATTCGTACCGATGTGAACATCAGCCCAAATATCATCACACCGATGGCAGATAGAAGCGCACCTATAGAACCAATTTTAAACGCTTTTGTCGGCGGTTCACCTCCCTTGGGCGGCTCTTCTTCGGTGGGCTCCTCCTTCGGTGGCGAGGGCCGTGCTTTTCGTTCGCGTTTAGGACGTTCACGGGTTTCTGATATCTCTATCACTTCTTGGCCGCAATTTCGACAAAATTTTGTCTCTTCTGAGATTTGTCCTCCACAATGTTCACAGTACGGCATTTACACTTCACCCGCTCAATAATTCTAGGGAACCAAGATCTCAGTTAACTCCAATGAGCCTCCATTCCAGCCAACATGGACTTTGATTACGTAATGCCAATATTGGTATGATGTAAAGCTGCCTAGGTTTAGCTCCTTCGTTTCTCTGGGTGCTATATCGATGTATGTATAATCCAGTACCGCAATAGCTTCTTCGCCATAAGCACTACCCATTTGTGATGCATACACTTCGCCTGTGATACTCACTTTAGCTGTAATATCCCCTGTATTGGTCAAATTCAATTTCACATTATATTCGGTAATATTTTCTCCAGTAGATTCGCCCTCTAGCCAGATCCCATCCTCAGCATTGACAACTGCCCCCTCAGAAAATAAATTGAAACACATAAATATGAGATTGAGAGCTAACAGCAGTATAATTACTATTTCCAATATTATTACAGGTATCAACAGTTTCTTCATTTCCTTAAAATCTTCTCCTGAAGGAGCTTCTTTATCCCTTTTCATTTTCTTGGACTTTTTTTCAGAATTTGATGTGATAGGCTCACCAACCTTAGGATTTGGCTTAATGAATAATACGGTTATATTTGAATATTTCCCTATTTGGAAGAATTAAATGCTTGTCTACAGCCTCACGAACTCCTCCTCGCCCTCCTTCCTGCCCCTCCTCTTCCTCGGTATAACTATCTCCTCCCCGCATTTTGGACAGATCAACTCCTCACCCTCGGTCTCATAGAGTTTCGCATACCTTTTGTTGTACTCGGAAATGCACTCATTGCACAGCTTTGCCCCGCATTTATGGCTGACATCCACAGGGTTCTTATCACAAATAAGACATAATGCCTCCTCCACCTCGGCTTCCTCTGTATCGATGGTTTTCGCATATTCCATAGGTTTCTCGAAGGTGCCCTCGACAGGTTCCACAGGTCTTTCAGAGATGTATTCTTCTCCAAGGGATCTAACCCTGACTTCTGGTGTGGCGAGAACCTCATCATCTTGAAATGTGCTCAGCAAAGAATAAACCCTCTTCGCCTCGTAAATTCCCAGACGAAGATCCTGGATGAGTCCTGTGAGGTTTCGTCTGTGGGAAGGCAGCTCCAGCGCCCTGTGAAGTGTTTCCTCAAGCTCTGGGGTCATCTCATCCACCTTGACATCCATCCCATCCACCTTGTTTATGTAGGCCAGCAGCCTCTTTGCCTTAGGGATGTCGTACTCGGGAAATCCTAGTATAATATCGCTCAATTTCAGCCCGTGCTTCTCGAAGGAGGCAGGGTCATCTCTCAATGCGGATAATATTGCCTTGTTTGAGTCCATCTCAAATTTATCTCTCACATCAAAACTTAACGCGTTGATGTCAACATCCTCCTTCTTTGATAGGTGCTCGATAACCGAGTTAAGGTAGTTGTAGGGGATGTGGCAAACGCGGAAGGCTTCTTCCTTGGTGGGTGCCCTGTTGTAATCCTTTTCGAATTTCAGGATCTCCTTGGCGTACCGTTCCAGGTTCCTCTTTCTTAACTCCCTCTCGGCCCTTTCCTTGCCTTCCACGGCAGGCGTAAACTTCGCGTCCAATTGTAAAGCATGCTCAAAGCATCTCAGTGCCTGTTCGAAATTCTCCATGTTGTTCAAGGCGTTGCCTTTGCTCGTCCAAATTCGTTTGCCGTCAGGGTTCAAGCCCAGAGCCCTGTCGTAACATCCTATTGCACCATCCAAATCACCTATCTTTGAAAGTGCCATGCCCTTTCTGTGCCATAGATTGGCATCCCTTTCGTCTATGTCCAGTGCGCTGTCATAACATGAAATTGCATCCTCGTACTTGCGTATCCTATCCAAGAGCATCCCCTTGTTTATCCAGAGGGATTTGTTATTCTTGTCCAAATCGATTGCCCTGTCATAGCAGCCTATGGCCGCCTCGAATCGTCCAATGCTTACATACGCCTCAGCCTTACTGATCCATGAATCGATCTCTCCGGGCATGATCTCCACAACTCTATCATAGCATCTGATGGCGCTCTCGAATTCATCCTTGGCTATGAAGGTTTTTCCTTTACCCTTCAACGCCTGGGCATTGGACTTGTTTATTTCTATCGCTTTGTCGAATGCTTCCAACGCCTCGTCATACATCTCTGCCCCATATTGGGCGAGACCCTTGTTCGTCCAGACATTGTCGTCCGTTGAGTCCAGTTTCAACGCGTTCTCGTAGCACTTTATTGCGTTTTCAAAATCCTCCATTTTCGTGAGCAGAATGCCTCTATCGTTCCACAATCGTTCGTTCCTTGTATCCAGTTTCAACGCCTTATCATAACATTCTAATGCCTCTTCCTCTAGACCGATCTTGCTGAGAGCCCTGCCTTTCCTGTGTAGCGCGGGAGCATCTTTCGGGTTTAGTCCCAAAACTTGATCGTAGAGCTCTATCGCCTCCTCGTACCTGTCAAGTTTTTCCAGGGCTTCGGCTTTATCCCTCAGGGCCTCGATGTCCTTTGGTTCCTTCTCCAAAATCTTCTGGCACGCATCGATGACCTCCTCATGCCTGCCAAGGGATCTTAGAACCTCCTTTTTCTGTGCCCAAAGTGTTAGGTTCTCGGGCTCAAGTGCCAGGGCTTTATCATAAGCGGAGACCGCTGTCCTTTGCTTTCTTAGTTTTGTTAAGGCATAGGCTTTGTCCTCCCATGCCCTGGCATTGTTAGGGTTCAACTCCAGAATTTTGTCACATGTGGAGTCCACTTCATCAAATTTTTCAAGCTTCTTAAGAACGTCCTTCCTGCTCACCAGAGCCTCCAAATTGTCGGCATTGATTTCGAGAACCCTGTTCAAGGCCCTCAAGGCCTCGTCTTCCCTGTCCATCTTCACCATAACCAGGCCTTTACTCAACAATACATCTTCGTACTTGGGGTTCAGATCCAAGGCTGCATCGAAGGTTAACAGCGCTTCCTCGTAGCGGCCCAGCCAATCCAGGGCCGAGCCCTTCAGATATTGGTATCTCGCGTTGGTCGGGTTTATTTCAATTCCTTTCTCATACGATGCCAGCGCTTCCTCGTACCTCTCCAAGTCCAGGAGTATCTTGCCCTTTTTGTCCCATAAATTGGCATTCTCGTCATCCAGCTTCAATGCCTTGTCGTAACATCTAACGGCACCGTCGAAATCCTCCAGCGCTTTGAGGGCATCGCCTTTATTTTCAAGAGCCTCCTTGCTCTTTGGATCGAGCTTCAAAGCTCCATCATAGCATTTTATTGCCTCCTCGTAGACCCCCATCCGGCTGAGGGCTATGCCCTTCTTGTATATTGCGCCCACATTCTTCGGCTCGATTTTTAATATTTCATCGAAGATATCTATTGCTTCATCATTCCTGACCAGATTGACAAGTGAGGAACCTTTATCCTCCAAGGCCTCGAGGTTTTTGGGCTCGATGTTCAGTATATTATCGCATGTGCTTATTATCTCCTCATCCTTGCCCAACTTCTTCAGGGCATTTTTCTTCTTGAACAGAATATCCAAGCTCCCAGGTTCCATGTGCAGTGCCTTGTTGTAGGATGAGACCGCTTTATCTATCTGGTCCATCTCCTCTAAAACTATACCTCTATCAACCCAGGCTCCTATCTCCTTTGGATAGAATTTCACGATGGTTTCACATGCCTCCAGCACTTTTTCAGGTTGCTTCAACTTCTTGTAGGCTTCTTTTTTATTCGTGAGCGCCTTAAGATCTCTGGAATCGAGGTTCAGCACCTTGTCGAACAGCTCTACAGCCTCTTCAGACCTGCCCAAAGACAGCAGAGCCGTACCTTTATCGTTCCAAGCACCCGTATTCTTTGGTTCAATTTCCAGGATCTCATTGCATACCGTGATAACATCCTCGAACCATTCCAGCGCCATCAAGGCATCCTTTTTGTTGTTGAGGGCAGAGATGTCGTTCGGATCCAGTTTGAGGGCCTTTTCGTAGGCTACCAAGGCTTCCTTAGTATTGCCCATATCGAAGAGCACTAAGCCCTTTTTGTTCCAGGACTCTTTGTCCTTTTTATCCAGTTTAATGGCAGTTTCATAGGCCAACAATGCCTCTTTCAGATCTCCTTTTTTATGAAGCATCAATCCCTTTCCTTTCCACAACAGCTTGTCCTTTTTGTCCAAGTCTATTCCTTTCTGGAAGCTTTCTGCGGCCTCTCCATATTTCCCAAGCTTTCCAAGAATCCATGCTTTTCTGCTCCAAACATCCTTATCATTTGAATCGATCTCTAAGGCCTTATCATAGCATTCCAATGCATCGTCGTACCTCTCGCCCCCGTCCAGGACCTCCGCCTTTTTCAGCCAAATCGCTTTATCATCTGGTGTAAGTTTTAATATCCTGTCGTAGAATTCCAATTCCTTTGGATGGGCATCTATTACCTCGAGATAGCATTCCTTGGCCTTCTCAGGCATGTTCATTTTTTCCAAGGCTGATCCTTTGGAACTCAAGGCTCTCAAATTTTTTGGCTCGACGCCGAGCGCGGAGTCAAATGACTTGAACGCATCGTTGTACTTCTCTATGGCTATCAGAGCCTCACCGCGATTCACAAAGGCATCGATATTCTTCGAGTCTAAATGAATGGCCTTGTCAAAGGTTCTCAAAGCGTCGTTCTGCCTTTCGACCTTTACAAGGGCTCGTCCGAGGTCGTTGTACACTCCTGAGATGGAGCTTTTATAGGTGGTTATATCGTCCTTGTGCGATTCCAAATATTCCATGGCCTTTGTGTACTGGGCATTAGCCCTGGCATCATTATTCTTGTTGTGATATTCGTTGCCCTTCTGCAGGAGCTTTCTTGATTTGTCGTAGATGTACTTCTCCTTTTTTGCACCGCTAAGTATCTTCTCCATGATCTTCATGTGCTCGCCCCATTAACGGGAGGATAATCGTATCTAAAAACATAAAGTCTTCGGTTGATTGAGTTTGTTTTTGTCATGCTAGCAAGGTGCATCGTCAAAATACTTCACCAATCCTTTTAAATAAACGTCAAAATTGTGTACCAACGTCCTTATGTGCTTTGTAAAACATGGTATCATCATGAGATTCCGCAGGGGCAAGCTATTCATCATTATTGTAATGATTTTACTTTTATCCCCCTATTTTAAAGCCTCAGCAAATCCCATAGGAACTATCAGCATTTCTCTCGAGGGCGAGGTCAAGGAGATCAACATAAACCAAAGCGATCGTCCATTGATCATTCACGGGAGTGTAGGATATGAGGGGGTTTCTGTCAGACCTGTTACCATAACCCTTGATCCAATTTGTGATGTTGGTGATGTCATATTGACACAATACGAATTCGTATTTCATGTTCCCGATACGATCCCATTCGATGCCCTCATTTTTATTTACCCGGAAACTGAAAACGATACTGTTGGGACATTGATATTAAATAGCTATTTTTCAGTGGGTGTTATACAACAAAACGGAAACCCAGTAGCTCAAATATTTACCGTGCTTAATTACGATGAAAACGAAGAAATAATCGAATCTGTCATTTATAGAATTGAGCCTCAAAATTATTTTCTAATTGGAATACCTGCCCTTATGAGCACGATTGGTACGGCAATTATTTTCATTATAATTAAAAAGAAGCGAGGATAAGAAATATGGTTCTTTTCAATTTATTGAGGGATTTTAGCCTTTTATCCCTTAGTTTGTGGGAATTTTTCGATTTGCATTTACCAAACTCACTATTAAATAAAACTATCGGGGTCATTTCCCAGAAATTAATAATCTAATTATATTTCCACCTCACAATCATATGGTGCCATTTCTTCTTAAAATTTCCGCAATATCCCCACAATCATTAGCACAAGTAATATAACCAATAAAATCCCTATAATTTATCTGAAGTTGTCTTCTTGCCATTTTATGTAATAAATTATCGCTTATTTGTCCTTTTCCTGGACCATGACTAACTTTAGTCCATATGCCTGTATCTGCACCATCAACAATAAAATAGAAAAAAATATGATCTTTTCTTCTTTCTTCATGAAAATGTGCTTCGTTTGTTCCTTTATTTCGTAAGACCTGTTCAACTATTCTTTTTTTGAAAGTAGTCATTTATTTTCCTCGTAAATCTAATTTTTCTTTGAAGAACTTTTGGATTTTAATTGCATTTCCTGTAACCTTTTTCGGCGGTTTTAAATGATAATGTTCATACAGTGTGTAAAAATCTTCTTGAAATTCTGATAGAACCTCATCATATTTTTCTCCAAAAGCAACTATCCCCAATAAAGGATGTTCCATCATCCATTTGTTTTCTTCAAACGAAATTTCTATTTCCAATGCCATTTTTAATTTTAATTCCCCTTCATCTGTAAGGATTCTTTCCAGAAATATTGCTTTCAATGGGTTAATTTCATCAATATCTAAAATGCTTTTAATATTTCCAATATCATCAATTTTCATTTCTCCTGAGATAGTAACAATACTATCCCAATATCTTCTTATTTTTTCCTTATCTTTATCTTTGAATTTGGATTTTATTTTTCCATAAGGTGTTACTATTTCGAACTCTTTTTTACGACCCGCTTCCAATTTTTTTAAAAAGCCAAAAATTTCCTCACCTTTTATTTCCACTTCAATTTTTGCAAGAGATTTTATATCGGGTCTCTTTTTTTTATCAAGTGTTTTTTTAGTAAACTGTGCAGTTTTCAATTCTAATTCATATCTATTGTCTCCACCAGGCCAAAATTCAGCAAAATCTCCAACTATCCTAATTCTTGAATATAGATTTTCAATTTTTTTACTAATTTTTTTATCCATATTTTGTTTATCTTCAGTGTTAAGTGTTGAACAAATATCACCGAATGTCTCGATGGCATCTTCAACTATCGGAGATCCCATTAAAGTAGCTTGAGGATCACCTTCTATCTCAGCAATAAAACTGCCCTTTTTTAACTCTTTGAAATGTAATTTACTTCTTTTTTCCAAAGCTTTATTACGTTTTCCAGCAATTCTATAAGTATCCCTTGATAATTTGAATTCGGCAATATGATAAATACTATCTTGAATGCCTTTAAGAACTCTTGCAACATCGCCAATTCCAATATCTTCACGGCTATCCTTTAGCCTTTTCAAGGAAAGGCTTATCGATTTAGATTTCATGTCCCCATAGATGGGAATTATTTCACAGTAAAAAAGTGTTTCTGTTGGTGGAGTGAAACTATTTTGTTGATTTTTATCTATTTATGCTCATAGATATATACAATTGAAACTATTTAAATTGTCTGACAAATACTTAAACTTTGTCATAAAAACCCAGCATTTTTGCTATCGTACTTAACGTCCAAGAACCAAATCACCAAAATCTTTATATAGAATAAGTTACATATAGGTCATTGACAGACAAATCGTCTGACAAATATGCAGGCATTCATAAACTAAACAGGATGGGATGCACAATGAAAACGGTGATAACAAGAAAAATAAGGAGAGCAAAGCAATCGATGAACCCGTATCTCCGCTATGCGACACCCGAACAGCGAAAGTGGTTGAAAAACCATTCTCTTTCTGATCTGGAGGACATAGCCGAAATGCTGGAGTTCCAAGGAGAAAACGTCCAAGGGATAAAACAAGTCATCGAGGATCTGAACACAGTTGCAGCGAATCTGGGCGTCGTAGTTAAGAGGCGCGCCGAGCACGATCTCTTGGAGTTCGTGAGGGCAGAGGAAGCCAAGGCTACGGCCTAGAACCCTAACACACGGTGAGAGTCGAGCGAAAGCTCGCTCTACCAATTATTTACCAGAGGTGTTCAGTTTGACAGATGACGGCAGAAGAGAGTACTTGATAATGCAGAACCTCTACAAGAAGTATGTAATGCCCTACAGGATATGGAGCAAGACAGGGTACATCGATGTCAGCCATCATATTTAATCCGCCTTAGATGGGCTTACGCCAAAATATTCGATTTAATGGGGATATAGTGGACATTCTACACATTTAAAAAGGCAATTTTGCATAAGAAAATCTATTTATATATCAACTTGTTAACTTCAAAAACCCCCAAGGGTATGAGGATATATTAATGCCTAAAAAAAAGGAAAAAACCCCTTTGGATGCCCAAAAGAGCGTGGAACAGACTGCCAGTGTGATGGATCATGTATTTACGGCACCTAATCCGGTACTTCTCGTTCTGCCAATTCTCATCACCTCGCTGATTTTTGGGATGTTCATCAGTTACAACCTCAACGATCCCTATGAAACGTTTTTCGTGAATGGTTTGATGGTACTCGCCCTGCCCACCTACATCTCGGCTCTGATCTCAAAACCCATGGCAGAATCCCTGGGTGGAAGGCTGTATATGCGGAGATCCATGCTCATGTCCTTTCTCTCCCTACTGATAATTGCAGGTGCATTAGTAGTATTCAAAGCGATAACGTGGTTTTCTGGTATCGAAATCGAGATCTTGGGGGTGCTTATATTCGGATATTCCTTGATCATCTGGCTCAGGCACCTCTCATTGATATCCACCTCCAACAGCAGCCATATCCTCTCCCTCCCTGCAACCCTATCCCAATCCATTCTCGGTTTCCTGGTGCTCAATATCTTCTTCACTCCCTTTGGCGTTAAAGAAGGCATCATGGTTGTGATGTTCCTGTTGATATTCCTTTTCTCGGTGGTTCTATTCATCCGCCTTGTCAGTTCCCCAATGAGGAAAGCCTTTGGGGTGAACGGCTTTTCCATGATCAGGTACTCTTTGGATCATATCACCGAGGGTGGAGACGAGGGAGCAAGGGAGGTTGAGACCTTCTTTGAAAGTTTTGCCCAAAACGTGGAAGCGCACATTGGTGTCGTAGCATTCAAAAAAGGGAACGAGCTCAAGAGCATCATGATC
>CBDUXN010000097.1:0-12866 GCA_965371185.1 uncultured Thermoplasmata archaeon
GTCCCGTCGTACATCTACAACCTACGACTTTGGGACACCGCCTCTACCAGCAGTCCGATAGCACAGATACTCGGCCCATTGAGCATGCCAGCTCCTTACACCTGGAAATGGTACAATCTAGCTCCAGGCGACGAAGTCGATCTGGAGGTAGGCAAGGACTATGTAGTCAGCTATTACACGATGGGTACTTATAGTACTTACGCCACAATGGGGGTAATGAGATCTCCCACATCACCCAACGGCATTGTCAACTGGGCAGGCGCGAGGTACTACCCGACCAACACCTTCCCGACTTACGGACCTTGGACAACATACAGTTGTATGTTAGATATCCATTACACATGGGAAGAAGTGGAAGTGATCGAGGACACCGCAGAGATTTTCGTCGACAACGTCGCACCGATAGTGATAAATCCACAGGTAACCCCCTCAACAGGGCAAGAAGGAACAGCCGTATCCGGCATAGGCTCCTTCATGGATCCCGGCTTGGGAGACGACTGGGAGTACAGGTGGGACTGGGGCGACGGCACACAATCACCATGGAAAAGTGTTATCAAGTTCTCCGGCGGAATGAAAGTTCTGTTGTACCATAGCATTGCAGGGTATGAGGCAGAAGTTGCAGCCGCACTTCAAGCCGCAATGGGAACGTATTGCGTGCTCTTCGACATTTGGAGCTACTACGATGACCCCGGGACTTTGGAGATGCTGTTGGAATACGATGTCCTAATCTTCCCTGAAAACACGGGGATTATCGGTGGATGGCCCGACGATGTTGGCGATTTACTGGCCGATTACGTCGATGCCGGCGGAAACATCGTGGAGATGGTTCCAACCTTCCTGGCCCCTGGAACGACGTGGGGAACAACGGGCAGATGGGCGGACGATGAATACTCCTGCTACCTGCCAACCACTAGTTACGGCGGTGCAAAGACCACAAGCGCTTTTTATTGGGCCAACGAACCCGGACCCCCGGGATACGGGATCCTAGATGGTATCGCAGGCACGATTTCAAGCTTTGGAACCAGCATTCCAGTAAACGCACCCGGCATAAGAGCTGATGCAACACTGCTCGCAGACTACCCAGTTAATCCAGCCCTTGCTTACAAGGAAGCGGGCGCAATGGCACCCGGTTCAGGGAGAATCGTAGGAGTGAATATTTTCATTCCATCTGGATACCGTACCGGCCAAGCTATAGAGGTCACGGCAAACGCTGCCTGGTGGGCATCCCAAGCGGAACCGCCTCAGGTGCTGAATATGCCAATACCATTAGATCCTGTGACCCACATATACAAGGACGACCATCCAACCACATGGACGCCAGAAGACACATTCGATATCCAACTGCAGGTCAAGGACGACGACCACGGGAAAATCTTTGGTGGCGCCGGCGCCGATTGGAACGGTGAAAATCTCGCGTTAGCTCCAAAGGCGACAGCGACGCATAGTGGCGGCGGAAGCGGAGTTTGGGGGCCACAGAGGTTGAACAATGGCGATAAGATCGGGACTTTCAATGATTGTTGGACCGCCTACGGTGGTGGTAGCAATTGGAATCAGCTCGTATGGCCGAGTCCAGTGACCATCGGTGGAACGAGCTCGTATTATACCAGATTCCGACTGTTACAAGGTTATTGTATGCATTCCTGCGATATTGAATATTGGACTGGCAGCAGCTGGGCATTTGTCCTACACTACGATGATCTTGACCATGGCAACCATTGGATCGATGCATTTATCGAATTCCCCGCACCAGTGACCACTACTCGATTACGAATGTCCAACATGCTGACATACACCACTAATGGTAACATTATGATCCAGGAATGGGAAGTATTCGGTATGCTTACCGGAGGCGATCCGTACGAGATGGTTGGTCTGGGCACCGCGAACACCGAAACGACAATAGCCAACGTGTTCCCATCAGCGATCGTACCTACTGACTTCGAGGACGTTGTGGATGAATATCTAACCATCGACTTCGAGGGCTTCGAGATAACCGACCCGGCAATAAACGAGCGCTCAGAGCAGTTCTGGTACAGATGGGACTACGGCGACGGAACCCCGGTAGGGGACTGGATTTACAAGGGAACCATAGCGCCACCGGACCTCAAGGTCCTGTACCTCCACTCCTTCGCAACCGAATCAGCGGAGTGCGTCAACGGATTGAGAGGTGCACTCGCGGACCTAGGCATGGGACCGTACCTGACACTGGACGAGGCCAATTTCTATTCAGGGCCAGTACCTTCGTTGACCACGCTTCTGGAGTACGATGTAATCGTCGTCAGCATGAACTACTACATCTTTGACCTGGCGAAGGTCAACGACTTGGGCAACAAGCTTGCAGACTACTCTGACGCCGGCGGTGGAGTCATCCAGGCGACGTTCTCCGGCGGCTACGACACGTATTCCAGGGTCAAGGGCAGATGGGAGATTGAAGGCTACAACCCCATCCCCTATTCAGGGAACAGCTATATCTACCTGGACCTGGGAGATGTCTATGACCCCGACCACCCGATCATGGAGGGCGTATCCGACATGAGTGCCTACTACACACACAATACAGGCGGAGTGACATCAGGAGCCACACGACTGGCGGACTACACAAACGGTTTCACGCTGTGTGCCTACACCGATAAGGACCATCACACACCCGGCGGCGGAATCATCGCGGGATTGAACTACTTCCCATGGCCTTCCTACCTCACTGGCGATGCCATGAGGATGCTCGCAAATACCGTGATATGGACATGGGGCGAATACATCCCGACACCGGTGCTCGACACTGTCAGCCACGACTACGGGGACAACGGCATCTACGTTGCCGGTCTGCAGGTAATCGACGACGACATGATGTGGGCCTTCGGAGGATCTCAGCCTGTCTTCACAGGACCTGGTGATCCCAACGACTGGATAGCCTCCGTCTACTTCCCAGTGGAGGTCAACAACGTGGATCCAGAGATATCGCCACTACATGCCGAAGTAAATCTCGACCTGGTGATCAGGACCACAGGCGAACCGAACAACAACTGCGTAATGACACTGCATGACGCCTCTGGCCCGATAAGCTCGGTTACGGTTTACCACGACGGAAAGTACAAGATGGAAACCATGCCTGCAACCCTGGACATGGGCTCAATCAACGACTACTTCGTGACAGTGGAGTACACCAATGCAGATCCTGATGGAGCAAACCCCACATGGGTCTTCCAGGGACGCTTCCCAAGCGGACACATCAAGGAACTGAAGGAAGTGCTCAAGACCGACGGCACCGTATGGACAATAACCGCAGACATGCTGAAACTAATGCTAGTAGGAGAGGAAATCATCTTCACAGCAGACGGCGAAGACAGTGGAAGCGACGACCTGGCATTCTACTGGCAGTTCGGCGACGGCGAAGGAATACATGTGTACGCCAACGAGGACAGTTCCATGGTGGATGGAACAAGCGCACCACCAGAAAACATATTCGATGCACATCCCAACAGAGATCCATGGTTCGACAGAACACCCAACACCATCAGAAGCCCAGACATGAACCCCATACACATCGACGACGAGATCTCGCACGCCTTTGCGGAAGCAGGATACTACTATGTCTGTCTCATCGTAATGGATGACGACGTATGCGATGGTTACCCATCGTACCAAGTCTTCCTGAACGGCGGCGGGTACGACATGGAGTTCATTGCAATCGACCTGAGCTAAACAACCAACGACAACCCGAAACCTTAAAACCCAAAAGGAGAAGGTTAAAACGACTTTCTCCATCTTTTCTAATTTTTTTATTTTTTGTCACTCTTCCCATATTTTTGAATCATTTTGATTATCTGAGGATAAGATTTATAAAGAACAAGCACATTATAATAACGCCGAGGCGCCAGCATGATAAACTCGGGGGAAACATTGCAGTTCTAGGAGGAGTATGATATGAGAAGAACAGTGGCCATTATATCGATGGTAATGTTGATTTTGTCAACATTATTGGGTCTGCTGATATTCAATTCAAACAATGCCATATCAGGTACCGTGATCAATGATATAACATACGCCTCGGACATGACCTGGAACATAGGCGGCAGTCCTTACTGGTTGGAGGGGAATGTTACCATCAGTTACGGGGCGAATCTGACCATCGAGGAAGGTGTCGAGGTTCGTTTTAACGGATCTTACAGCATATACGTAAATGGGAATATCACAGCCGTGGGAACATCTGCGGACATGATAAATTTCACATCCAATCAAACCACAACATCAGAGTCATGGGATCGGATCCAGGTCAATCCCACAGGATATGCCAAGATAAGATACTGCAACATAACCTACGGCAAATATGGGATATACCTGAACGGCTCATCAAATAACAATATAATGGATAACAACATATCAGAAAATTTCGATGGTCTATATCTTTATATGTCCTCGAATAACACCATTATTAACAATACCATCTCGGACAACGTCAATAGGGGGATATTCCTAAGCGGCTCGTCAGGTAACGACATACTTAACAACAATATATCAAATAACTTATTTGATGGTATATGGCTCACCAAAGTTCTCACTACTAGATCCTCGAACAACAACATTATAAACAACACCATCTGGAACAATATATTTGGTGCTGGTTTATATGCAGCCGAATCGGAGTACAACAATATCACACTTAACCATCTATTTTCCAACAAATACGGGATACGCCTTCAATCCTTAGCCAGAAACAACAACATCACAAAGAACAACATCTCCGAAAACACTGTTTGTGGTGTTAATTTGACTTCATCTTCGGATAACCGCATCTATCATAACATCTTCTGGAACAACTCGGCCCAGGCTTATGATGACACATCCGACAACTTCTGGGACAGCGGCTATCCTTCCGGCGGCAACTTCTGGAGCGATTTCGATGAGCCTGGCGAGGGTGCATATGATGACTATTCGGGTCCAAGTCAGACCGAGGATGGCAGCGACGGGATAGTGGATACAAATTATACGAATATCGGCGGTGGGGCGGGGGTAGTGGACAACTATCCGCTAATATCTTCCTCGCTCAAAAGAATCTATGTCTATCTCAATTCTCCAATAAACAATTCAGCTATGAAGCCGGGCACTGTCCTGGATTTTGAAGTGGTCGGGGATGATATTGTTAATGTAAGCTATTCTGTCAATGGGACTCCAAAAGGGGATCTTTCTACTCCTTATGATATCAATGGAACAGAAACTGGCACCTGGTCGGATGGGATAGTCACCATCGATATATTCGTTTATGATAGCGAGGGGAACATAACGGAATTTTGGTTCAATGTCACCATAGATTCCGTATTTCCTGAGATTGTGCTCATTTCCCCTCCTAACGGCTCTCTCATACTACCCAGTGTGGATATTGACCTCACCGTGACTGACGACAATCTTCACAACGTGACTTTCGTTCTGGATGGAGGGTCGAACACAACCCTTTTGACACCGTATGACATCGATACTACCAGCTGGTCTGACGGCAACCGTACGGTACAAGTGTGGGCGAGAGACAAAGCTGGTAACATCAACACCACCGCCTACAACTTCACGATCGACGGCATCCGCCCCCTGATCGCCCTGCTCTCCCCCACAAACGAATCGGTGATACAGCCAGGGACATGGTTGCGATTCGATATAACAGATCCGCACCTGAACCCAGCTGCGGTCAACTACTCGAACGGCACAGGCCCTTACCTTTTCCCAGAACCCTACAACATAACAACCACAGGCTGGGCAGATGGAGATCACAAAGTCGAGGTGAATGCATCCGATATTTTGGGCAATATGAGAACAAGGTTCTACAATTTCACCATCGATTCTATTCCGCCGTTCATATTTCTCGTCTCACCTTCGAACAACAGCGTTATTCAAGCAGGAGAGATTCTAGATTTCGCTGTCTGGGATGATAATTTGGATGAGGTTACCTACTTAAGAAATTTTATAGGACCTTATAACCTAGATCCCCCTGATTTTGATGTGGACACTACCGATTGGCCAGATGGTCCATACAGAATCGACATCTATGCAACAGACCTGGCAGGACATATCAATTCTACCTTTTACAACTTCACCGTGGCAACACCTCCTATGATAATCCTGAATTCACCCCTGAACAACTCCGTGATAAAGGAAGGTGCAGTCATCAATATCTCGATCATAGATACCAATCTGGATCAGGTCAATTATTCCAAAAACGCGGTAACAGACATATCATTTGATTTCGTTTCAAGCCCCTATCATTACATCGTCACCACCGGCTGGCTAGATGGTAATTATACAATCCAGGTTTATGCCAATGACACCGCAGGCAATACGGACTCCAGATGGTACAATTTCACAATCGATAACACCCCACCATCCATCGATCTCAATTCACCTCAGAACAATTCCGTTGTTCCGCCTGGCACGAATCTCGATTTTCATGTTTCGGATGATAATCTCCTATCGGCAAACTATTCCTTAGATGGAGGGCCTCCAAATCCCTTTTCAACACCATACGATATCGACACAACTGACACAATGATATGGACGGATGACATCCACACGGTCAATATCTCAGCCTCGGATGTCGTGGGCAATAACATCACCCGAGTCTACTATTTCACGATAGATTCCATTCCCCCTTTGATCGTTTTGAATTCGCCATCCAACAATTCCCTGATCAGTGCGGGAACCACCCTTGATTTTACGGTTTCTGATGTGAACCTCAACTTCTCAACCCACTCAGAGAACGGGGGACTCCCACAGCCCCTTGCCCCCCCCTACGACATCGATACCACGAGCTGGGACGGGGATTACATCATCGAGGTCTATGCAGAGGATCTTGCAGGTCATAACACCACGAGATGGTTCAACTTCACTGTGGATGGAATCCTCCCCACAATAACCCTGAATTCACCGGAAAATAACTCCTATAAACAACCGGGTGTGATATTGGACTTCGATGTTTTCGACCAACGCCTTTTAGGTGTCAATTATTCTAAGAATGCCCAGCCTTTTGTGGTTCTTTTGCCACCTTACGATATCCCTACGAGCGGCTGGGGAGATGGCATCTACAATATCTCGATAAAGGCGGTGGATGCCGTGGGTAACGAAAATATCAGCGAATACGTTTTCATCTTGGATTCCACGCCCCCTGTCATACAACTGCTCTCACCCCCCAATGGCACATCAAATGAAATAGGAACTCCGATCAATCTGTCCATAATCGAAGATAATCTAGATTTCGTCAATTACTCCGTGACCTCCGGAGAGAATCAAACGCTGCTCTTTCCCTTTGATATCAACACCGCCAACTTCCCCGATGGAGATTGCACGGTGGTTGTTTATGCAATTGATCTTGCAGGTAATTTCAATATCACCTGGTACGATTTCATTTTCAACGACACCACAGAGCCCACCATCACCCTGATCTCCCCACAAAACCTGTCCTTTATTCCTGCCGGCACGATTATCGATCTTTATATCTTCGATTTACATCTCAGCAATGTGAATTATTCATTGGATTACGGCGTCGATGTTCCATTTTGGCCCCCCTATGATATCAACACCTCAAATTGGGACGAAGGGGCGCACACCCTGGTAGTGCATGCAAACGATACCAAAAACAACATGAACACCTCGACCTTCATTTTCACCATCGACTCGATGGAACCCTCGATCCTTTTGATTTCTCCCCTCAACAACTCCGTGATCTTGCCTGGAGAGTTTCTAGACTTCAACATCGTTGACGATAATCTGGACATCGTAAATTATTCGAGAAATGGCGAGGATCCAATTACATTCACCACACCATTCAACATCGGTACAGTAGATTGGGGAGACGGAAGTTACACCATCCTAATCCTGGCTAAGGATAAAGCGGGAAATGAAAATGTCTCCTTGTTCGGATTTATAATCGATTCCGTCTCTCCCACGATTTCGTTGAATTCTCCAGTCAACGGTTCTCTTATACAAACCGGAACCATAATCGACATCACGGTTTCGGATGCCAATCTCGATAATGTGGAATACTCCATAAATGACGGGCTTCCAGCGACATTATCCTCTCCGTACGATATCGATACCTCAGATTGGGCGGATGGGAGCTATGTCATCGAGATCCATGCAAGCGATCCTGCCGGAAATACTATGGGGGCTTCCTTTACCTTCACATTGGACGGTACACAACCTGAGATATCGCGGATCCTTGTAGCAGAGCCATATTATCCCTTTGAAAACACCATGATAGTCATCGGCTTTACAGAACCTATGAACCGGTCATCGGTTATTTCAGCCTTGAACATCACGCCCAGCCTAAATTACACTTTGGAATGGAGCGAAGATGGCAGAACCCTGTATTTGGGAAATTTCGAGGGCATGCAGCTCAACCAATCTTACACAGTCAAATTCGACGATGGTGTTGTGGATCTGGCCGGAAACGCTCTGGTCCCCTATGAAGATTATGAATTTTTCGCAACCGTTGGCGTGGATGAAGGTGATATTGGTGAAGAAGAGCCCTCTGTTCTCAGGTTTTGGTGGATCATCCCGATTCTCATAGCGATGCTGGTCATAGCCATAATCCTCTTCTTCCTTCTCATGAGGGAGAGGAAAGAGGAACCCAAAGGGCCTGTGGAAGAGGTGGAGGATATGTTCCTGAAGATACGGGCCAAGGAAGATATCGACGCCATGGAATCCATATTGAGCCTCCAGGAACAGTTCGGTGACAGGCTGGATGAGGCCAATATCATGTTCCAAGAGGCTAAGAAGGCCTTTGAGAATGGAGACTACAATGCCGTTACAGTCTATGAAAGAACGATGAGGGACATGGTTTTAGAAGGTCCTATTGAAGAGTAGCCAAATGAAAACAGATCAGAAAAATAAAACATGGAGTCACAGGATATATGAGAAGAAGGTGTAATTTCATCCTAATCTATATATCGATGGTATTGATGATGCCGACCTTTTTAATTTTCAATTCGGACAGCGCTGTTTCGGATACTGTCATCGACGGGTATCACATCACATCAAACACAACCTGGTATTTGGACGATAGCCCGTACTACATAGAGGGTGATGTTCACGTGGACAGCGGAGCGAACCTGACCATCGAGGCAGGCGTGGAGGTTCGTTTCAACGGGTATTATGGTTTATTCATCCATGGGAACCTCACCGCGGTTGGAAGCCCTCTGAGCAGGATAACATTCACATCCAACAAATCATCACCGTCAACACCGGACTGGAACAGAATTCATATCAATTCCACAGGCTATGCCAGGATATATTACTGCGACATAAGTTACGCCGATTACGCAGTATTCCTCAATTGGTCCTCGGTCAATGACATACAAAGCAATATTATTACAGATAATGTCGAGGGTATTCATCTGTATTATTCGTCAGACAATGCCATCCTAAACAACAATATCAGTGACAACATCATACGTGGTCTTTACCTCTGGTACTCAGATTTCAATGCGATTAGGTACAATCGGATTTTTTCGAACTTAGGCGACGGCGTTACCATTTTTTCCTCCTCGGATAATGAGATGAACAACAACAACGTCTCACTGAATGGGGGATACGGCATCAGACTCACCTCATCTGAAAACAACCGTATTTTCCACAACAATCTGAATGACAATGCAAATCAGGCATACGATAATGATGGCAACAACGATTGGGATGATGGTTATCCCACTGGAGGAAATTACTGGAGCGATTATACGGGGGAGGATGTCAATCAAAGCGCAGGTCAGGATGTCCCTGGAAGCGATGGTATAGGGGATGAGCCATATACGAACATCGATGGTGGGGCAGGGGCGATTGACAACTTTCCATTAATGAATCAGACCCCTGACACTGCACCTGTTTCAATAAATTTGATCTCTCCCAGGAACAATTCCGTCATAAAGGCCGGCACGATCATCGATCTGGATATCAAAGTCCCAAACATTCATAATGTGAGTTACTCGGTAAACAGCTCCTCCAATCAAACGATTGACCCCCCTGATTATGATATAAATACAACAGGGTGGAGCGATGGGGATCATCTTGTCGATGTATGGGTGATCGATACCAACGGCAGTGTGAATTCAAGCTGGTTTTTCTTCGTTATCGACTCCACAAAACCGGTTATCGAGTTGAATTCACCTCAAAACAATTCTTTAATCAAGGCAGGTGGAATTATAAATCTCACGATTTCAGAACCGCATTTAAGATCTGTGAGCTATTACCTAAACGCTGAACTACAAGGAGGTCTTTTATACCCTCATGATATCGATACCCTATCATGGCCGGATGACGTTTACACCATAGAAATTCATGCAGAGGACAATGCAGGTAACAACAACTCGACATGGTACATATTTACAATGGATTCAACACCACCCCTAATCTCATTAAATTCCCCAAAAAATAACTCATTTATCAAACCTGGAATTCCAATCAATTTCTCGATTTCGGATGAGCATCTGAATTCTGTAAATTATTCTTTTAACGGTGGGCCTGAACAATCTTTCGCAATCCAGTATTTTATAAACACCACACTTTTCGACGATGGAGGTTTTTCAATAACAGTTAACGCCATCGACGATCCAGACAACTTCGATTCCAGATACTACGAATTTGTAATAGATACTGTAAGTCCCTTAGTGATTCTGAACAGCCCTTCGAACAATTCCCTGATCAGGGGCGGAGTCCCTCTCAATTTTTCGGTAGTTGAAGCGAATCCATTCGACTTCAGATATTCCTTATACTTTGGGAATGACGAAGTCCTCTTTTCACCGTACGATATCAATACTTCGGATTGGATGGATATACAGTACTTCGTTAAAGTGAATGTAACCGATTATGCAGGTAACTCCAACATAACATGGTACAACATCACGATCGATTCCTCACAGCCTGATATCACCCTGTTATCCCCATTAAACAATTCCTTTATTCGGGCCGGTACAGACATCGTCTTTCAGATTTCCGAGCCAAACCTTATCTTCGCCAATTATTCGATTAATAGCGGGGAACCACAGGATCTCGCTACTCTATCGATAATAGATACCTCTGGTTGGCCGGACGGAGCCTACGATATCCAGGTTTCTGCGGGGGACTCGGTTGGCAACAACATTTCCCTTCTCTTCACCTTCAATGTCGATAACTCTCCCCCGAATGTGGTCTCCACCACGCCCCGCAATGGTGATGAAAGGATTCCTGCGGACACGTCCATCAAGATACGGTTCGATGAGCTGATGGATGAGATTTCCTTGATGAATGCCGTGTCGATATCCCCTCAGATCAACTTGACCCTGAACTGGGATCCTGACAACCTCACCCTCTTGGTCACACCCCATTCGAACCTGACAAATTCCACAAAATACATTGTTGTCATCAACACATCCGCGGAAGATATGGCAGGCAATGCAATGGAAAAGGATTTTGTATTCAGCTTCACCACGCAAGGGGCCCAAAAAGAGGATTTGTTATGGCTGTTTATTCTGTCTATTTTAGCTATCATCCTGGGATTGATCCTGTTTGCATGGTTGATATCCACCCGTAAAAAGGGGATGTCTGAGGAAGCGGAGGAGGAAGATGAATTTGATGTAGAGGGAAAAGGGACACTAGATGATGAGGATGTCGAGACAAGTTTGTTAGCGGAAGGAGGAGCCTTGAGAGAAGAAGGAGCTGGAGAAGCAGAGGATCTAATTGTAACAATCGGTCTCGAGGAGGGGCTTACCGGAAATGATATTGAGGAGCTGAAAGGGGCTATTGGGTTGTATCAAGAGAGAAAGGAACAGAAGGAGCTTGAAGAAGAGTTTAACCTGGGAGAAGAGGATTTTGAAGAGGAGGAGCCTGAAGGGGAAGAAGAACCTGAGGAAGGAGAAATAGGTGATGGAGAAAAGGAAGAAGAGGGTGGAGAGGAAATGGTGGATGAAGATGAAGAAGGGGAGGCGGATGAGGAAGTTGTAGATGAGGCCCTGGAGGACGAGGCAGGTGAAGAAGAAATTGAAAAGGAGGCGGCGGGAGGAGAAAGAGCAGAGGAAGAGGTCGAAGATACTAAGGAGACAGAGGGTTGGAAAGAGGATGATGGCACAAAAGAGGAGGAAGAACGAGGGGAGGAAGCCAAGGAAGAAACCGAACGGAATGATTCGGAGGATGAAATTGAGGGCGAAGAAGAAATAGAGGGGAAGGAAGAATAGCCTGCATATTTTTGATTAGAACTGGTGTTGGAAGGAAAATGAACTCGGAGTTATATCTATTTTAAATCCCAACGAACGAGTATTTCGTGCCGGCTGAAGTGGATATCTGATAGCCCTCTGTCATCATCAACGTGGGGTCAAAGGCCCCCTGCGGCATCCTCGTGGAGTGCCATAACCAGCGCTGGCTGGAGTCTATGAAGTAGTTGATTCCGACAACATTACCCATATCGCAGTACCAATCCGCTGTTTGGTAGCTGTCCAGTATTAACGGGATACCCAGGGTGTCGTATTCTGCCAGATAGTTAGAAGTCCAAACTCCTATGCTGTACGTGGTAGCACCTTCAGCATCGGTGGCGTTCAGTGGGATGACCATATAGTAATACTGTGTATTCTGCAGCGCAACGCCAAAATGAGTCGTCGTAAGTGTGCCCACAGGAAGGGCGGCAAGGAGTGTGTAGTCAACCCCCCTGGTGCCGTGGAAACCGTCCCTGGTGGTGGAGTAGTAAACATGATATTGGACAGTGCCCGGGTTGCTGGGCGCTGACCAGGTAAGTGTAATATCTCCTGTTGCAGGATTGACAGAGGCGGTAAGATCTCTTGCTTCGAAATTGTAGTCAAAGCCAAGATAGCTGCCTGAATTATACCTTGTCATGGCTCCCGGCATCCCCATGAATGTGAACT
>CBDUXN010000098.1:0-12797 GCA_965371185.1 uncultured Thermoplasmata archaeon
GTCGATTAAAATGAGCTGTTCTGTAAGGTTATTGATTTGATCTTGAAGTTCATCAGCAATTGAAGGGCCTGAAGTATAGTTAATGATCACATCATTATAGTAAAAATGATTCGTTCCGTTGCTATCTAGCCAAAATCTTAGTGTATCTATTGTTCCATTTATGTGAATGGTTTTTTCTTCAGAAAATGGTAAGTCAAACCAGAACTCTATATTACCAATATAGATTAATTGGGACATATAGTATTCCGAAGCATTTCCACCGAATACCGGTTTGAAGGTTATGTTGTTCACATAAAAAGAATCGGGAAATACTAAAAATATTAGCATCCTATCATGACCCGTGCTAAAATTATGATCAATACCGGTACTCTCATTTCCGTCGAAGATTAATGGGACATAATCTATATAATCTGGTTTTGTCTTTACCATAACCCCAGAGTCGAAATAATACCACCGATAACCAATAGAATCTGGATCTGATTCAGCAACTTTAGTCCCGATATCTAATGTCTCAGCATTTACAACTGGTACAACCACACAGCTAAAAATCGCGATTATTGATGCGACCATCAGATACCTTGCTTTTATTTTCATAATATTACCTCGCTTCATGATAATATCATTCAACCTCTATATACTTATTTATCTAATACCAAAAACACAATTGTTTCGCCTTTTACAAAGGTTTATATGGTTTTAACTACATTTATTCTTCAAGAAGGGGGGCTATTAATGTGTAATAAAAGAAAGCTCAAGTTCTCCTGTAAAGACTTCAAAGGCAGGGGGAAATGAATATGCGAAGGAAGGTAATGGGTATATTGTTGTGTATAGTGATGGTAACAAGTGTTTTTAGGGCAATGATGCAGAATGATCAGCAGCCGGATTCGAATATCGCAATAATGGCAGAAGATTCAATAACGCCATATAAAAAAGACGGATACGAATATGCAAACGAAGAATCTAAACTAAAGGTATATTTCGATGAAAATAGTGTGGGTGATGGAGTTAAAGTTAGCGTTGGAGATCATTGGGCGGTTTGGAAATGGGAGGAGATGGGTTTTATAGACGACGCTGGTGAAATCGAACCTATAAGTTCTGTTACAGGTGTTGAAGGGATAACAAAAGATAACATGATGACTTATGAGGAAACATATCCCTTTACAATAGAAGTCTTCACAGTGACTGAGAACAAACTAAAGCACGATATCATTCTTAGCAGATTACCCTGCATCAACCCTAGCCTTGACAATGCTGAATATTTGAGCTATATTGGGGCTCTGAAGTTTTCAGATGGGCTGTCGATGCATGTTGATGGTGTTGAGATAAAGGAAGATTTCATTACATCATCGAGCATCAGATTTATGGATGAAAATGGCATAGAACAGTTCCATATCCCAGCACCATATGCTTACGAAAAAAATAATGAAGAGGAAAGAGTCGATTGCCAATATGAAGTAAAATACGTAAACGGGGAAGTAATGTTCTCTATATTAACACCTTACAATTGGTTAAGCGACGCTGCGAGAAATTTCCCCGTGGTGATTGATCCCACGGTAGTAAGCGGGTATATATATTCAGATACAATATGGACTCTAGCAAACAGCCCATATATAGTTACTGATGATATAACTGTAGTTCCTGGTGTAACATTAACAATCGAGCCAGGTGTAGTCGTCAAATTTGACGGACCCTTCGAGCTTGTTGTGGACGGATACTTGAACGCCCAAGGGACCGATACCAACAACATAGTTTTCACAAGCAATGCCGCCACACCGGCTGTAGGAGATTGGCTTGGTATAAAATTCAGGGATACGAGTCCGGACTATGGCAGTGTCCTTGACTGGGTGACTATTATGTACAGCGATAAGGGAATAGAACTTGAGGATTCCTCACAGAGTATGTCACATATGAGTATCACAAATAACAACTACGGTGTTCACGCTGATACCGAGGGGATTTCTTTTTCTATAGATAATTCCGATATATATGGCAACACCCATGGGATAATAAGTTCCCAGTACCACATCGATATCACTGTTTCGAATTGTAATATATTCGATAACGAATACTATGGCACTTGGAGCGACGCCCACGGCTCTCTCTTAATCACCAACTCCAATATTTATGACAATCCCTATGGAATATATTCAAAAGGAGCATCCACCATTTCCAACTCCGAGATCTATCAGAACGGCTACGGAGTACATGTTCAGACAGGCCATACCACTTTCTCAAATTGCGATATCCATGATAATGAATACGGTGTCTACGTCCATGGTGTGGGCGGCTATTATGGCTCTGCCTCAGTCTTTGACTCCGATATATACGACAACGAATACGGCATCTACGGCTATCGTGACCGTGGTTCGCTTACCATCTCGGGTTCCAGCATCAACAACAATCTCTATCTTGGTATATCCTCCCCCGGACCTCTCACAATAACCGATAGCAACATCATAAATAACGGTGGAAACGGTATAGAAGCGAACAAAGGAGGCTCTATCCACAACTCCAACATCTATGGAAACACACCTTACGATGTCAAGATCTCCAGCTCCTTCAATCTCAATGTCGATGCCACCCACAATTGGTGGGGAACCACCGATGCAGTTCAGATAGAATCTAATATCTACGACTATTATGATGATTATTATTTGGGTAAATTGAATTACAATCCAATTCTAGATGGACCAGGTGGCTCTCTCTTTGATATTGGTATGCGTCCTACACCGTATATCTCAGTTGACACCACATGGACATTGGCAGGGAGTCCGTATATTCTGACCAGCAATGTCGTCATTGAAGTTGATGTAACATTAACAATCGAACCGGGAGTAGTAGTCAGATTTGACGGCTCATACGAGCTTGTTGTTGATGGTTATCTGAACGCCCAGGGTACCGATACCAACAACATAGTATTCACCAGCAACTCCGCCACGCCTAGCGTAGGTGATTGGCTTGGTATAAAATTCAGGGATACGAGTCCAGACTATGGCAGTGTCCTTGACTGGATAACCGTTATGTATAGTGATATAGCAATAGTGTTCGAGCATTCCTCACAGAGCATGTCACATATGAGTATCACAAATAACAACTACGGTGTTCACGCTGATACCGAGGGGATTTCTTTTTCTATAGATAATTCCGATATATATGGCAACACCCATGGGATAATAAGTTCCCAGTACCACATCGATATCACTGTTTCGAATTGTAATATATTCGATAACGAATACTATGGCACTTGGAGCGACGCCCACGGCTCTCTCTTAATCACCAACTCCAATATTTATGACAATCCCTATGGAATATATTCAAAAGGAGCATCCACCATTTCCAACTCCGAGATCTATCAGAACGGCTACGGAGTACATGTTCAGACAGGCCATACCACTTTCTCAAATTGCGATATCCATGATAATGAATACGGTGTCTACGTCCATGGTGTGGGCGGCTATTATGGCTCTGCCTCAGTCTTTGACTCCGATATATACAACAATGAATACGGCATCTACGGCTATCGTGACCGTGGTTCGCTTACTATCTCGGATTCCAGTATCAACAACAATCTCTATCTCGGCATATCTTCCCCCGGACCTCTAACCATAACAGATAGCAGCATAACAAATAATGGTGGAAATGGCATAGAAATTTGTAAAGAAAGTACAATTCATTACTCTGATATTTATGGCAACTCTCCATACGATGTTATAATTGTAAGCACCTTCTATTTTATTGTCAATGCTACGGATAATTGGTGGGGAACTACTAATGATACTCTAATCGAACAAAAAATTTACGATTATTATGATGACTATAATCTAACCATAGTTTTCTATGCACCCAAATCATTAGTCCCCTGGACCTCAAATAATCCTCCAGTAGCTAATATTGATGGTCCTTATATTGGTGAGGAGAATTCACCAATTATATTCGATGTTTCAGGTTCTTATGATCCTGATAACAATGTCCTGCAATATCGTTGGGATTTCGACAATGATGGAATCTGGGATACCGGTTATTCAGTCGACCCAATGACTACTTACACTTGGTATGATGATTACACAGGTGAGATATCGGTGGAGGTCTATGATGGTGAGCTGACGAATACAGATACAGCTAACGTAACAATAAATAATGTCGCACCAACGATGGACTCGATAGCGGGACCTCCTGACAACGAAGGTGTACTAATAACGTTCACTTCTTTTACCACTGATCCTGGTAGCGATGACCTAACTTTCATATGGAACTGGGGTGATGGGACTTCAACAACAACCACCCACTACAACAATGGCTTGAGTCCGGATCCATACCCGAGCCCATGGGGCATATATCCGTTTACTGCAACAGATAGTGTACAACACACCTATGGTGATAATGGAGTATACAATATCACGTTAACTGTAGAAGACGATGATGGTGGAATTTCAGCTGCAAATACAAGCGTTGTCATAAATAATATCGCACCAACAATTACAATTGTAATCTCACCATCAGGCGATGAAGGCTCATCACTCACATTCGAGGCAGAGGCAACAGATCCAGGCAGCGATGACCTAACATTCTCATGGGAGTTTGAATACGGATCAACAATCAACCACACATACTACAATGGCGGGGTGGGTCCAGACCCCCCCCAAAGTCCATTTGGGACATATCCTTTTAGTGCCACAGATACTGTATCTTATACTTATGGAGATAATTACAATTATACAATAATCTTAAAAGTTACAGATGATGATGGCGGGATGACTACTTATACCACCACAATTACAATAGATAACATCGCTCCATCAATTGTAAAGATTATTTTCCCACCCGATGTAGACGAGGGCTCATTAGCAACATTTCAAGCAACTGCCGTAGACCCTGGCAGTGACGATTTAACCTTCACTTGGGAATTTGAATTTGGTCCAACGATTACGAATGTATACTATAATGATGGTATTGGTCTAGATCCATATCCAAGCCCGTGGGGGAACTATCCATTCAATGCAACAGATACAGTAAACCATATCTACGGCGATAACGGCATGTACTTTGTGAGACTCACCATAACTGATGATGATGGTGGCACAACCACATACAACACGACTATAACTGTGAACAATGTAGCACCAATAGTAGGTGCATTAACAAATACTACTATTGATGAAGGAGGAAAAATAACCTTTTCAGGTCATGCTACAGATCCAGGCAGCGATGATTTAACATTTACTTGGAATTGGGATTATATAGGTCTCAATGATACAACTAATACTTACCTTAATAACCCGCCGAACTCAGACCCATATCCAAGCCCCGAGATCAATCCAAGAGATGTAATAGATTCAGCTAGTCAAACCTATGGCGATAACGGAATCTTCAGAATTACACTCACAGTTACAGATGATGATGGTGGAACAACAACTGTTAACACAACAGTGAGAGTGAACAATGTTGCGCCAACCATCGTAAACATGGAAGCATTTATGTATATGAACTTCACCCTGAGAGTTGCAGGAGAAAAATGGCATTCTGTTACCATTACTTTTTACGAGGATGATATTGAGATATGGAATGCAGAAGTTACAAGGCAACCTGGGAGCCCTGATGACCAAGCGGCTACTCTTTCCGGCTACAGTATAAATTTTGGAAGCAGTTATAGAGCTGTTGTTGACTACCTTCCCAATGACCCAAGGGTAAACGGGAATGTATGGGGTGGCAATCCAGTATGGGTAGATATGGAGTTTCATGATGGGACTACCGAAAGATTACACCATACATTCAATGTAAAACAGTCCTATTGGGATTCCGATCATTGGAATCATATAGACCCCTGGGAGGTTGATTTGACAGGGATAATATACAGACATAACATAACTTTCAAAGCCACAGCTACAGATCCAGGTAGTGATGATTTAACATTCGTTTGGGACTTTGATGATGGGGGAATAGCAGGACCGAATCTCTATTATAACAATGGTATGAGCCCCGATCCCTATCCAAGTCCAGAGCTAAACCCAATGAATGTAACAGATACAGTTACGTATGCATACAGTACCTCTGGCGTTTACACTGTCACCCTTACGGTCATGGATGATGATGGCGGGATTGTTTCGACCACCCTGGTTATGTTAATTGGCTAGGTATGGGTTTGGATAAGGAAAAAAGTACCGAATTTTATGACAATCGGTCTACCGAATGTCAACAGATATATGAAATGAAGTTTGGGCTCCAGTCCCTTCGGACGATTCGCATCTACATTGAGGCCTTTCCTTCTTTTCTGACTAGGTGACAAGCCTTGTTTTTTGACGGCTATATTCTCAATAATTAAACATGTTTCTTTGGTGGTAAAAAGCGAAAAGAATATAAGGAATGACAGTTTATAATCAATAATACCAATTTAAGGGTGAAGAGGTCAAGCCTAAGGAGAGGTTAATACGAATAATAAAGGTTCGATTGGGGTCCTTTGCTTATTTATGATGGTTATATGGTATAGGAGGAAATAAAATGCCAGGGAGAAGAGATGTATCTAAACAACGAAGATATTTCTCTTTGACTGTGAGCATAGTACTCATTTTGAGCTCTCTGCTGGTTGGAATAACCGTTCAGACACCCAACGCAGCTGCTATTCAGACCCATAATGTGGGAAATGTTGATATCGAAATGCTGACAGCTTGGGGAAGGATTCTTAAGTACATATCTTGGAAAGGTACAACTCAAACAGTGAATGACCCAAGTCTTGGCGGGATGGGATTTATCGGTTTAGTTATAGATCACGATGGTTACGATCATACTCCTGGATACGAGAATATATCGGATTCATTCGACTCACATCCCTACACCAGCCAAGATGATCTTGAGGAGGTAACTGCGCAAGATTGGTTGATGACTGGTGATACCCAGAAAAGCTTCGGAACATTCCAGAATAAAGGGATATTAACTGGCGACCCTGATGATATACTTATCAATCAGACGGCCTGGACGGTCCTGGATAAGGACTGGGCAATAATTCAATGGGCCCTGTACAATCTGAAACCTGTTGACATCACCGATCTTAAAATCGGCCTTGAGGTGCCGCTCTCCTTTGTTGGAAAAAATGGCGGTGTAGGTGGGGACAGCGGCGATGACATCGACGGCTTTGACGCAGCAAACAATACCTACTGGGCCCAGGATGATGGCGGTACCACTATCGGATTCGCCTCAGCCATCACAACAGAACCCATCACACATTACTACTCAGAGGACGGCAGCGCCTTTGCCTCCTTTGACGAGTTCAAGAAGGCCTATGAAGATGAAACTTGGCTGTTCCAGCGAATCACCGCATCAAATCAGGCGGTAGGTTCAACCCCGGGAAATCGAATATCAACCGTTGGATGGGATGGAATCACCATCGGTGTTGGATCAGTTAAAACCTTTACATTGGTTATCGCGGTAAACGATTCACATGACAACATGATCACTGCAGTGCAGGACGCACAGTCTTACTACGATTACGTGGCCAGCGGTTTTCGCATCACCGAATTTAACGATATGGATTCAGGCTCTGGAAACCAATACATCGAGGTTTACAACAACGGAAAAGCAGCCACAGACCTGTATACGGCGGGCTATCGCCTTTCCGTGGACGGTGGAGCGACCTTTTTAACAGGTGATAACTGGGATAAAAAACCCCTTTCAACCTATGAATACGGCGTTTTCAACCTTGACCCAGCGGAAAACATCCCTGCAGAAGGCGGCACGATAAGCTTGTACTTTGACGAAGGTGGAGGTAGCTACATTCTATTGGATGAGGTGTCGTACGGGCAGCAGGGTTTGGCCCCTGACCCATTGGGTTACGAGTCCGTGGGAAGACGATACGATACATCTATGGTGGAATACTCCGATGATTGGCTTCGCAACGCTTCCACAGGGCCAACATGGGGCAGCCAGAACAATGTTGGAAACATCGTTTCCCCAAATGTTTTGGTCAACAGGGTAGAGTTCGATCCATTCGACCCAGCTGAAGCGTATGTGGAACTGATGTGGACGGGCGGCGGAGGGGATATTTCAGGTTTCAAAATAGTCTGCGACGACGCGTATGTGGTACCCTCAGTTACCATTCTGGGCGCCGCAAACAGGTATTTTGTGCTGAATCAGTCCATGTTCCCCCAATTCTTCTTAAATATGAGCAGTTCTGCGGATAACATCTATTTATACGATGACAACGACAACCTCCTAGATATGGTGGGATGGAGCACTGCCCACGATCAGGGTACATTCATGTCCCGGGTACCGGACGGAAATGGGACTTATCAGGGCTTCGATGACACCACCTCCCTGACCGCAGGCTGGGTCTTCAACCAGCAGCCAACCCTCCAGATCACCGAGTTCTATATAGATAGCGGCAATGCAGATATCGAGATCTACAACCCCAGGGGTGGAGATATAGTCCCTGATAACTCACGCTGGCTTTTGGAGGTGGACGGTGCCCCGATAACAGGAACATGGGCTCCGCCTAGTATACCAGGTAATAGAGGATATTCCATCTTTACTAGGGGTGGTGGTGGGATTCCAGGAGATGAAGGGGATACAATCACTTTATCCTATGATCCCGGCTCTGGGTGGGCCGTGATGGACCAGATCGGATACGGCACAAATGGACCGGCACCGGATCCGCTTGTATCTGAATCCACCGGCCGCTATTGGGACAGCGGCACTTACGCATACACAAATGACTGGAACAGGAATGCCTCCACAGGACCAACCTGGGGAGCTGTGAACGATGTCCCGGCGATTATCCCATCTGCAATAGTTATGAACGAGGTCATGTTCGATCCCAGTGCTGACCCGGATGGTCATTTCTTTGTGATATTCAATACAGGATTAACTGTTGTTGATGTAACAGATTGGAGCATTGTATGCGATGAGATCTACCAATTCAACTGGACATGGGCCACGCTCCAGTTGGGTCCCGGGAGCCTCCTGATAACGAGGTACACCGATCGTCCTGAGTCCGCTAACATGTTCGACAGCATGGATGCTACAGGTGACAATGTTTACATGTACGATGATCTTGGACAGCGCATAGATATGGTGGGATGGGACACCGCCCACCTCACAGGCATGAGCGCGAAAAGGGTTCCTGATGGGAACGGAACAAACGATGGCTACGATGATGTGACGTCCGAGGTTGCGGGGTGGGTTTTCAACTCCCCCATCGATGTGATTGTCACGGAAATTTCGGACGGCGAGTCTACACAGGCGCAAATTGAGGTGTTCAATCCATGGTATCCACCCATCGACATGAGCGTTGGCTTTACATTCAATTCATCATCCGTTGGCGGACAGCTTTCAGGCAACTGGTATATATCCACAGCTGATACGGGGGATTATGCCATCTTCAATGTCACCACCCCCGGAGGACTGGACTTCGAGGGAGACAGTATAACCTTCTACCAGAACGGTTTCTTGAATGAGGAGCTTTCCTATGGAAACGAAGGGACTATACCGGATCCGCTTCCGGGTGAGAGTGTGGAGAGGGTTTTTTATTTAGGATCCTACACGGATCACTGGTGCAGGAATGTGAGCACTGGACCAAATTTTGGTTTGGCAAGTGACGTCCCCTATCCAAATACAACCAAACGAATACTTCTGAACGAGATCATGTTCAATCCCAGCGTACCTGGGAACGGGTTTGTAGAGATTTACACAAACTCGAGTCTACCCATGAACATCTCCGGCTACAGAATCGTTGGTGATACAGAGTATATCATACCAGATGGCACGGTTTTGACCTCGGATGATCCATTCTTCTATCTGGTTCAATCCACGGATCCGGCTTTCTTTGCATCCTTGAGCTCTTCCCGGGACAACGTCTATCTTTACAATAGTAACGGTTCCTTTATCGACATGGTGGGTTGGAGCTCCTCACATGTTATCGACACAACAATAAGCAGGGTCCCCGCTGGTAATGGCACCAGAGATGGATATGACGATATTTCATCAATTGCTGCTGGATGGCAGTTCGGTCAGGCTCCAACGATTCTTCTGATATATGTTTATCCCGATGGTATCAAGTACGGTGATCGCGGAACCAATGTCTCGCACAATCTTACCATCATGAACAAACATACAATCGATGATATCGTGGAGATCAGCAACTCCTCAAGCCCTGGTGGCTGGGAGGTCATCATTCTGGACGAATTCGGCAATCCCCTTCCTGATACGACTGGAGACGGCAATCCCGATATCTTTGTTCCGGCGGGAAGCCAGGTTAACATAACTGTGGTAATCATGGTTCCTCCAGACATTCTCATGGGATTTGTCGAGACCACGACAATTTCTGTGCAATCCACTGTCAATACCTTGTATGGTGATTCTACAATATTGACCACAAGGGTGGCGCCGTTCATATTATACAACAAGAGCGCAAGCCCGCAGATAATAAATATCGAGGGAACTGGTTACGACGAGGAGACCTCAATCACGCTGTCGGTTTCCGGCATGGGGTATCCCGTGGAGGGCGTTGCCTCTAACAATGCAGATATCGTCTTCGTGGTGGATGATACGGGCTCAATGGCAGGGGTTATAAATGACATCATCCAGAAGATACAGGACATTACTCTGGTCTTCCAAAAAGAGATAACCAGCGTCAGGTTCGGCCTCGTGACATACAAGGATGCTCCAGAAAGGGACCAGGTATTGACCTACAAAACTCACTTTTTCATCAGTGCCGTCCTTTCCCTGTTTGCAATTGGCGGTGGTGACCGGCAGGAGGATGTGTACGGTGCACTGGAAATGGCCATTAACTCATCCTGGCGGTCAGGCAATATATCAAAGATAATAATCTTGATCGGCGACGCAGAGGACCACAACCCATACTCCCCTTGCCCCCTTGTGGCCGCTGCTGTGAAAGATGAATGGGGAATATTCACCAGTGCTATTGCCTGCAGCATGCAGCCTCCCTTCATGCCCGATACGTTCATTGCCATAGCAGAGAACGGCAGCGGCGTCTATGCCTACTATAATGGTATGGATTCCGAAGCTCTGGCCCAGGCCATAGTGGACGCCGTGCTCACATTTGTTCCCCTCATCTATATCTCGGCTAAGGATGATGATATTTCAGATTCCGATCCCATGATTCAGGACGTTCTGCCGGATTACATAAACTACGTAAGCGGCTCGGCATCCATAGCTCCGGATGTAATAACCATTGATGGGAACGATAATACCACGCTCGAATGGAACGTCACGGATATCGTGATAGGGGAGGTTTGGACTGTCACATTCAACGTGACCTCATCGATGATAGGCCCCCAACTATCTAATGTAGTATCCAAATCCAGGATAAACTACACGGCCTGGGACAACAGCTCCACCACTGTGTACTTCCCAGAATGCTGGCTCGATGTTCTGCCCCCGCCCCTGCTGCAGCCCACACTTTATATAAACATTAGCCCCGACCAGGAGGACATAGTGCTGTACTGGGATCCGCCATCCCTGCCGGGAGTCGACTATTACCTGATCTACCGGGCAACACAACAGACTGAATTCGATTTCAGCACTCCATGGATCAACACCTCCAGCGACAATGAACCTGGGGAGCCAGGCCCCATTCCTCAGAGAACCATGTGGAACGATACCAATGCAGCCCTCGTCGGGGACCCAAATTATGCCGAGGAGTACTATTACGTTTTACGAGCTGTGAATATTCTTGGCGAGGTTTCCAGAACCAGCAGAACCGTAGGTAAATGGACCAGAATATTCCCACAAGGGGTATCGACCTTCTCTCTGCCGCTGGAGCCGCTTGGAACCATGAACACCACAGCAGACTACTATCTAACAGATATGGGTGCCGACTACATCAAGTGGATGGACCCCTTCTTCCACATTTGGAATAAACACGGCGACGGCGGCGTGAACGACACCCAGATCGAGGTGGGAAAGGGCTACGAGGTCAAATTCGGCTCGCCCACAAAATACACATTCATGGGGATGCCAGGAGCCATGATAAGGTACACCGAAGGCAGCTACCTTGGCTTTGACTACAATTCCGAAGCCAGGGATCTCGACGCCTCTGTCAACCCTGCAACGGGAGATGTTACCCTTACATGGTCTGCGTCCAGCAATCCAGGCACTGTCCAATATCATGTTTACTACGCCACCACCAGGGACGGTTTCCACGGAACTAGGGGTGTTGATTACACACTCCTTGCCGCCCTTCCTGTGGGCACACTTACAACGACTCATTTTGGCGTTGCGCTGCAGGATACACAGTATTACTATATAGTCATCCCGCTGAACGCCACCGATGCTGAAGGCGCCACCACGTACAGTATAGGAGTCTGGGCTTCAGGCTATCCGGCACAATACGACACCTTGGGCATCCCGCTTATACTAGACAGCTACCAAACAGCAGATTGGTACTGCGATATGGGTAACGTTGTGGGAATCAACTACTTCATAGAATCGAGCCAGCGTTGGTCCTGGCACTCCACGAGGATGCCTGCCGGAGCTTTTGATCCCGTGTTGGTGATGAGTGAAGGTTATCAAATATCGACTTCAAATGCAGCAAAATTCACTTTTATAGGAATATAGGATTAGCATTTTAATACAATATTTTTATAGATAAAAATTAATGAAATGTTGACAATCGCTACTCCGATTGTCTACACTGAGTAGATTCATTCTACTCTCCTTCGATGGATTTTATATATCTAAAACCATTTATTTACAGGTAACTTAAAGGAGGCGGGTCGAAAAAAATCCGTTTTGATTAAGAATTGGTTGAAGCTCTGCAATGTTTTTGGGTATAGAAAGGATTATTCACA
>CBDUXN010000099.1:0-12505 GCA_965371185.1 uncultured Thermoplasmata archaeon
ATATTAGATATATATAACATTATATAAATAGTTTTGGTTGAAATTATTATCTGCAAACAACTTTGTAATACAAAGTATTATATATCACAAAGTATCTATCTATCAATCGAAGTGATGAAAATGACGGAAAAAATCAACTTGGGGGAGCTAGAAAAAAAGGCCTGGACATCTTATTTCCAGGACGGTCTTTGGGATATCGTCATAGCATCGATGATGTTGACAATGGCAATCCGCACCTTAACTGACAATGTCTGGTTCACGCTGGGGATGTTTATAGGGGTGGCTAGTTTGGTGATCGGCAAGAAGTTCATCACGATCCCGCGACTTGGTCTTGTCAAGTTCAGCCAGACCCGCATGATGAGGCAGATTAAGCTGGTGGCATCAATCGGAATTGCAGTTATCGCAACTCTTGGCCTGCTTCTATTAATCAACATGGGATGGGAATCCCCCAAGGTTATAACCTCCTTGGGTATGGCCGTCTTTTTAGCACTGATCTTTGGCCTGATTGCGTACTTTTTAGATTTTCCACGATTGTTTATTTACGGGATTATGTTTGCCATAAACGAGATCATTTGGGGGCATTTTGGAGAGCCTACTGGCCCTTATGTCGTGCTTATTTTTGGGAGTGCCGTTTTGATTGTCGGGCTGATAATTCTAGTTTCGTTCCTGCGCAAGTATCCGTTACATACAGAGGAGGAACTTGTCAATGGTCACTAAAAAGAAAGGGAAAGATAGTGGAGTTTCGATTACGCAAATCGACAAGCTCATCCACGAGCCTGCACGCCTCATGATCGTGGCCCACCTCTATGTGGTGGAAAGTGCGGATTTCCTGTTCCTGATGCGGCAAACCAATCTGACTTTTGGCAATCTTTCCGCGCATTTGAGCAAGCTGGAGAAGGCGGATTATGTCAAGATCAAGAAGGAATTCATAGGCAAGAAGCCCCACACCATGCTGGAACTCACGAAAAAGGGTCGGGCTGCTTTCAAGGAATATCGGAAGAAGATGAAGCAGGTTTTTGAGGACCTGCCTTCACAGAAAAGGAGAGCATGGTGAACTTGATGATAGTATCCATGGCAACCTTCTTCATATTCATATTCTCGGTGATCATCTTCGGCGAGACTTGGGGTGTGTTGCTATTGCTCTTAATCAGTTGGATTGTAGGTCTCAGTTTCTTACGCCTTGGTAAAAGAAATCTGAACAGGATTGAATAAAAATATTGATCGGCTTTGGTATGTTCTACAGATAATCCAAACGTTAATATAAAGACAATCCGTTACACGAAAAGCCCGATTTATAGGACGAGTATGGATACGGTTATACCATTAAAAAGCGAACGTGAGATGAGTTATTAACATCGTTAGAGCAAGGGAGGGAGGATGGCGGTGGGTTTAAATTGAACACACGGTTGAGATCATGATTAACGAAAGACCCGAAGAAGAGGATGCAGAGAAACTGCTGAGGGAGACCTTTGCAAAATTCGTGGATGATGAACTCATACCCATAGCAGAGGATATCGATGAAAAGGATGAGTTTCCAAGGGAGATTTTTAAAAAACTGGCAGACATGGGGGTCTTTGGCATTCGCTACCCAAAGAAATACGGTGGCTCGGATGGCACAACAACCATGTTCTGCATCATGTGTGAAGAGTTAGCCAGGGGTTCAATGAGCGTGGCAGCCTTTACAGCTATGCAGTGCCTGATGGGCACGAATTTCATTTTTGCCCACGGCACGGAGGAGCAGAGGCAAAGCCTGTTGGTTCCGGCGATCAAAGGCGAGAAGGTGGCTGCCTTTGCATTAACCGAGCCTGATGCGGGTACTGACCTCATGGCTTTGAGTACCACAGCAAAGCGTGATGGCGATGGCTATGTGGTCAACGGCATGAAAACATGGACTACCAATGCACCGTATGCAGATTTCTTTACAGTGCTGTGTCAAACAGATAAAAGCAAAGGCCCTAAAGGCCTGAACTTTTTCCTGATCGAGAAGGACACGCCAGGTTTATCTGCGAGCCCAAAGTTCGAAAAATTGGGGACCAGGGGCACATGGACTTCAGAATTGGCCTTCGAGAACTGCCGCATTCCGACAGAGAACAGGCTGGGTGAGGAGGGGAAGGGACTGGGCAATCTGATGAGAATCCTGGCAGAAATTAGGGTGATGACAGCTGCATTGAGCCTCGGCCTGGCACGCGCTGCCTTCGATGAAAGCTTGAAGTATGCAAAAGAAAGAGTGCAGTTCAACAAGCCCATCGGTAAGTTCCAGGCGATACAGATGAAGCTCGCTAACATGGCCACCGAGATCGAGGCTTCAAAGCTCTTGACCTACAATGCCACAAGACTTATTGATAAAGGCGAGCGATGCATGAAGGAGGCGAGCATGGCCAAGTACTTCGCATCCGAGACCGCTTGTAAAGCAGCTGATGAAGCCACGAGGATATTTGGCAGCTATGGGTATTCCATGGAGTACCCTGTCCAGCGCTTTTTCCGGGATACGAGGTTTCTGTTGTTTGGAGGCGGCACAAACGAGATACTTCAGGTGATCATAGCAAGGGAGTTAGGATTAGGAAAATGAAGGTAGAATGAAATCGAGGTGAGGCAATGGCTTATAAGGTAAGAGGAAAAACATTTGACGAGTTCGATGTTGGGGACGAGTTCACCACAGCCTCCAGAACCATAACGGAGAGTGATGTAGTTACCTTTGCAGGCATCTCAGGGGATTTCAATCCCATACACATGGACAAGGAGTTCGCGGAGGGGACGCCCTTAAAAGGGAGGGTTGCCCACGGCATACTGATTGCCAGCATTGCTACGGGATTGGGCAATCAGCTTGCGATCTTTGAGGGTACGACCATCGCGGTCTTGAGCATGACAATCAACTACAAGGCTCCTGTGAAATTTGGCGATACCGTTCATTTACAGTTGAAGGTCACTGAAAAGAAGGAAACGAGCAAGCCTGGCAGAGGGATCGTCGCTTTTCAGACCAACGTCTTTAACCAGAGAGATGAACTGGTCATAGATGGACAATGGGTCGTTATGATGGTAAGAAAAGGGGATTGAAGGAGTCAATAGGAGCAAGAAGGAGGTATCATATGAGACTAAAAGACAAGGTAGCTTTGATCACCGGCAGCGGAAGCGGCATCGGTGAGGCAACAGCATTAAGATTCTCTGAAGAAGGGGCGAAGGTAGTGATAAACGATGTCGATATGGAGAATGCGAACAGGGTTGCTGAGAAGATAAAGTCCAATGGTGGAGAGGTTTTGGCATTGAAGGCTGATGTGTCAAATAAAAACGAAGTCGAAGCCATGGTCGAGCAGATTATGGAACATTTTGGCAGGCTGGACATACTCGTCAACAACGCAGGAATTAACAGGGATGCCTTTGTCAAGAAGATGACGGAGGAGCAATGGGACATGGTGATCGACATCAATCTCAAAGGCACCTTCCTGTGCTCCCAGGCTGCGCTCAAGCTTATGAGCGAACAGAAGTACGGGAGGATAATAAACACCTCCTCCATCGGAGCCCTTGGAAATCTGGGCCAGGCAAATTACGCAGCTTCGAAGTGCGGCGTGATTGGGTTGACAAAAACCTTGGCCCTGGAATTCGCAAGGTACAACATCAATGTGAACTGCATCGCTCCTGGGGCAACTAAAACCCCTATGACCGCAGGCATGCCTGAGGACATTGCCGAGATGTTCAAAAAGAAGATACCCTTAAGGCGATTTGCGGAGTCGAGGGAGATCGCGAACATGCACGTATTCCTTGCAAGCGACGAAGCCAGTTACATCACGGGGCAGGTGATATTCGTGGACGGGGGATTAAGTGTAGGAATATGAATTCGATAATCGTATTCAAAGGCTTTTACCGATAAGTTAATGAGGGAGAGGACATGGATAAAAGACCCATAAGAATCCTGATCGCCAAACCTGGATTGGACGGGCACGACAGAGGAGCCAAGGTCATTGCCCATGCCCTGAGGAACGCGGGCATGGAGGTTATATATACCGGTCTGCATCAAACCGTTGAGCAGATCATCAAGGCCGCCATCGAGGAGGATGTGGATGTTATTGGGCTGAGCGTTCTATCAGGTGCGCATATACCGATATCCGAGAAGCTGATGAATAGATTGGAGGAGGAGGGAGCCAAGGATATTTTGGTGATGATGGGGGGTAACATACCAAAGAGGGATTTTGATAGGTTGAAAGAGTTGGGGGTCGCAGCTTTATTTCCAACAGGCTCCAAATTTGATGATATCGTTGATTTTATCCAAAATAATGCGGGGCGATAGCATGGGTAAACCAAATCGCAAATTCGAGATCAAGGATGTGGTTCTCGAGTCGGGAATAAAGGTCAAACCGATCTACACGCCAGAGGATGTGAAAGGAACAGACTATGAAAAGGAAATTCAAAAACCAGGTGAGTACCCCTTTACAAGGGGAATCCACCAATTCATGTATCGGTCAAGACCATTTACAATGAGACAGTACTCAGGCTTCGCAACAGCAAGGGAGACCAATAAGCGGTTCAAATATCTTATAGAGCACGGCCAGACCGGGTTGAACGTCGCCTTTGACCTTCCCACCCAGATGGGCCTGGATTCTGATGATCCCATGGCCGAGGGAGAGGTTGGAAGGGTGGGGATGGCAGTTGATACCTTGAAGGACATGGAGGAAGCATTTGAAGGTATCCCCATGGATAAGATCAGCACCTCCTTGACCATCAATTCCACTGCCGCGATTCTCATAGCTATGTATGTGGCTGTAGCAGAGAAGCAGGGTGTGGATGCAAAGGAGATACGAGGTACAGCCCAGAATGACATTCTTAAAGAGTATGTTGGGAGGGGAACCTGGATATTTCCAGTTGAGCCTTCAATTCGTTTGATCGGGGATATCATCGAATACTGTGCAAAAGATGTGCCCAAATACTATCCTGTAAGTGTTTGCGGTTATCATATCAGAGAATCGGGGGCAAATCCTGTTCAGGAGATCGCATATGCATTCGAGATCGCAAAAGCGTATATTCGACATGTTCAGGAAAGAGGTCTGGAAGTGGACGATTTTGTGCCCAGATTTTCCTTCAATTTCGACATCCATGGCAACTTCTTCGAGCAGATTGCCAAGTTCAGAGCCGCGAGAAGGCTTTGGGCGAAGATAGTAAAAAATGAGTTCAGCGCCAAGAACCCGAAATCAATGACCTTAAAGATGATCGCAGGTGGAGGTGGAGGGGGGCTGACAATCGAGCAGCCTGAGAACAACATTGTCAGGGGTGCGTACTACGCCCTGATTTCGGCTCTCAGCGGTACTCAGACCATGGCCTTGTGTTCGTACGATGAAGCCTATACTATTCCATCCAAAAAGGCGGCACTTATATCCCTCAGGACGATGCAGATTCTCATAGATGAGATGGGATTATGCGATACAGTGGATCCCTTGGGTGGTTCATACTACGTGGAATCCCTGACCGACCAGCTCGAGGATGAGATTACAAAGTGCATGAAGGAAGTTGAGAAGAGCGGTGGGATCGTGAAGGCTGTTTCTGAGGGTTACATCCAAAGGGAGGTTGCAAAGCAGGCTTACCTCCACGAGAAGCGAATCCAGTCAGGAGAGGAAATAAAAGTAGGTGTGAATAAATACAGGATTGAGGAGGAAGAGAGGAACATAGAATTCCATGAATACGATTCTGCCTTGGCAGAAGAACAGATAAAAAGGCTCAACCAGGTCAGGGCTGAAAGGGACAATAATGCAGTTACAAAGAGTTTGGACAAGCTAAGGGAAGCTGCCAAAGGAAACGATAATCTCATGTCGTACATCATAGAGGCTGTAAAATGCTATGCAAGTGTCGGTGAAATTACTAAAGTCTTAAAAGAAGTCTTTGGAGAGTTCAAGGAGCCTGTTGGGTTGTAGGGTGGTAACTTTTTAACCTACTTTTTATCCTTCTTCACCCAAGATTCCAATTCTTTCTGCATCTTCTCCTTGTCTGCTGATGCCATGTCTGAGCCTTTGATAATGGGTAATATTTTATCGTATTCATCGCGGGTGATTTTTCCGTCGATGAGCATGTCTTTGATTCGGATTTCGATGTCCTTGGGCAGGTCCTGAACCTGGGATTGGAGGCTCTCGCTGCGGATCTCCGTTATCAGCTCATCGATTCGGCCCTTAAGTATGGAATAATTATTCTCATCGATAACACTGCCCTTTAGATCCTCATTTATGACTGCTTTCATTTTCTCAAGTTCGGTCTCACATTTGTGGGGGTGCGTTTTGAAAGACCGGTAGATCTCGTCCAGCTCTTCTAATAGCTCGGAAAAGCGCCCACGTTTCTTCTTCCTGCGATAGGTAGCATAACCAGAGCCACATCCTAATGCCACTAAACCGATGATTGCTATAATTACCTCTGGATTAGCCCATCCTTCAAAGCTAATGCCATTTCCTCCTTCGTTCCCTTTGCCTGACTCAAGAAAATCATTGACCAAAAACGGATATCCCTCCTGATCATATAAGTATGAGTAACTGCCTCCAAAATCCTCTACCTCAAAGTAAAATCTTGTTGAGGCATTCACCTCTGTTTCAAGGATACGGGCTTTGAAGTTCTGGCCTGTTAGTGGGTTAGGATCTGTAGTTACCATTTCCACAGAATATTCATCATTAATATAAACCCAAACTGTTCCCTCATCACCGTCAATGTCCTGATAAGTCACGTTGAAGATCCAGTCGTCGTCAAAATAAACATTAGGATTTGATAAGATCGGTGGCTCGCCCCATCCCTCGAAATCCCCAACTAAAAATGGATCCCCAAAGTCATCGTACAGGTATATGAAACTCCCGTTCCCATCGTCTGCAGAAAAGTAAAATTCTGTATAGTCGTCGATGCCTAATTCGGGTAGATAGACCTCAAAATTCTGCCCTTCGGAAGGGTCACCACCTAAGGTTCCCATGGAAACAGGAGCGTCGTCATCTATGTAAAGGAGAACCTCGCCTTGATTGTCATCAATATCAGTATAGGTCAGCCCAAAGACAGCTTCGTTATCATAAATGTAAACATAGGGGTCTGATAATATTGGGTCATGATTTCCTTGCGCCCTTACCCTCACTTCGTCAGAGTCAATCCCCAGAAGGTAAGAAGTAAAAATCACCAATACCATAAATAATACAAGATTAAAGAATCTTACTTTCATAGCCTTATCCCCGTTTTTCCCCATCATTTTCTATACTGTATGATTATGGTTAATATAAAATGTTCGCTATATTATGGAGACAGTCAGGTTTTAAGGTTAACGCTAATCCACTTTCTTTTTGTCCTTATTCACCCAGAATTCCACCATCTCCTGCACCTTCTCCTTGTCGGCTGCCGCCATATCTGAACCTGTTATTATAGGTAGCAATTTATCGTATTCCTTGCGGCTGAGTTTACCATCTATAAGCATGTCCTTGATTCGTATTTCGATATCCTTTGGCAGGTCTTTCACTTGGGTGGTGAGTGTCTCGCCCCGGATCTCGGTTATCATGTCGTCGATGCGGTCTTTTACTATTGTGTAGTTGCTCTCGTCTATCACGCCCCGTTTCAGGTCTTCATTGGCGAGTGCCCTCATTTTCTCTAACTCGATCTCACATTTGTGCGGATTCATTTTGAAGGAGCGGTAGACATCGTCCAGCTTTGTTAGCATCTCAGAGAAATGCCCTCGTTTTTTCTTCTTTCGATATGCTGCATAACCAGAGCCAGCCCCTATAGCCACCAAACCGATGATGGCCACGATCACCTCTGGGTTGTCTAGCCAACCTGCTCCGAGGGGGGCTGAACCGTCTCCGGCATCTTCATTATCAGTGCTCCCACTTGCCCACTGCGCTGGTGTAATGAAATCGCTGACCAGATACCTAAGGTAACCCATAGGTAGATAAGCCCATTCACCCTGATCATCCCGAGCGTCAAACCAAAAATCCGTGTCAAGGGTGAGGTTGGCTTTTGGGTAAGAAATACTATATCTCTGGCCTGTATAAGGGTTCGAATCCGTGGTTTCCATGTCATAATAGTCGTCATAATCAAAGTTGAGCCACACACTTCCATACTCGCCGTTATCATGCTGGTATGTCACCTCAAAGATAACATTTTCACCGCTAAGGTGAACGCTCGGGATGGATAATATTGGCTCAAAACCCCACTCTCCCTGTGTAATGAAATCACTGATCAGAAAGTCTTCATAATTATTATCTAGGTGGGCATATGCACTCTCATTGTCAAAAGCATCGAACCAAAAAGCGGTGTCATGGTTTAGATCGTCTTTTAGGTAAGAAATACTATATCTCTGGCCCGTAAAAGGGTCCAAATCCGAGGTTTCCATGTCATAATAGTCCCAATCAAAGTTTACATACACATCTCCATTATCACCATCATCATCCTGATATGTCACCTCAAAGATGACATTGTCACCGTCTAGATAAACATCTGGATCGGATAATACAGGATCATTGTTCTGCCCCTTGGCCTTCATTACCATCCCGTTGGGTGCGATCAACAATCCAAAAATGGAAACCAACATCATCAAACCAACTATTATTGCTAATTTAGTCTTCATGGCTCCTACTCTCCGATTTTGTTAACACTGTTTGAATATAAAAATTATTCGGACATGTTTTTGAGCCTGAAATGCCCCCCATTCCCATGCTATTGTCTATTTAATACAATATTAATGAACAGAACAAACTGCAAGCTGTTTTGGTGAAGAAGAGGAAAATAAGGACCCATCGTAATCACCGTACTTGGCATCAATTTTAAATCCATTGTATTTGATTAGTGCATCGAATTCCTGAGGAAAGAAAACCCGTATGTTCAGTTCCCTGACCACATCCTCTGCATCTCCTGTTTTATAGCACCATTTGACCCTATTTATCTGGTTGGCATTGTCGTATTCACAGGTTTCCGTAATAACGACTGTTCCCTTTCCATTTGGATCTGGATATTCTGTTACAGGGTATCTTTTATTTGGGTCCCTTGTTAAAAAATCCAGTCTTGGATTGAAGTGGTCCACTATGAACCTTCCGTCCTCAGTAAGATGCTCCTTTACACAGGAAAATAGAGCTTTGAGGCTCTCCAAATCATGAAGATGAGCAATTGAGCTGAAGGGGAAGAAAATCAGGTTGAATTTCTTGTTGAGGTTGAAATTTCGGCAGTCGGCTTTAACCTATTCCATGTTGACCCCTTTCACCGCAGCCTTTCTCTTTGCGTGTTTGAGCATGATTCTGAAATATCCAACCCTGTGATGTCAAAACGTTTCTCAGCAATGGGAATCGTGATCCTTCCAGTACCGCATGCAAGCTCAAGAACTGGCTCGCCATACTTCTCAACTTGGCGCAGCCAAAATGGAACATCCTCTACAAAATCCTCGTATTTGAGATCATAGTGGCGTGGGTCATCGTAAATCTCCAAGGAATCGATGGGTTTCATATCAATTTTCTCCTTTCCGGTGGTTTCGGATAACGCCCAGATGTATGCGAAGTGCCGACTACAAGCATTGTGTTCATCATCTATGGGTAGTAATCCCCTTGCGATATATAAGGGCGTGTAAAGGCATTTGAGTAAGAACACTTTCTATCATTTCGAACCGCATACACCGTGTTATCCGACCCGAACGGGGGATGGGGTGGTTCAGGATGCGTAGGATGTAGGGGTTGATTGGGATGGGAGCAACCGAGGGTTCGAGCAAGCGACCGAAGGGAGCGAAGAGTTGGCAAGCAGGGAGTTTATTTTAAATCCTATCAAATAAAGAAGGTTTCGAATGTGGACAAATAAAGTTTGATTTGAGTAGTTTTTAAGTACGGATTATTTGTAGTAAATATCCTTTTTTTGTTTTTTTGAAAATCGCAAAATCATCATCATGGATTTCATCATTTTTTACAAAGATATTTGGAAATGTTATAGTCAACGAATTACCTACTCTCCGTATTTTTCTAACATTATCTGTTCTTTTACCTGAAAGGACTTCCCATCTTAATAATTCATTAGAAGAGAAATACGTCTCATCACATTTAGAACATTTCCATCCTTTAATTTCTACGCCATCTCTTTTTTCTTTATGATCTTCAAGTTTTCCCTTACATATCGCACATCTTTCCATAATTTCACCTCCTTAATTTTAGATGAATCAATATGATTTCATCTTCAGTTTCTACATATACAAGTTCCCACGTTCCCTTTTTAGTCCCTAATCGAACTTTGGTTTTTTCTTTAGATTGTTTTGAAGAACTGCCATAGCTTAATATTTCGAATATCAAATCCAAATTTTTTTTGTAAGTGTCGTATAATTCCGTTCGAATATGACCGGTTAATATCAGATTTTTACCTTTATACTTGACATTTGGAAACAAATACTCTCCAAGCGTATATATATTCCCGACCTAATATATACTTTTTGGTTATTGTATACACATTTGTTTCAAAATCATATGTCGGGAAAGTAGAAAAGGGATTAAGAAAAAGATTCGAAACCTTCTCCCTGTATTCGGGATTGCTTGCCAATTTCATATAACGTTTGTGGGATATGCGACGTTGCCGAAGGCAATGTCCCGAATGGCGGGGCGACAGCCCCAGCGTATATCCGCCTGCTATGTGACCCGAACGAAGTGAGGGCAAGGGAGCGTAAGGGAGCGAAGAGTTCGGCTTGGGTGTTTAGAGGTATTTGGAGAATTCATCTACATCAACTTTTGCCAATTTGAGAACTCCTTTCAAAGTCCCTATTTTTAGTTCTTTATGCATGGGAACAACAGTCCCCACTTTTCCTTCAGGAGTCATTTTCGAGAGTCTAACATGACTACCAGTTCTTCCACTAATCTTAAACCCTAGCTTATTACAAAGAATTTTGACTACTTTATCTCCAGAGGCCTTCCTAAATCTTGGCACTAACAGCCACCTCAAACGTAGTCATGAGTGTTTTTCGCTCATCCTTTAACGGGAACTCCTCCAAATAAAGTTCTGTAGCTTCTCTAAGGTTACTTATCGCCTCCTCTATCGTTTTCCCCTGGCTAACTGTACCAACCTCAGGACACTCAGCTACATACATATCCTCTTCCTTATGGAGAATTGCCGTAAGGGTACTCATTTTATCACCAGTAATAAGATTGTGTTTCTACTACATAAAGATTCCATTACCACCCAAGCTGAATTTCGTATAACGGTCGCGGCTATGCGAAGTTGCCGACTTAAGGGAGGCAATTTTGGTGAGCGAGTGCAACGAAGCGAACCGCATATCCGCCTGTTATACGCCCCGAACGGAGCGTCAGCGGAGTGAGAGTGCAACGTGGCAAGTCCGCCGAAGGTGGACGCAGAGTCAAGGTGGAAGAGAGGCTTATGGAAAGCCGTCGTTTGGTGGTTCGTCCTCATCTTTTCTCTCTACCATTTTTCAGTTCAATCGAGCAATCGTTTTTGACCGCTTAAGGATTGAAGTTCTGCAATGTTTTGAGATGCTTCCAGACAACCAATGTATTTTCCGTCAGAATCCCTCAGAGCATAATATTCAATAAGAACCTTTTCTTTTTCTCCATTTGGACCAAGAGGAAGATCGATCCAAAACCTTGCTTTGTCTCTCTGTCCATTTTTCATTTCCCTCAGAATCATATCCACTTTATCAACACTTTTTTTCGGATGACAGTTATGAACATCCCTCCCTATAACACCTTCAGGTCTCTTGAATATTCTTGTTTCGTGCTTATTCCACGCCAATACCTTGTCATTCTCATCAACAACGGAGAATTCAATAGGTATCGTTTCAAAAACTGCTTCCAATACATTTTCAGGTAGTTTTCCAATCATTTTCATATCCTCCTTTTTACCATTTACGACTTCAGATGAGATAATCGATTTTGTGATTATAACAATTTTGTTGATTCTTTTGGCCTCGGCGTTTTTACAACAAGAATTCTAAATATTTCTTTTCCTTCATTTATTAAACGATGAGGTATGCGAGCAGGACTTTCAATAAGCATATCTTTAGAGACCTTTTTGCTCTCACCACCAATCTCCACAACACCGTTTCCTTCCAGAATATAGAAAAAAACATCTACAGGAGTAATATGTTTTTTCAGACTTTCCCCAGGTTTCAATTCGATATGCATCGCTTGGGCATATTCCATGTCATAAAGCTTTCTAACGCTTACATTGTGTGGATTCGGCTTTTCCGGTGCTGATTTCACATCTACTATTTTCATTCTCTTAACCTCCTTATTATATACTTTCAACAACCATCTTTAAACACCGTTCTTTTTACTACCTGTACGGCCATTATCTTAACACCATTCACGGTTTTCATCGATATGGTTGCAGGCTCACTAATAAGGCACTGCCCTTCATTAATGGTTGCCTTTTCTTGATCAACCGTTACATCCACACTACCCTAAATAACATAGAAAATAACGTAAGAGGGCATTTCGCAATTTGGCATTTTACCATCTGCTGGTAGTTTGATAATTCGTAACACGTCACGATAACGGCAGTGATTGTTGAGGCGGTAATCCCAATTCTGCCC
>CBDUXN010000100.1:0-12495 GCA_965371185.1 uncultured Thermoplasmata archaeon
ATAATGGAGATGGGCAAAGGCTTCGAGATCTATTTCGACGGACAGACAAAATACACGTTTGCAGGGATACCAGCTGCCATGATACTATACGATAACGTTTCAATAGGTTTTGATGCAGATCCAGCCACCGGGAACGCTGACAGCTTGACTGCAACAGTAGACGCCGGGGGAACAGTCACCCTGAGTTGGTTGCCTGCAGGATTGGGGGGAGATCAATATTATGTCCTCCGCTCCACCACGAGAGATGGATTCTGGGGCGCTCAGGGTGTGGATTACGACGAAATTGCAGTCCTGCCCTTTGGAACGACATTATTCCAGAATATGAACATCGCATTAGCAGGCACCGAATATTACTATATGATCATGCCTGTAAACCTAAGTTCTGGTGAAAGAGGCTCAAGCACCTACAGTATAGGCGTGTGGACGGCCGATTTTTTAGCTGATTACGATACAATCGGCATACCTGTGAAATTGTTAACTGCGGATCAGACAGTAGATTGGTACTGCACTGAAATAGACAATGCTATAGGTATCAACTATTTCGGATACACCAAGCAGAGATGGTTCTGGCACTCTGAGAGGATGCCTGCCAACGCCTTTGACACCACTTTAGAGAGGGGATACGGCTACCAGATATCCACCGCAGCAGGGACGAAGTACAGTTTTGTTGGTGTGTAAATAAACCGATAACCTTTTAAATTTTAAAATCTTATCAAACAGACATGGCTGACAAGCCCGTACTTCAAGTTGCATTGGATGTGATGAATCTTCATAGGGCGCTGCAGATAGCCAATGAGGCGGTTGAGGGAGGTGTGGATTGGATAGAGGCAGGGACGCCTCTAATAAAAAGCGAAGGGCTGGACTGTATACGCGAACTCAAGACCTCCTTTCCTTCAACAACCATAGTTGCGGACATGAAGACCATGGATGTTGGCGCAGTGGAGGTGGAGATGGCTGCAAAGGCAGGTGCCGATGTAGTCTGCATAATGGGCGTTGCAGATGACGGAACCATAACCGAGGCTGTGAAGGCAGGAAGAAGGTACGGCTCCAAGATCATGATCGACCTGATGCGGGCCTCCGACCCTGTTAAGAGGGCAAAGGAGGTCGAGAAATTCGGTGCAGATTATATATGTCTTCATGTGGGTATTGACCAGCAGATGAGGAAAAACGAATCTCTGGAGGAGGTAAAGAGGGTATCTGAGGGTGTGAGCATTCCCATAGCTGCAGCAGGGGGTCTGAACTCGGAAACCGCACCAAAGGTTGTTGAAGCCGGTGTATCTGTGGTGATAGTGGGCAGTGCGATTATCAAATCCCCTGATGTTGCCAATGCAACGCGCACAATAAAAAAGGCGATATTGGAGGGAAAAAGTGCGCCTTCAAAACTTTTTAAAAAGTACGGTCAGGAAGAACTGCATATGGCCTTTCTAAAGGTCTCCACCCCTAATATAGCAGATGCCATGCACACAAAAGGCGCCATGAAGGGCATACTACCCCGAATAAATCATGGCTCAAACATGGTGGGCAGAGCCATAACTGTGAAGACGATAGACGGCGATTGGGCAAAGCCTGTCGAGGCGATAGACAAATGCGAAAAAGGCGGTGTCATAGTTATCGATGCAGGGGGCGGTCATGTTGCAATTTGGGGTGAGCTGGCGTCATGGAGCTGCAAGAAGAAAGGGCTGGCAGGTGTGGTCATAGACGGTGCTGCAAGAGATATAGACGACATACTTGAGATGGATTTTCCCGTGTTCTCAAGGCATGTATCTCCAAATGCAGGTGAGCCTAAAGGGTACGGCGAGATCGGATGCGAGATCACCTGCGGTGGGCAGGAGGTCAGAACAGGGGATTGGATCGTGGGGGACGAGAGTGGAGTGGTGGTCATCCCCAAGGAGATAGCTGTGGAGATAGCGAACCGCGCCCTGGATGTTCACGAGCGGGAGAATAGGCTGAGGGAGGAGATAAAGCGGGGAAGCACGTTATCCAAGGTTTTAAAGCTGGATAAATGGGAGAAGGTGGGGTGAATTGAAAATCGCGGGGACGTAATTATGCAGCGAAGCTACCCCTGTCCTACGTGCCGCAGAGCTCTTAGGTACATCCCTCAAACCCAGAATTGGTACTGTGATTATTGCAGGTCATATCCCTATTTTCAGCAAACACCCATGACTTATGCTCACCCCCGACCCACCTCCTACGACCCCCTTGAAAGAATGATGATAATAGGAGTTGTTCTTCTCATCCCCTTGATAATCATCGGTGTAATTATCGTTGGGTTGACAGCGCCCCCAGTTCCTATTGACATTATGGAACCCCCTTCAACAACACCACGCGGCTCCCTTTTTTTTGAAGAGTCCAATATATCTCCAGGTGAATATACAGGCAGCCTCTCGTTTATATCAGAGGAGGTTTGGCTAGGGGATGTGGAAATGAGGATCAATGACGATAGCCTGTTCACAACCGCGATTTTGGACCCACTAGTTGACGGAGGCACTGCAGATGTTCCAGGGGGGATGAACTGCACGTTCTATGATTCTGACGGTGACAGCAGGCTGAGCAACCAAGATACTTTTAGGGTTTTCAACGGTGAATCTGAGGATGTGATCACCATAATCTACCGGCCCACCATGATGGAGATTGATAGTTTTATTCTTATATAACCAAAGACACTTTATCCGTAAGAAAAGAGGCTAAACAAACTCCTCCTGCACCTTCACGACCTCCGCGCTGTTCTTGGCTTTTGAATATTCCTCTAACGGTATCTTGTTCATTTCCAGAAAGTGCGGTCCCCATTTGAACTTGCTCAGAACCCTCTCTGCCTCTTCTTTACGATCCAGTATGAACAGCGCTGCTGCAAAGGCCTCTGCAGTGGTGAGTTTGAAGGGCCTGCCAAAATTCGTAGGGTTTACAGCCACGAGATACGGTAAGGCACGGCTGTTTCCTTTCTTTCTCAGCTTGAAAAGCAGTTTTTCAGCCTTTTCCCAGGAGCAGTCTAGCACCGCTACCCCGTGCCTTTCGGCATAACTGATATCCTCTCTTGAAAGTGCTTTTTCTGCCGTTGGATTGAGAACGATAGTGTCGTGAGGGATCTGGGCCAATCTCTTCACGATCTTTGCCTGCCCAAACCTTGCGAGCTTTCGTCCCGTGCACTTCTTTGGATCGCATTGATCTGTTTGATAGATATGCAACTTAATGGGTCTGGGTGATAGAGATCGTTGCTCATGATGATGGTCGTCATCCATTATGCATCACAACCCTTCTAAAAAGAGCGGTAAGCATTAAGCCTATGGGGATGGAGGCGGCGGAGGCGGAGGAAATTCTTCTTCTGTGGTTGACGGGGGTGAAGGCATCTCCTCACCTGTTTCTCGAGGAGGCATATCGGGTTGTTCTTTCTTTCTTCCCTTCAGAGCCGCCAATAAAAGGAGCAATATTAAAACTATGATGATTATAATTAAAAGGATCCAAATATCGGTCGACGGCTCTTCAGTTGGTGCTTCCTCCTTACCTGATATCGTCAGTTCATTGGCATTGTCTGGATAATCGTCCTCGGCATAGCTCCCGTACTCATCCTCCACCTTGAAGTATAGGCTGTAATTTCCGTTGGGCATGTTTGACGGCGGATCCCAAACGTAGCTTGCCACATACACGTTAGGGCTCGAGGAGGTAATCATCAGAGTTCCTCCGTACTCCCCTGCCTCGCCGTTCTTTGCCTGATTGACGAGGAGGTACTCGTTTCCATCCTCGTCCTTAACTTTAAATGTCACTGTAAAATCAGATAGCTGGTCTGAATCCAGGTCCCCAAACCGGGCTGATATCGTGGTAACTTTTTCACCGTTCTTTTCCACCCCGTTGGGAATAAATTGGGTTGCACCTGTATCTACAGTGGGCTCGTAGGCGGAGCTTGTTATCTGAAGTTCGTTTAGATTCCAAACATATCCATCGGTATCGCTGTTGCCGTGCTGATCCGTAACCTTGAAGTACAGGTCGTATCCACCAACAAGGAACCAGCCTTCGGGATCAAAGGCGTAGCTCGCAGTATAAACGCCCTGGGCCGATGAGGTGATGGAAAGGGTACCTCCCAGCTCCCCATCTTGCCCGTTAGTCTTGTTGTTAACCAGTATGATCTCATCGTTATCGGGGTCCCGTATTTTGAACAGCACCGTGAAATCTGATAAGTTCAGGCTGTCGGAATCAGAGAATTGGGCGGAGATAGTGGTGACATGCTCCCCTATTTTGTCTACCAAATCTGGAATGCACTGTGTGGTATCCCAGCTCACATGCGGAGGTTGGGTTGGGCTTGTTACGAGTAATTCATTGTTATTATTTTGATACGCATCTTCAGCCTCCTCACCAGTGCCATCCTCCACCTTGAAGTAGAGGTCATAATATCCAGAGATGAAGGTGTCGTCGGGATTCAGGTTATAGCTTGCCGTGTATGAACCGGTCCCAGAGGAAGTCACACTTACAGTGCCCCCAAACTCACCAGCTCCTCCGTGTGTTTTCCTATCCACAACTGTTATTTCGTCGTTGTTGCCATCCCTGACCTTGAAGGTAACGATGAATGAAGTTGCACTTGGCGCGTCTAAATCCTCGAACTGGGCACTGATGGTTGTTTCATAGTCCCCTTCCCTCTGTACAGCATTGGGCACAGCCTGAGTTGTTCCGCCCATCAATGAGAGCGAAGATACGATTAAATCAGTTATCTGGATTTGAATGGTCCAGTCCTTAGTGATCGTTGTCGTGCCTGAACCTAAATCGATTGTCAGACCGTACCAGTAATCATCGTTCAATGCGCCATCTGTTAATTGAAAAGCATCCAGGTCAGTGGATAGATCGTATTGGATTCTTACGTAATTGCCGTTCCGGTAGATGTTGGGATCGCTCAGCTGCCCAACTTTTTTGCTGCTCTTCCCGCCGTTGTAGTCTGCAAATGTGACGCTGGATTGACCAGAGTTTGGATCTGTTAAAATACCTGAATAAACCTCTATATAAATGGTATCTTCGGATGTGAAGGTCCAATCGAGAGTTGAATAGGCGGCATCAGAGTAGGTTTTTATGTATTTCGGCGTAATAGCACCACCGCCCACGATGATAACATCCATTGCTTCGAACACATTGAAGTTACCATCCTCGATTTTGGCCACAACAAGGTAATGATCGGATGTGTCAGGAGCTGTGAGGATTGCTGTATACTGATGTTCGCCCCCCACATCCTGTTGGGTGAACATTGAAGTAAGGCCCACTGGATTGCCCAAGTGATCTGCTATATAAACCTGGTTCTCTCTTTCCCCGTTATCCAGTATATCCACCAGTTGAGAGGTTATATGCACTCGAAAAGTTTCCCCTGTATCGAAGGAGGTAGTAGCGGTTTGGGCAAAATCATCTTTCGTGATGGCAAACACCTCATTTCCTTCCGAGTACCCTGTGCTTGGTTCATTTCCCAAATCTCCCGTGCCCAAAACCGATGAAGGCACGACTAATGCTATTGCGCCTACTATCAGAATACAAACTCCCAACATACATTCAATTCTTCTCAGCATGAAAATCCCTCAAGCGCCTACTTAGTAAAGCTTGTAAAAGAATATGATTTAAGTTGTATTTAAACGTGAGGATTATTCGGTAAAAAATATCTCATGGTTGACAGCATTATTAACAAATTGTGAAATTTGAAAACTTTACGTTGAATAAACTAAAGAAACTTGAGTTTACGTTCAATATACAATATCAATATATATATATAATAATAAAACATTTACCGACCTGTATCCTTGTAAAAGGGTCTCTACATCCTAGTAAACCAGTTCTAGGAGGGGGGTATACAATGATAATTGTATCTAGAGACAGAAGTAAAAGAAAAACTACGTTTTTGCGTGTCTTAGGAGTGAAAAGTGCGGCAACATTTTCTGTGTTGGCCTTGGTACTGAGCATCTTTGTTGTGGTGCTGCCCTTTGCAGCAGCAAGCGCAGGTGGCTCTCCAGCAACACCGCCCACTGTGGAGATACTTTCTCCTTACGAGATCATAGAACCTTCCAGCAAGCCCAATGATAAGGACGGCTACCCACCGCAGACCTCGGAAGCTGATGTGGAGGAATCCATAATACAAGGTATGATCGTCGTTACAGATACTATTTACAACCCAGTGGCAACATTGGTGGATGACGATGCAGATGATGTGGATGACCTGACAATCGATGATGACAATCCGAGAGATCTGGACATGCTTGACGGCCTTGATGATGACCAGCTCGCACCAGGAACGTATTACGTCTTTTGGAATCTCAACAAGACAGGCTATGTCCCCGTGCCTACACCTCATGGTGCTGCTTACAACGGGTCGAATTCTGCTTCCATATCTGTTGTTGGCGATATTGAAAAGTTCACAATAGAGCTTTCGTACGATTCTGATACCGTAACCTCACCTGTCTTCACCATAGAGATGGAAAAATCAGCATCCATCAAGCAGAATGACCTGGATTGGATGGCAACTGCACCGGAAAAGGTCGAAGCAGGCATTGGTGACGTGTTCACGGTTAGAACCAAGTATCACCAGAACAGCGCAAATGGCATGAAGCATCTGATTTCCCAGGTTTACTTCAACGGCCTGGCTTTGAGGTTGTTGGATCTCGATATTTACTATTATAACAACTATGAACCAGGAGATATCGAAGATGGAGTTCCAGGAGGCTGGGAAGCTGCGTACTACAGTAGAATGGAATTGACACCCACGGAGCTCGTAGATACGGACAACAAGGATTATTGGGTCATGGAGTACACATTCGAGATTATAGAGGTTTTATATTCTGACGTGATTCCCTATACACAGACCATAAAGAAGGGAAACTCGTGGAAGGTCGATACTGGCTATGAAGGATTCCAGAGCGAGGTGCCTGAAGGTGTGAATCCTGCCAACCTCACCATTGAGAAGTACTTCTCCACAAGCTATCCGGATGGTGTTGTGAGCGGTCCCAACCCACCAGAAGTCGGTCAGACAACCGTTTATGAACTCACTATTGAGGTGATGAACATTGGTGGTGACGATGCTATAGATGTAGTCGTTACAGATACTATTCCAATTGAAAAGGTAACATGGGAGAATGTTTACACTGCATCGCAGGGAACTGTGACATATGACAGCGGAACCGGGGATCTTACTTGGGATGTCGGTACCCTTGGTATAAATGCAAGCGCAACCCTCTCATTCCAGGTTTCTGTTACACCAATACCAGAAGATGTAGGCAACACGATCCTTCTGAACTCAGGTGCCTATGTCACCGGCACAAGCAAGACCAACGAAGAGCCTGTCGAGGACGGCCCGACCCCGCCTTTGGATACAGAACCTGTTATCGGACCACCTGATATGAACGTCTACAAGACAGCTGACAAGTTAACGGCAATACCTGGAGATCAAATCACATACACCATTTCGTATGAGAATGTAGGATACGGAGATGCAAATAATGTTGTGATCCAGGACACGATACCTGCAGGGACAACATACGTTAGCTCCAGTCCAACCTACGAGTCAGTGTTAGGTAATACCTACACTTGGCACGAGGGCACAGTAGCTGCAGGCGTTTCAGATACCATAACATTGATAGTGGAGGTAAACACAGGAATATCGGACGGAACAGTGCTCACTAACTATGTAACCTTGGACTATGAGGACATGGACGGAGACCCGTTACCCCAAGAAAGCGACAGCGTCGATGTTACCGTGTATACACCGATAATGACCATATCCAAGACAGCTGATTTTGCAACATATGACCCAGGGGACGAGATCACATACACGATAACCTACACAAATACAGGTGGAGCAGATGCGTATAATGTGGTTATCCAGGATACAATTCCACCTGAGACGACCTACGTAAGCTCTACTCCGACTTACGATTCGGTTTTGGATGACACATACACTTGGAACATCGGCATGGTTGCAGCAGGTGGAAGCGGGACAATAACATTGGTAGTTGAGGTAGATCCAGGCACACCTGATCAAACAGAACTCACGAACTACGTTAGCTTGGATTACACAGATGCCAATGACAACGCATATCCGCAGCAGAGCGACAGCGTCACTGTAACCGTGACAGCACCTTCGATGACCATTACGAAGACCGCTGATAAGACCTCAGCAAACCCGGGAGATTACATCATCTATACGATCTACTACGAAAACACAGGCACAGGCGATGCAACAGGAGTGACAATCGAGGATACGATTCCAATGTATACAACATATGTTTCCTCAAATCCCACATATGATTCGGTATCAGGTAGTACATACACCTGGAATATCGGAACAGTTGCAGAAGGCGCTAGCGGTACCATAACCCTCACGGTCCAGGTCGATGCTGGTACACCTGATCAGACCGTACTCATCAACTCTGTAACGATATATTACGACGATGCAAATGAAAATCCAATGCCTCCAGAAGAAGATGATGAGGACGTTGCCGTGACGGCACCGGTAATGACCTTCAGCAAGAGCGTTGACTTGGCCTATGCAAATCCAGGTGACACGCTCACTTACACCTTGTTCTACGAGAATACTGGCACAGGGGATGCAGCCAATGTTGTGGTAGAGGACACGATACCTGCAGATACAACATTCGTTTCATCAACTCCGATGTACAGCAGCGTGAGCGACGACACTTATACTTACGACATAGGTAATGTGGCCGCCGGGGCTTCTGGAACCATAACCGTAATCGTAACCGTGGATGCCTACACACCGGATCAGACTGTTCTGACGAACTACGCCACCCTGGACTATACGGATGTGAACGGCAATGCATATGATCAACTGGACGATTCAGCAGAGACCACTGTAACTGCCCCTGATATGACAATCTCAAAGACAGCAAGCACCTCAACAGCCAATCCTGGTGACACGATTATCTACACCATTTATTACGAGAACCTGGGAACGGGCGATGCAGCCAATGTTGTAATTGAGGACCTTCTCTCAGGTTACGAAACCTTGGTTAGCACGGACCCGATGTATACTTCTTACATTGGTAATGTCATAACCTGGGAGCTTGGTACTGTTGCAGGCGGTGCAAGCGGAACCATAACCGTTGAGGTTACCGTGAACGCGGGAACCCCGGATGATACCATCATAACGAACACTGTAACCCTTGATTATACAGATGTGAATGGGAACGCTTATCCACAGGAATCCGACACTGCAAGCGTGGAGGTCACGGCACCGATAATGACCTTCTCAAAGACGGTGGACAAGACGGTAACCTACAAGGGAGATACGCTGACCTATACACTCACCTACGAGAACACCGGAGACGGCGAGGCTACAGGCGTCACGATAGTGGATTACTTGCCTACAAATACAATATATATTTCAGCCACTCCAGCTCCAACCACTGTAAATGGTCAGACACTTACATGGGATATCGCAAGTGTGCCTGGCAACAGCGGCCCGTTAACGATAACCATCCAGGTTGAGGTGGGCTCAGGTGCATTTGATCACGAAGTCCTTCACAATGTGGCGACACTTGATTATGCAGATGCAAACGGCAACTACTACCCACAGCTTTCCGATTATGCGGACACCACAGTGCTACATGGAAGCATATGCGGAACTGTGTTCAACGATTTGAACTTTAACGGAATTTGGGATGCTGGCGAGCCGGGAATACCTGGTGTGACCATCACCCTGAGCACAGGCGGAACAACGGTAACGGACGGAAACGGATACTACTGTTTCCCCGAACTGCCGCCAGGGACATACACTGTAACCGAGACGAATCTGCCAGACTGGTCAAGTACAACCCCTGACGTCGTTGATGTAACTTTGGGCCTTGACGAGGATGCAATAGTTAACTTCGGCGATGCGCAGACCGGCAAGATTACAGGAACCGTGTGGAACGATATAGATAGAGACGGCATTTGGGATGCTAATGAGAACGGCATTTGGAGCGTTACTGTTACTGTGTACGATACATTTGGTACTTTGGTAGCCACAACCACCACAGACTACGATGGCTACTACATGTTCGAAAACCTTGCACCAGGCGATTACACGGTGGTTGAAACGAACCTGCCAGGATGGATAAGCAGCACACCTGATAGTGTTGAAGTGTCCCTCTCTTCAGGAGAGGAGGAGAGGGTGAATTTCGGTGATTACTACCCCTACCCGCCATCAGCACCGAGCTACGCGGTATCGATAGGCATGGCTGGAGGAGGGAAGATAGAGGTACAAGTTGGAGAAACCGCCACTTTATCCTTCTCTGCCAGCAACTCAGGCGATGTAGGGTCTAGACTGAGGTTCATCACATTCACTGCTGCCATATACGATAACACCGTAGTTCAATTCATTGCCCCGTACACAGGCCATTATGAGGTGTACCTGCATGACGGGACCCTGGCATGGAGCGGTGATGTTGACGGTACCTTCTCCCATGAGAAACACGGCAACTTCGACAGGAAGGGCAATACCTTATACGATATGGTCACATGGACCCTACCTGAGGAAGCCTACCTGGAGGGCGGGGGTGAGGTCAAGTTCAGCTTCCAAGTGTATGCAGTGAGTACAGGCAGCTCAAAGGTGCAGTTCTTCCCAAGATCCACCGAGGATCATCATTCATCTGGAGTGCCATTGAGCCAGATTATAGATAAGAAAAACATATGGGAAGACGAATCCACTGGATTGTGGTATCCAGCCCACAACAGCTACGATCCATGGGACGACGACATAAACAGCGGACATGTATGGCGCCAGTGGAGCTGGGACAAAAGGATTACAAACAAATCGTACAGCAAAGCCAAGGCTGAGATTATTGTAAAGCCCTAGCCAATATTTCTTCCCTAATCTCTTTTTTTCTTTTTTCTATTGAAACTTCAATCGCATTGAAGTTTAAAAAACACTGGTTTTACGGGTCTGTTTTTGACGCTACCTTGCCAGAATTAATTTTCAAGGCTGATAATTAGCTCGAATACATCATATACTTTTATTTATTATATTAAAGCGGTTATATAAAAAACGGCAAGGACAGCCTAGGTGAACTGTTGATTATGAGAAATAATGCGGATAAGGAAGAAAGCAACACCACGGGCGCGTTGCTCGGCATCATATCAGTCTTTTTGCTGTTCATTGCAGCCGCGCAAAGCACATACGCTTCTGAACCAAATGTTGTGGACAACGGTGATTATACCTATACAGCAACATGGGATTTCGACGACATGACTAATTATACCTTGGCCAACCTGACAGCCTCGAACAGCCAGGTGAACCTAACAATAAGCGGTTATCACTGGAACCAATCAACTGGGCAGGATTTTTCTGAGGGGCAGGGAAGTAATGTAGTGGGTGGAGATGGCGTCGTTGTCAATCCTGACGACCTTGTATTAGGGTACCTACCAAATCAAAATTTCACAACACCCAACAATTGGGTCTACGTGAATAGTACCGATTCAAAGGTGATTTCTCAATGGTCTCCATCGGAAAACGGCTGGCTTTACAGTTCACATTTAAAGAACACAACCATAGAAATGACGATAATGCAGCCTAATGCGGTTAATGGTATTGACGCCTTTATTAATGAGTCCGATGGCTGGGCCAATTACGGTAATAATGAATCACTAATAATCGGAAAAAGCACAAACGAACAAAGAACGATATTATGGTTCGATATCTCATCAATTTTAGATACAAATGTGCTGGATGCAAAATTGGAGCTCTACTTTTATAAAAGCAACGAAACGACCTCAACAGATATCTCGGTTCATAGAATAACCAGTTCATGGGCTGAAATGAGCACAAATTGGCAAGAGTGTGATGCCATCACTCCATGGCTCTCATCCGGTGGAGATTTTGATCCTTTGGCCTTGGATACAGTGACCGGCCTGACTGATAATTTTGGTTGGAAGTCATGGAATATTACTACTTTGGTCGATGGTTGGGTCAACGGAACTTATGAGAATTATGGTCTTCTACTTTACATTCCAGCAGGCACCCCTGGAGAAAAACGCTTTTACAGCAGCGATTATGCAACTGCCTCTTTTAGGCCAAAACTCAACATAACATACGATCCCCTTGACACTTACAACGAAACCGCCTACATTTCCTATGAATTCCCGTTATTGGACGAAGGCGCGTACATAGATTTTAGTGTCTCTGATTTTGAGTTGGGAGTTTATAGCAACATTTCAATATCACCAGGGAATGGCGGTGAAATTATCCTAGATTCTACAGGCTACTTGAAATTCGACACTTTGGATAATGTCACAGATTGGGAAGAGGATCCCGACACGAAGAAGGGCTCAGGTACCTTCGTTCTCTCAAACACGATTTTCTGTGAAGGCACAGGCTCCATGAGATTGGACTACGATCTTGCAAGCACGCAGCAGAATTATGGCGTGATGAGGACCGCAGCAACTTTCTGGGACTGGTCGTCATTTACTCGTTTGGATGTTTGGGCAAGAAGCTCGTGGCAGGGAGAGGTCATGAAAGTCATTATCGAGGATACCAACACCGTATCT
>CBDUXN010000101.1:0-12183 GCA_965371185.1 uncultured Thermoplasmata archaeon
ACTGAGTGACTGCGTCTTGTCTATGAGTTCTAAAAGTTTTGCTCTTCCCCCCCCAACTAAAAATCTACCATCATTTTCAATCCAGGCTTGTGCATTCAGTTTTACCATATGTGAGCTAATAGTCACCATTCGACATAAACATTACTGGATTTAAACCTTTTAATATCTCAGTTCGAAACCGCAATCGCATCTCAGATTTCTTCCTTTTATTTGGAATTTTTTACCGCATTTTGGACATTTGGCCTTGCCGAGAAAGTGTTCAAGCCATGCATCCCTGACGTCAGGCTCGTCCTCCTTTTTGATATTTTCGAGCAATGTTTTCTCCTCATCTGAGAGGGCAATCGCTTCCAAAGTCTCGTAGTCAATTTTCGTCATCTTCTTCTTTTCCTTGGAAGGTATTTTCATTATAAATGGTGCGATTATCATGCCACCAAAAAGACCTCCCACATGGGCGAGATGCGCGATATTCCCTAGAAAGCAAATCTCTGGAACAAAAGTTGCAAGAATTGCGATCAACAAAAAGATGAAGGCCCAAGTGTAAATGGGCATTGGATAGGGAAATGGAAGAAATGCGAATTTTTCCCTTGGATATAACCTAGCATATGCGCCAAGTATGCCAAACAACCCTCCAGAGGCACCAACAACTGTGACACCAGGTTGGGGTAAGCCGGTAGTAAATGAAAATGTTATTACCGCAATAACACCCGTAATGTAGAAAATAAGTCCGTACCTAAGTGTACCGATTTTCTCCTCTAGTAACAGGCCGATGAACACCAAAAATATCATGTTAAACAAGAGATGTATAAAATTGGCGTGTAAATACATCGATGTTAATATTGTGTGGATTTTCTCTCCCTGAAAAAGATATTGTGGCTGAAACCCCAGATCCCTATGGATGGGGGAATAGGATGGGTAATCCCAAATTGGTGATGTCAACATACACATCATGAAGATAATAATATTTACCATGATGAGCGTGTAAGTCAAATACAATTTTTTCCAGAATGTAACTATCAATCCTGTAATTATCAGTATTATTACAATAATCGAGCCAGGATATATGCGATCACCTCAATTCATTCATATCTATTCAAAGTCTTTTCAACAGCTCCTCAAGCTCCTCTGGGCTCCTTGCCAGGTAATCCGCTCCAGCTTCTGCGAGCACATCCATGCTCTGTGCACCCCAGAGCACACCGATTGTTTTGCATTTGGCCTTCTTCCCGGCAGTGATGTCCATTGTAGTGTCACCTACCACAACGGTTTGCTCAGGCTCCACCTTCAAGACATTGCAGGTCCGTGTTATATGGGAGGGTGAGGGCTTGAGCTCGGAAATATCATCATCCCCAACAACTGCATCCACATAATTTTGAAGATCCAGGCCTTTCAGCACCTCCTTTGCTATGGATGTATGCTTTAATGTCACGATACCTATCTTTTTACCTTCGCTTCTTAGCAAACTGAGTATTGGAACCATACCGTCATAAACCCATGTTCCGTTGAGGTAGGAGGAGAGGTATAGTTCACGATAGAGGTCCACGAGTCCCCTCCAATCTTGGGTTTTGATGGCGAACAACTTGCCCAGAGGCACACCTATCAGGCCGTGAAGCTCCTTTTTATCAAAGGGTTCAAGCCCGAAATGCTCCAGTGTGTCGTTTACGCATTTACCTATCACACCCTTGGAATAAATCAAGGTTCCATCCAGGTCGAAAAGCACAGCTTTGAAGCCATTCATCGCGCTGGGAATGAAGTTTTGAGTTAAATATATTTGGTGTATTTTGTTGGGTGGTTGTAATTGAGACCCGCCGCCGTGCTCCTCTTGTTTGTGGCGATTTTTTAGAACACTTTGCCCCCTCCGCCCGCCCTACATATTCAAAATACATGAATAATAATCGATGATTATTGGTGTAAAAGCGGTAATAACCACGACACGTTTATATAAACAGCATGCTGATAATACTAGCGTTAATTGATCTAACCTCCTCTCAGGGGTGGTGAGCTCTCAGCAAGCACGGATACACACATTGTTCGTTCTTCCCATCACCACCCCCTTTTTTTATCAAGTGGCAACGGGTTAATAGTAATAAGGATTTTATTGGTGTTTTTCCACATTATTTGAAGGTTTTCCTGTAAAAACCGGTTATTTCTCATCCGACGAGAGTCTGGGAGGAAGTTTTATATGCATCATCGGATATCTATTCCCGAGCGTACATGGCTGAGGAAAAAGAAGGGGATGAAAAAGAAGAATCCCTTAAAAAGGCGAAGGAAGAAGAGCAATCTGACGAAGAATCCCAAAAGGAGGTACCTATAGAAGAGGATCAGATTGATGAGGAACCTCAAGAGAAGGTACCCGGAGAAGAAGATCATACAGACGAGGAACCTCTTGAACCGGAGGAAGTTCCTGAGGATGTGGAAGGATACGATGCAGGGGAATTGAAGGAGGAAATCGAGGATGTTGAACTCCCGGAGGAGGAAAAACCTCCGGAGGATCTGTTGAGTGAGATCAGGGAGGAAAGGAGGCAACTGGAGGAGGATCGAGCCAAATTTCTAAAGGAAATGGAACAAAAGGAACGGAAGATGAAGGCGAAGAAAGCAAAAAGAAAAGAGAAAGAAATGGAGAAGAGAGAAGAGAAAGAAGAAAAGGAGAAGGAAACCCTCGCAAAAAAGGGGGCAATTAAGTCCTTTGCCAAAGAAAGGAGGAAGAGAAAAGAGCTGGAGCGCATCAGAGCCTACCTGTTTGGCGGCGAATATGCTCTGATGCTCATTTTGGTGATGGCCTTTCTCTATTCGGAAGGGACATCGTTCGATCCCGTTTATCTCCCGTTGGAGAATTCCATTTACCTCATAGTGGCATTTATTTTGATAATGAAGGCGGAGAGGTTCTTTTTCAGGTTCTTGAACATGAAATACAGCGGGACCCTTCAGAGGAAGACCATAGGTGTTGAACATTTCAAAGGTTTGGAGATACCGATAATGATATTCTGGGCGTTTCTCGTTGTCTTTTTCCTTCTCCCACCTATCTCGGATTTCATCACGGAGTTGTTCGTAATCTTCAGGTTTAATGATGTGGTTCCTTTTTCCGACAACGTAGCTTTCAATTTGGGGATGCTCTTCCTTACAAGCCTCATACTGAGCATAGCTTGGTTTACTTTCTTGATAGTCTATAAAGAGTACGTACTTGCCCCAGAGCTAAAGAAGGTAGAAGAACCATTTGAGATAGAGGATATCTTTTTGATAACCAACAGCGGTCTCCTCATAAAGCACATAACCAGGGAATTGAAACCTGGGGTTGATGATGATATACTTACAGGCATGCTCACGGCAGTTAAGGACTTCGTCAAAGATTCCTTTCGAACACACGAGGAAGGCGAATTGGATGAACTGCAGTACGGCAGATTGAGGATAGTACTCGAATACGGCAGGGACGTTTACATCGCCGCCGTGGTCAGGGGTCAGGAACCAAAGGAACTGCGTCCTGAGATGAAAAGAACCTTAAAACAGATACAGCGAAAATTTGGACGCATTCTCGAATCCTGGGATGGCAATCTTGCAAAGGTGAGGGACGTGGAATATCTGATAAAACCTTTAATCAGTGTAAAATAATATCGATCCCTGAGTACATCAAATTGTGTACCGTCCTAAGTTTTTGATATTCGTTCTATTACCCGTTAAACCCATTACGCACCTGGTTCTTTCTCCAAAAATTGCTGCATCAACTCCTGCTCCCTGACCAAAGCATCCCTTTCCGCCTCGCAGCCCTCCACTGGAGCCTTAGCAGTGTAAAGTTTGCACCAGTTCAGGTCGTTTTCCACCCCTTTCAACGCGTAAAATGGGCATTTCTCGCACTTCATAATGATAATAATGTCACTGAATCTTTTTATGTCTTGTCCCGGGTCTGCTCGCATCGCGTAAAGGTTTTAAAGATAGGAAAAATCAACCCTCTAATTGGCGGTTATGTTAGGTTTTTGGTCATCACTACGGCGTCCTCATCGCCATAGAATTCCCTGATAAACCCGGCCCTCTTGAACCCCAACTTCGTGTAAAACGCGAGGGCATCGCCGTTGGAGGTTCGAACCTCCAAGTAGATTTCCTTTACGTCGTCAGTCTTAGCTGCGGACATAATGTAGTCGATAAGTCCTTTCCCAACGCCTCTATTCCGAAATTGCGGATGTACGGCTAGGTTCAACAGGTGGGCCGTTCTTTTTCTTGGTCTGTACATCGAACTTTGCTCGATCAACACAACGCTATAGCCCACAATTTTATCATCTAAGAGGGCAACATAAAAACCCTCAGGGTTCATTTGGAATAGAGCTTCGAACATGTTCGGTAACCAGGGATTACTGAAGCATTGCCTCTCAATATTCAGAACTCCATTCAAATCGTTGATGTGAAAAGGTCGTATAACGGGTCTTAGAGGTTCAATATCTCTCATGTCATCTTCTCCAAAGAACATTCATCGTATGTGATAAAGCATAGTCGATACTTTGCTGATCGTATTAAATGTCTATATCTCTTACTGTCCGCATCTTATCGAGATCTTAGATATTCCAGAATCCTCTTATCCGAAATTGTATACTTTTATGTTAACTAATAATGAGAAAAATAACATTTCGATAAATATAAGGTGGCCATTCATAAAAAGCCTTAAATACCATTATGACCATCACTTCAAATGGGATAGAATATTGGGGAATGGTGGGGGCAGAATTGGGGAGTCGGGAGTTGGATAGCCGCCCACCTAAATCACAAGAAACTTTTATTTAAGACTAATGACATATGTGATAAGGGTAAGTCAAATCGAAGTTCATTACAGGAGAGGATTGGAGATTGAGTGCCGAGGAAATAGACATACCTGAAGGTTACACCCTCCAGAGAAGTGGGTTATCCACTGCCCAGATGCTCAACGAGATTCTCAGGGATCTTAACATTTTGAATTGGGTCGAGGCCTCAGGGATCGTTCGGAGAGACGGAATTTTGTTAGCATCGACCATGCCTGCAAATATGGATGTCAAGAATGCATGCGCTATTATGACCGCCACGATCGTTGGTGCTGCAAAGAACATAACCATGAAATGCAAAAAAGGATTTCCAAAACGGATCATCGTCCAGGCCAGGGAAGGAGACATCATCATCTCAGAGGCAGGAAAAAAGGCGTTACTGGTCTGCATTACGAACATTCGTTACGATCCCGATATAATGTTCGGGGAGATAGAGAGAGCCGCGCAAAGGATCGACGATATTTTGTGAGATTTTTTTTTCGGACCCTCAAATCACGATTCTTCCGAAAATTTTATATTTACTTATATCCATAACCCCTAGTCTTTCTTTTGTAAGAAGGATGGGAAAAAAAGGGATGGTGATGAAGAAATGATACCAGTATTGGTAGCAATAGGTGTAGTTATAGCTGGATTGGCGATAACCACAACCTATGTTGTACTAGCGGCACAAAAAAAGGAAGAAAATAGTGAAGACATGGACTTTAGATGCCCGGAATGCAGTGCATCTGTGGGTGGAACAGTAGATGTCTGTCCAGAATGCATGGCTGAGTTTAAGGAAGGAGAGTACGAATGCCCAGTATGCAGCTCTGCAGTATCAGCAGATGCGAAGATATGCATGGCATGCTCTGAGAGATTCGAGGATGAAGAAACTTTCGAATGCCCACACTGCGGGTCATCCGTGCCACCAGGGACGATCGTCTGCGAGAAATGCGACGAGGAGTTCTGGAGTCCTGTAAAGCCAGCGACCCTAGCTGAGGTGGATGCACTTGCAGAATTGGAGGAGCCTCAAGAAGATACAACTGAAATGACTCCTTCCTAACACTATTTTTTTATCTACAGTTTTTCCTTAATTATCCGAACGATGTTCCTTTCGGAACCACACCTAGGACACTCCATAGTATAAACCGCGGAAACAAAAGTGCCGCACTTCTTTTCTCCTCTGCACAGAATCTCGTAGAATATCTCAACATCCTCCTCAAGGCTTTCAAGGAGGATTATATCTCCGTTTTCCGTGGTAGTTAGGAGGTCCTTTCCATCTCCTGAGAGGGCCAAGTTAAGAGCCTTCTCATCCAGTTCATGCTCCCAGAGAACGGTTCCTCCTTTGCTCAGACAAATAATCGAATTGTTGTAAGCACTCACTACAATATTCATGGTTCCTTCAGGGACGTCCAGAGCCAGTGCCGGGCTTCCAATATCTCTTTCCCATATTAAAACGCCGTCCGAATTGAAGGCGTGAATTTTTGAATCATCGCAGGCCACAGCCGTCAAGAGTTCCTCTGATGAAACTGACAAGCCGTTGATCTTTCCATTGATCGTTTTTTCCCAAAGCGGATCACCCTCGTCGTTGAGAGCATGGATGACATTATCTCTTGTGGCTGCCAGGGATATCTCACCTTTATTGGAAATGGCAACGCTTTCTATCTTTTCCCCCAGGGCAGATTTCCATAAGATTTTGCCATCTTTTGTAAAATTGTAAACGTTGCCGTCGTGCGAGCCAGCCACAACCATATTTCCCACTTCACAATAGCTCACCCCGGAAACCGGACCTCCAGTCCCATATTCCCAAAGCAGCTCGCCGTTTCTATCGACGCAGTATATCTTGTGATTGGATGAACCTGCGAATGTGAACCGCCCTTCCTTTGATATCGCCACCCCTCTGATCTCACCATCCATTTGTGAAGACCATATGCTTTTTCCGATCTTGTCCAGGCAGTGAACATTTCCCTCTTTTGAGCCCGCAACCGCGATTCCGGCTCTATTGGCAAGTGCTACGCAAATGATGTACTCTCCAAGGTTGCGCTTCCATATGCTCTTCAGATTTGTCATGCACTTTCTCCCCGTTATTTCAAAGAGTCTCTCCACCCACGATACCATATTCCTGCCGAGAGTTTCACCTAAAAGGTCTTGTGATCCTTCGCCTCAACAGAGCGCCTCGATGATATCCTCGATCATCTTCCTGTTCTCCTCAGCGAGCTTTTTCGCCTTTTCTGGTTCTTCAGCCTCAGCAAAGATCCTGTAGATCGGTTCAGTGCCTGAGGGCCTGACCAACACCCACGCGCCTTCCATTAGGATTTTGATACCGTCAGTATCATCGATTTTCTTGCCCTCCATCCTTCTCGCGTACTCTTCAAGCACAGCACCCATCTTCTCATTATGACATTGCACCTTGGTCTTGTAAAGGTGATACTGTGGGAGTTCCGCTGTGAGCTCTGAAAGCGTTTTTTCCTCTCTTGCGATGATCTCCATTACCTTGGCTGCAGCCATTGCACCATCTCGGCAGTACTGATGCTCCGGAAATATCAGGCCGCCGTTCTCTTCCCCACCGAATATGGCGTGGGTTTCCATCATCTTCCTTGCAACGATGGGGGAGCCAACCTTCGTGTAAATGATCTTGCCGTTGTTGTCCTCGACAACATCCCTCAAAGCCAAGGACGAAGCAATGGTGGTTACCACAATACCCCCCTTATTCTCACGCAGCATATCCCTGGCCACCAGCGCCAAGATTCTATCGCCGTAGAGGTAGTTGCCCTTTTCATCTATGAAAATGGTTCTGTCCGCATCGCCGTCATGTGCTATGCCCGCGTCCGCTCCGAAATCGACGGTGGCTTTTATCAGGTCCTTCAGATTTTCTGGGGTGGGCTCCGACTCATGTCCGGGAAAGGTACCGCAAGGGTGTGCGTTCAATGTGGCAACCTTGCATCCGATTCTTTCAAGGAGGTAAGGGGAAACCAAGCTTCCAGTGCCGTTACCGCAGTCCAAAACAACCTTGGGCCCGGCCTTCTTGATGGGATCGGCATCGATATTCTTTATTACGCCATCGATGTAATGCTCTATTGAACTCGTGTCTTTTTCTATATGCCCAATGCTATCCCAAATAGCCTGCTTGAATGTCTTTTTAAAATAGATATCCTCTATAATCTCCTCCTTTTGCCTGGACAATTCCGTACCGTCGCTGTCAACACACTTGATGCCGTTGAACATTGGGGGGTTATGCGAGGCGGTTATCACGACCCCATGTTGAGTTTCTGAGTGTTTGACATAATATTGAAGAACCGGTGTGGGAACGATGCCCAGATCAACGATATTTGAGCCTGCTGATAGCAGGCCAGATATCATGGCGCTCTTTAACATCTCGTTGGAGGTTCTCGTGTCCGTGCCCACAGCGACTATGCCTCCATCGATGTGTGTGCCAATAGCCATGCCTAAATTCAAGGCCAACTCAACGTTCATGTCCTCGTTTACAATGCCTCTAACACCATTCGTACCAAACAGTCTGGGCAATTCGCCTCACCCTTTTGCCTGGATTCCATATATGGTTCTCGGCAATAAAGATTTCTTTAACTTGATCCCACCTTCTGGACACAGCTCGTGGCAGACATAACATCGTATACATTTGCTGTGGTCAAATGTGGGGCCATTCTGTACCTTTATCGCCTGAACAGGGCAGCTCTCCTCGCAAATTCCGCAATCGGTACATCTCTTTTTATTAGGAAAAGGAAGTCTCGGCCTTTCCACGAACAGATTCCTTACGGATGCTGGGAGAAACATCAGACCTCTATGGATCTTAACTGGTTTTTTGAAATCCATCTTGACATTCTCTATCCTCTCACCAACTATCTCAATGCCATTCAGGTCTATCGTGCCCAAGTTCCTTTCTTGGGCCATTCTCAGCATTGGTATATCCAGGGGAGAGAAGCCCATTATAGCGCTTGAAACCGCATCCAGGGCGATGCAATCTCTGCTTGCAAGGAGCAAACCGCTTCTAACAGGTTTGCCCATATGCGGTCCCAGTCCCTCCATTCCCACTATGCCGTCCATTACAGCGAGGTGCACCGGTACAACGGAATAGATGTCTATTAAGGCCTCGGCAAATCGTTCTGAGCTGCCGGTGATGGCATGGATAAGCGATTTGTTGCCCCCAGGTAACACGCCGAACATGTTCTTAACTGCACCGGTGTAGAGCGTCAAAGCGTGGGTTTTCAATTTCGGCAGAGAAACGACAACATCTGCATCTAGAACGGGCTTTGCCACGAATACCTCCCTCAGCTCCTTCCCATTCGGAATTTCGATTTTTTGTATCCCCGCTGTATCGAAATTTAATATTTTCACCCCAAGTTCTTCAGCTGCGCTTTGAATTCCTGATGCCTTGAATGCCTTCAAAGTGAGCCCCAATCCGCCGGAGCTATCACCTATCATCACTTCCCCATCAACTGAGTTCACGATCCTTATCATGGCCTCAACAATTTTTGGATGGGTTGTGACTGCAGCGCTGGGAGGTTTTGGCGAGAGGAGGTTTGGTTTTAGGAGAACCTTATCTCCGGGCTTCACAAGTGTCTCGATGCCCCCGATCAGTTCCAATGCCTTCGTCAGGGCCTTTTCGGCATGGTCATAGCTATCACATTTTACAATGGAAACTTCAGCCATGAAAATCTCCTTCACTTCATACCGATCTTAGAATATGATTCGACTTCCATCCCCTTTTTCAAAACCTGGTTATCGCCTATCACCAGCCCCTTTCCAAGGCCCACATCATCCTCGATTCTGCATCCGTAGCCTACAATGCATTCCTCTAGCCTGTTGTTTCTTCCGATTTTAACAGCGTCAAGGACAACGCTGTTCGATGTTCTCGTGCCTTCGAGCACCTCAATATCGTTACCCAAGCAGGTGTAAGGCCCCAACTCTGAGCCGGCAGCGATTCTGCAATTCTCGCCTACAAGCACTGGTGGATTGATTTTAGCCTCTACTTCCAAATCTGGACTATTCCGCGACTTCCCCTCATCGAGAAGGATCCTATGAGCCTGGAGATAAGCCTCAGGAGTGCCTGCATCCAACCAATACCCACGGAACTTGAACCCGTAGAGTTTCCCTTCCTCGGCGAGTGGAGGGAAGATCTCCCTCTCAATGGATATTACTTTGTTTGCCTTCATAAGACCAAGGATTTCCGGTTCGAGAACATACACACCTGCATTTATCCAGTTGGAAAAGATATCTTCAGGGGAAGGTTTCTCGTGGAATCTTGAAATTTTTGATCCGGCATCAGTGTCAACGATACCGTATCTTGTTGGATCCTCCACCTCCCACATTGATATCGTGCCCATACCACCACTTTTTACGTGAAAATCCATCATAGCCAGGACATCCAAGGAGGATATCACGTCTCCGTTGAAGACGATGAAAGTGCTGTCAAGCTGGCTTTCGATGTTCTTTATCGCCCCTCCAGTTCCTAAAGGCTCCTTCTCCTCCACCAGCACGACCTCACGCCCCACATCATGCTCGTCGAAATGTATCTTGAGCCTTTCGAACATGTAGCTCACTGCAAGCACGACTTTGTCTATTTCCCGGGGCAGGGATTTTATCAGCCGCTCTATCATGGGCTCGTTCAGAATGGGCAACAGTGGTTTTGGCGTTGTGTAGGTCAAAGGTCTCAGCCTCGTGCCCAATCCACCTGCGAGAATCACAGTCTGCATCGTATCATCATCCGGTGTAAACGTATGACTATTTAATAACTTTGCTTTGATGCTGGGCTATCCATGTGGATAAAATTCTCCCATCGATTTCTGGATTATTTAGAAAAAATATCCTTATTGAGGCGAGATGCTCACCACGTTGTTTCCTCTGATGATTATGGTACCAAGCCTTCTCACTTCATCATTAAGATTCTATTCTGTGTTCCCCTGTGAAATAAATGCACCGATTAACCAAAATGGTTATATGTAAGGAAAGTAATACTATACTTACTGGTGTTCGTATGTATTTAGGCACATCAAAAATAACCTCAAAAGGTCAGGTCACGATACCTGCCGAAATCAGAACCGATATGGGCCTAACCCCTGGGACAGATGTGGTATTTATTGAAATAGACGACATTGTGATCCTAAAGAAAAGCGAGGAACTACTCTCAGCGTTTAAAATATTCGAAAAAAGAGCTAAAGAACTTCATTTAACGAAAAAGGATATAAAAGAGCTGGTCGGGAAGGAGAAGAAGAGAACATGGAAGGAACATTATGCTCAGGGTTCTCATTGACACTAATATACTCGTCTCAGGTCTGTTTTTTGAAGGAAATGAACGGAAATTGATAAAATATATCCTGTATGGTCATATCAGGTAAGTTTCATGGGACAAAAGAACTTCATAAGGCTATTGAGCTATTCTCTGCAATTCTCTCGAAATGTGAGGTCATACCGAGAGAAGTATATACAGGAAAAATTGATATTGCAAAAACGATTATAGCCGATACAAAGGATGTCCCAGTCCTTGCTTGCGCCATGGAAATTTCACAGGATTATCTTGTTTCTGGTGACGTTGATTTCCATAAAATTAAGGAAAAGGTTGAATTTAAAATAGTGAGAACTAAACAGTTACTGAAAATTATTGAAGATATAGGTAGCTAGCCCCAGAGCTCTCATGCACAGCGTCGATAAAATAAAGAAAAAACCCTTATCCTTATTGAGGCGAGATGCTCACCACGTTGTTTCCTCTGATGATTATGGTACCAAGCCTTCTCACTTCCTCTTTAAAGGTTTCTTCCGTATCATCCAGAACCATGTTCATGTAATCGTCAAAACCAACCAGCTTACCTTCCAGTACCCTGGAGTCCTTCAACAAAAGTATGATTTTCTTGTTCATAGAGTTTTCCAATACCTTGGTGGGCATCACCATATGGCTCCCCCTTAACCTACAAGCAAATAGCTCGATTTAAATGTTTGGGTAAAGAAATTCCCCCCGCCTTGTCCCCCGCCTCCCTCCCATGAACTCAGAATGAGGGGGGGAATCATAAAATATTTTTCAACAAAATTTGACCATTATAGAACCTTATCGATGCTCGCGAGAAGGTTCTTTCTGAATATCTCCACATCCTCGTACGCTTCTTTTTTGACCTCTTCCCTTATCTTGGGATCGATGTCCGGATGGAATTCAAAGAACTTGTCTATCCATTTCTTCCTGAGCCTCATCCTGTGATCGAGATATCCCTTGATATCCTCTTCACTGGGGTTCTTCCTGAGCTTCTGATGCGTTGGAGCGTTCTGCTCTGCCGCAGTAACTGAAAAAAGATGAAGGCTCAGTTCTCTTCTGACCTTCCTTTTCTTTTTATCGTATTTACGCTGTCTCATCCTCTCTCCCAGGGACATGGTCGATATCTATAACATTTTAGGTTTAAAAGGGTTATCATCATATTTCGAATTCCTG
>CBDUXN010000102.1:0-12144 GCA_965371185.1 uncultured Thermoplasmata archaeon
AAAGAAATCGAAATCTCCATCTTGACTGGATATGAACGAAATTACTTTGTCAGAGAAGGGGATCACACCATTGCATAGAATAGAATCGTTCCACCACGAATCCCATTTTACGAATCTCTGGTTTTCTTTAAATTCAAAACCATCCAACTTTGCCATGAGATACAAAATACTCCTGATCTCAACCCTTTGGAAAAAGCCCTTATCCCCAATTAAATGAAAGGGCACACCCTGTTCTCTCAGTTCATTTACATACTCAGGAGCATGGCTTCTTACACTTTTAAAAAGGATTGCCACATCACCATAATGCCTGATGATTTCCTTATCCTTCATCTCTTTAATCAGTGCAACAGCTTCTTTTGCTTCCTCAGATACTCTCCCTGCGTAGATTAATACGATCTCATTTCCTGGACCCCGGTCTGGAGCGATGCTTTTATCGATGGTTCGCCTTTTACTCATAAAGAAGTTCGAGATGTCTACAATGTCTTTTGTTGACCTGAAATTGGTTTCGAGTTTGATGGTTTTTGTATTGTTATATCTGCTCGGGAACTTACGAAAGTTATTGACAGATGCACCTCTGAATCCATAGATACTCTGGTCCTCATCACCAACAACGAATATCTTGTTTTCCGGCTCAGCAATGAGTCTAAAGAATTCGTCCTGTAACGGATTGGTATCTTGATACTCATCAACAAGAACATACTGATACTGGCTTCGTAATTTATCTAAAACGTCTGGATTATTCTTCAATAAGAGATACGTCGATTTCTGCAAACCGGCAAAGTCCATTTTTTTCTCGATTTCCAGTAGATTCAGGTAGTTCAGGTAGGCATTTGCTAACTTTATATATTGGTCTTTATTCTCATCATCTAACGATTCGTAATATTCTATCAGTTTCGAAGGTTCAATACAGTTTTCACCGCACAGATTGAAGATAGATATGATGTCATCCAAATTATACCTATATTCTTGGAATTCCAGCCCAATGTTGTTCAAATTGAATCTGAAAAACATAAATTGACCCTGATCATCCAAAACGTCTAACTGACTTCCATATGTGTGTGTGTCGGGATTTGATTCTAGGATGTGTTGATAAAACGAATGGATGGTAGATATTTGCATATTCTCTATCTTATTTCCTATTCGGGAAGAAAGTCTATCTTTCAATTGATTGGCGGCCTTAACAGTAAATGTTGTAACCAGAATATTGTTTGGGTCAACGTTCTTTTCTTGAATTAAATATACAATTTTTTCAATCAGAACGCGAGTCTTTCCAGCACCTGGACCCGCCACGATAAGTAGTGGGCCTTCAATGTATTCGACCGCTTCTTTCTGAATGTCTGTTAATTCCATTTTCTTCCACCATATTCTTGAATTTTATTCTTAGGGGCGATAGGTTATTCTTCTGTTTGCTTAAAAAGTTGCTCTTCCTCCATGATTTCACTTAACTCATTCATATCCAACATAAATGTCGCATATCCTTCCATTTCGGTGTTATATCTGACGTTATTGTCGGATATACCTATTTTGGTTGAAATTCAGCCGTTGCTTACCTCTTTCAGGTGCTATAAATTGAGATTCTAAACAGAATAGGTAATATAAAAGGCTAATCCCTCATATTCTAGCAAGATTTAGTTCACTCAAATGTCTCTCCTTTTAAAGACGAAGTAGGCCAAAATTAGAGGGACTAGAGTCCATATGAGCTGAACACCCACAAGGTAGCCCAGAGTTATAAATCCAGGCACTTCCACTGCGAATCCGAACATCTGTCGGATACCGAATGCGAGCATTACCGACATCTGGTACGTGTCCGCAGGGCTGAGAACCATGGAGTACCAGAGCCAATCAGGGTAGCTTATGTTTCCTGTCATCATCTCGCTCATGCTTCCTCCAGTGGCCATAAAAATTCCCATGATGATTATGCCGTAGATCATGGCCCAGAAGAATATGAACACTCCTGCGGCCAGCGAGGTGGCTCGTTTTTTACATATGGCAGAGAAGCATATCGAGAGGCTAAGATAGAGAAGGCCAATGAGAACTGTCAATCCTATGAAAACCAGATAGGCTCCAACAGATTCGGTACCTGCAGTTGCAGCGATAATAATTCCACTCGCTCCGAATCCCAAAACTATTGAAACAACCAGCACGGCGCCTCGCCCGATGAATTTGCCCAACAGGACCTCGCTCCTTCTGACAGGGTACGCGAGAACAACAGCTAAGGCACCGCTTTCAGCCTCGCCTGAAATTGTAGAATAGCCGAGTATAATCGCAATGATAGGAATAAGCATCGTGGATATGCCAATGAGAATAGAAACTGTATTCTCCATGCCACCTAGAGCTGCTGAATCCTTTTCTTCCTTCTCCAGCACGCTCGCCTGCAGGACAAATGTAGGTACCTCGTTCTCGCTGTCCCACAACTCTCGGAACATCTCGCCTTTTATAAACTCTGTATCCACCTCAATGATATGAAACGTTATATCCATTGTATCTCCCACACTGTAGTCGCTCGTGTGGTCGCCTTCGATCATGTAGTCGAAGTTCATGTAAAGGTCCGAAGATGAGTTATACCATTGACTTTCATCTTGACCCATGTGCGTACTGTTGAACCAGATGTAAGTTACTGTAATATCCAAGGTGGAGTTATGCTCCGATGCGATGTATACCAATTCATCCCTTATTATAAGCGTATCACCAGGCTCAACCTCTAGAATGTCTATCCTCCCATCCTCATCTACTTTAACCATTTGGGCAAGTGCAAGGTTAGGGACTGCCAAGGGCTCCTCAGCCTGTCTGCCCGCTAGAAATGAGGACGCTATGGTCAGAATCACAAAGATTATAGTCAGCGCGATAACCCATTTGTTTCTGATGTTGTCAGTGAACTCCTTCTTTGCTATAGTATAGGTTGATCTGGGATTTATCGTGGACATTAATTACCACCCTCCTCAAATATCAGTTTCATAAATGCCTCTTCAAGTCTGGGCTCGATGGTCTTGATATCCTGTATATTCAAACCAACCTGCTGCAAGGCTGTGATTACTTTTATGCGTAATGAAGCATCACAGGTGATCATGAGCATGTCGCCTTTCGCTTCAGCTGATTCTATACCTTCAACGGCATGAATTGCTTCAGGTACTTTTCCGTTCAGTCCTGGTATATTGATTTCGAGACGTGGCTTAATATTTAGGCGGGTGCTCAGATTCGAGATCGTATCTTCAGCAACCAGCTTTCCTTTGTCAATTATCGCAACTCTGGTACAAATGTTCTGCACTTCTGCAAGAATATGGGAAGAGAACATGATGGTGGCGCCTTGCTCATTCAACATCACGATTTTTTCCCTGACCATCTTAACCCATCTAGCATCCAAACCTCCCATTGGTTCGTCCAGAATGTATATTGAAGGGCTTCCGATCATCGCCTGGGCCACACCCAGCAGTTGTACCATACCCTTTGAGAATGTGCCCACCTTCCTGTCCTTTACTTCGTAAAGACCGACCTCCTTCAAAAGCGATTCGGATATGGATTTGTCCTCGCCTTTTAATTCGCAGAAGAATTTTAATGTTTGCATGGCGGTGAGATTATCGTAAAACGAAATACGCTCCGGCAGAAATCCAATATCCTTGCGTATCTCAACTGAATCAGGGCCTGCTTTATTTCCGTAAATGAACATCTCCCCACCAGTGGGATGTGTAAGGCCCATTATCATCTTAATGGTGGTGGTCTTTCCGGCGCCGTTGGGCCCTAAAAATCCAAAGATTTCGCCTTTGCGCACGGCCATGCTCAGGCTGTCCACGGCCTGCACTTCTTTGAATCTCTTCGACAGATCTTTTGTTTCGATTACTGTTGTGAATTCATCCACCATATCACCGCCTCCAGATATTTTAGCCCTTTTGTTCGGATATGGTCTATTGGTATTTAAAATATCTCCTAAATAAATTTTCTGGGGGGCTACCCCGGGATGTCCCGAAACGCTCTCTAAATTGATAAAAAAATGGCTGTTGAGCAAGCAATTTGAGTTGGATGGAATATGCAATTGAAAAGAATGTTAAGGGGTTTGGCCTGTTTAGGAGCTCGCCATCTTCTCTGCTATCTCCTTCTTGAGCTCCTCCTCGGTTTTTCCCTCTGTCTTGATGCCCAAGTCCTTGGCTGCCCTGACGACACTGCTCTCCTTTTTCTTAGGGGTTTCTGTCCTATCTTCCTCTCTGATCTCCTTCTCTATATCCCGTTTGCCTCTCTCGAACTCGCCCTTTGCCCTGCCCAGGCTCCTTGCCAGTTCAGGTATCTTCTTTCCTCCAAAAGCGAATACTACGACTATTACTATCAACAGAATTATCCATTCCAGTCCTTGCATGGGTTTTCACTTCGTTTTACCCTATTCCATTCTCCTGTATTTAACTTTTTTGTATTTCCAGTTTCGAGGGAGGTGAACAACATCTCGTAATAACCTTCAAGAAACATGCAATTCGACAGTTTTTTATTCCCTTCCGACAATACGGTTGAAGATAATCTATGCTAAGGGAATGCAGAGAACACGGATATTTCAGAGGAGAAGATTGCCCCATATGCGGAGAGGAGGGGAAATTTTTATCCAGTAGCATTGAGATAGACCATTTGGGAAGGCTTTTAGCCGGGGTTCTCCGACACTTTCCAGAGAGGTTCGGGTTGAGGATGGACGACCATGGATGGGTGGACATGAGGGAGTTCATACAGGCAATTCAGCTGAGACGAAGTGACCTGCACTGGCTGAGACCACATCACATTCATGCATTGATAGAAACCGACCCCAAGGGAAGGTACCAGTCCAAGAACGGCGCGATCCGGGCCACATACGGTCATTCTTTCGATGTGGAGCTGGAACTGCCCACGGATAACATCCCAAATCTGCTCTTCTACCCTACGACAGAGGAGGAAGTGGACATACTGCTTGAAACGGGAATAAGACCTTCCGATAGAAAGATGGTTCACTTGAGCAAGACATTTGAGGATGCGGAGATAGCTGGAAAGCACAGGGTGGAAGCACCGATAATACTCTCTATAGATGCAAAGAAGGCCATTGAGAAGGGTATAGTGATACAGAGGGCAGGGAAGACCGTTTTTATCACAGATTCGATACCGTCGGAATATCTAAAAAAGGCTGAGAAATAACTACCTTCTTTTCCTCCTTGTCCTGTCCCAGTTTAGCAGTATAATGAGAAATCCGAATATGAAGATCGCTATTCCATGTATCAACCTCTCAAGGGAATCGCCTGTTGCATCCGGGTCGGTTGCATTGACCTGGCTCACTTGGAACACCGGCAGGCTGAGGACGATAAGGATCAGTCCAAAAAAATACATGGTGTAATTGGCCCTACCGCCGTAGTAACTCCTGCCTCGAAGTGTGCTCCTTCTCATCATGAAGGCACCGAAAAGGAAGAAAAACGCAAGAACCTCAATGAGGTACACAACCCCTGTATTGAAGAACATTATTGGTGCCTCGACCCGTTCGGGTCTGTCACCCACATATATTGTTATCTGCATGGTATTGTCGCCGTTGTCAAATTCAAGCAGTGTCCCCTCCTCGTTTATTCTTATCTCAACAACATGCTCTCCAATATGATCCCTGGAGGCCAGCCATTGAATCTCCACTTTCTCAGTGCTGTTCGCTGGGATATCGACCGTCTTGTTCCCTATGTAAAGCCAGTCTTTCGCGCCATCGGTCTCCACTTCAACATAGAATGAGACAACAACATCCTTCACATCCATCTGCGCCCTGTTGCTCACCTTGGCTATTATGTTCACGGGGATGGGCTCGAACACCTCGATCTTTTTGGATTTCTCACCACTCCAGACAACAATCGTATCGTTCGTTTCGTTAAAGATCGAAAATGTACCGTTGATGATCAATCTAATGCTTTGGGTTTTCTTACCCTCGGTCACATTTGCGGTTACATTAACCTTGAAGGAGTTGGTTAGGGCTTTGCCCTTATCAGGCATTACTACACCATCAACCGACTGACCTTCCTCGTCCTCCAAACTCGCCTCGAATTCCCATGCACCCCCCTCTTCCACAGGTTCTCCAGTTATCTCGATGGTGTACTCAGCTGTCGTGTTTTCTCGCAGTTTGTTCGGGCCTTCTATGAAAACGTGAACCTCATCCGACTGTGCAACGGTTTGATTCTGAATCGAGATGATAAGCATTAAAAGTATGAACGAAATGCAGAGCTGCTGTAATATGGGGTACCGGGTTGACTTTCTTTTTATTTGTAATCTCATCGCACATCCCTCCTTCTCTTCATGACAGCTACTGCAAATAGTGCAAAAATCACTGCAAGAACCTCAAAGCCTGGTATCGGAGCCGTGTTCAGCGCTCCAGGAGAGACCTCTTCCCCTTCTTCAACTATTACATCGTCTTCCCCTATATCCAGATTGGGTAGCGAGATCTCGATTTCTAACGTGGATGTCATGTTAACCTCTGAGTCTGCCCTCAGGGTGATCACTGCTTCCCTCTGCGTGGTATTATAGGGTATGATGATCGTTAAATTGATATTTTTGGACTCCTGAGCGAACAATTCCAAACCAGTTTCAGTCAGTGTAGCATTCCAGTCGGCCGGCACGTCTGATAAACTCAGGTTGAAGGTATCCTTTCCGTTGCCGATATTCTCAATTCTCAGGGGATAGGTTAAAGTATTGTTCTTCGCAACAATTGGTAGATCCTCTTTTGATAAATTCGCAGCCATGGGTATCTTCGTGATATTCACCACTACCTCGGCATTATTATTTACTACGACATCTCCCTGTGATGCTGCAGTAATAAAAATTGTACCATGCTCCACAACAGCGTACGTAGATGTCTGGATATGAACCTGAATTATCTGCGATTCCTTAATGCCCAATGAAATTTTTTCTGGGAAGGTGATGTTCCAGTCCGGCACACCACTTTTCAGTATGCGGTAGGAATCCTCTATATTACCCGTATTATTTACGCTGATATTGTAGGTAACGCTTCCATTCTGCGGGATTGTTGCCGCAACGTCCTCGATCCAATCCAGTTCCACTGCATATATTTTGATCTTGGAAAGTTCGATATACAGTGCTGTGTCCTCATTTATTTCCAGATTATCTTCGTACTCGTACTCCATTGACATGTTGTACTCTGTGGTCGTAATCTCGGTTGTTATCTGATAAGTTCCGTTGGGAAGCCAGAGCTCGAATTGACCGTTCTCGTTTGAGTTTGCTGCTATCTCAGCTTCACCCTCGAAGTTAATTTGCGTTTGAGCGCTGAGGTTCTCCCCTGTGGAGTTGATGTAATAGGCCTTGCCTCCAACCTTTAAACCGGAAGTTAGGTTTAGATCGACCACCAGATTCTCCCGCGGTCCGACGGTTATCTTGTCAAAGTACACGAAGACCTCGGAGCCGGAGACCTTCTTACAGTATAATACATATTCACCATATGAGAGTTCGACGCTGTAATTTCCGGTGGCATCTGATATTGTCGTGGTGTTTATGGCTGTTGAGCTCAGTGCTGAGAACAATAAAGAGGTGTGACCCAACGGGTTCTCATCACTCAGGGTGATCCCGCTTAAGGTTAAATTCTCAGGTATGACTTGTATGTCTATTGGATCATCGTCATCCTCAGCAGTTATCGTTATATCCTCATCTATAATGGCAAAGTCGGAACTCAATGTGTACTCAAATTCCTCCTCAAGCTCAAGGAATGCCTCGTAGGCTCCAGTGCTGTTTGAAACCGCGGTTATGATATCCCCGTCTTTGTCAAATTCAATTGTTATATTGTCAATTGTCTCTTCCGGATCAAAATCCCCGTCGTCGTTCCAATCGATGTAAGTTTGGCCGCTGATCTTGATGAACTTTTTGATTGCGATGTCGAAATCGAAAACCGGTGTATCGGTTACAGCTATGTTCCCGCTATAATTGTACCAATACTCGTTATCATCATCGTATACGGTCTGGTTTACGGTTATTTCATAAGTTCGATTCGGCGGTAGGAACACCTCGTATATTCCGGCATGGTCAGATGTATCCCTCATCGAGCCGTTATTAGAAAAGGATATCTCCACCTCGCTTTCATCAATCCCGTCGTATTCGATCTCACCCAATATCCTTGTTCCCAATGTGAGGTTCAGTTCTAGGGTCTGAGAATCGGAAAGATTTAAAATGTTAAGGTAAACATAATGTGTCGTTATATCTATTTCATGATCAACCCTAACCATATACTCATCAGGAACGATGAATATCTCGAAGCTTCCGTTTATTGTTGTAGTGTTTTCTGCTGCAACTCTTTCATTCATTGCTTCGAAATAAATTGTGACATTTTCAGATGTACCGTTTACGGTGCCGTTGATCTTTACCTTCTTTGTAAGGTTCAAATCAAGTATCCTGTTCCCCTCACCAATATCCAGGTTAATGGTGTCGTTGTACAGGTATCTCACGGGTTTGCCTGCTTCGATCGTATTGAAGTCTACGAAGATACGGTATTCTCCAGGCATGAGATTCGTAGAATAATCTCCAGTGGAATTTGAGGAAGCATTGGCATCCTCCCCTCCGGTCTCATTAACCGCTAAAAATGAGATGTTCACATTTCCCACGGCGGAGCTCTCATATTGGGTTTTTCCCGAGACCGTAAATTTCGTAGGTGTCATGTTGAAATAGCTCTGTGAAGCCAAATCTGATATGTTCATTAAAGGCAAAGTGAAAGGATCAAAGCCGAATTGCTCAGCGATTACACTATAATTACTCCCATTTAGTAGATGTATGTCATATTCGCCATCATCATTGGTTGTGATTATAAAAGATATCCCATCTTCATCTGTAAAATTCAATTCGACATACGGCAGTCTTTCTGACTCGTCTATTAGGGTGTTTTTGTTGAGATCATGGTATGTTACTCCAGTTATCCTCTCAGCTTCTTCGAACGATATATTGTACTCCACCCGTCCGGCTTCAGTTAAATTTAAGGTGCTCCAATACGAATAAGTGTCGTTTAATATTCCCATTCCTCCCTCGGCATTAACGGTGTAGTTACCCAGAGACAGGAACACACGATAATATCCTGTTGAATTTGAAACGCCAGAGACATAGACCTCTGGATTTTGGAAGAATACATAAATTTCATTCATCGTTTCATTTGCATCGGCGCTTCCATTTCCATCCATGTCGTTGAACACCGTGCCGAATACTTCCACGCCTCGTTCCAGCTGGATATCATAGGTAACAGGGCCTCCTTGAAGCTCGATTTCCCTAAAGTATGTATAAGGTGTTTCTTCACCAAGGTCATGTTTTATCTGTATCCTATATCTGCCGTTCCTGATATCCAGTGTATAGAACCCGGACTCGTTTGTTCGTACGAACCGAACGATGCCTTGGTACTCTTTCAGGCCTTCGAATCGTATGGTAACGTTGGCTATTGGTAAGCCGGTTTCAGCGTTGGTTACAGTGCCCTTTACATCCGTGCTTGTCAGAAGAACCATGTTTTTCTCAATGGACTCGTCTTCAGCCAGGGTCATTTCATCCCTATAGGCCTCGAAGCCAACGCCATCGACGGATATCGCGTAATTCCCAGGGAGCAGTAGCTCGAAACTGTAATTCCCCTCAGAATCGGTGTATGCCGTTATCGTGGTCTCGTTGGTATTGTCGATTAATTTAATCTCCTCTCCAGCGATATTCTCTCCCGAGATGGAATTGAGCTTCCCGAATAATTTGGCGGGCTTTGCCCCGAGATCCTTGGTTTTTTCCTGACCAGGCATGACGAACTCCTCAGTGGCTTCCAACTTCAATGTATGGCCTTGAATCTCAAGACTGATCTCGTATTCCCCTGGAGTAAGGTCGTCGAACAAGAATGTCCCGTTGTCTTCTGAAAATACGGAATATTCTATGTCCAGATCCGTATTAGTTACCGTTATGTTCGCACCGGAAATGTCGTAGTCACCTTCATTCAAATTCTCGTTTGAATCCATGTCCCAATAGACACTACCGTTGAGCCTGCAGGCTTCGATCTCAAAGTCCTGGACGATGTTGTAATCCCATATCCCGTCACCATCTTCATCCACGTTTCGCCTCATGACCTGATCATCCGAAATATTGATGTTTGTATCGTTGATCCAGATTTCTCCAATCTGATACATAACGTTGCCGCCGATATACTGTTGTGATTTAAGATCCATTCCCCCTGCGGAAACATGCACCGATACGTTACCTGCAGGGGCGATGAGGTTATAGCTGCCATTTTCATCAGTAAAATTCGTATCGTGTGGTATCATGTATTCATCCAGAACAGTAACTCTGACATTTGGAACGGGAGCACCGTTCGATGTCGTGACCGTGCCGTTCAGGTAAGCGCCTTCATAATATTTTATGAACACCACACCTGAATTGATACCCCATCTCACATCACCGCCCTCTCCCTCTTCATCGGTTTCCCCGTTGTTGTTGTTGTCAATACCGTCGCTTTCAAGGTCATTTTTCATCTCTTGAGCATCATCGAAGTTCATCGCTTCCCAATCATCTGGATGGTAGTCAGCAACGCTCCTGTTGTGCGGGCTCCAATAACCCGTCCTGTAAACGAGCTGAAAATGCTTCATCATCCATCCCTGCATGGGAAGATAGGCTTGGTCATGTACCACAGGAAGATAGGGCTGGACGTTCTTGTTATACGGGTCTGACCCGCTCTGATCCTCGGCACCTATATCGTCCAATGTATAGCCTAAATAGCACTTATAAAGCATGGAATTGAGGAATGGATCAAGATACCTTAATTCAGATTTTCTGGCCCTCAGATCTGGATCTTTCTCAGTGGCTACCTCCCACTCCTCGTAGGTGTACTCCCTGCCATTAACATCTACGATATAAGTGCGAAGATAATCGTAAGGTTCGTTGTATTCGTTTATCCTGTGGTCGGACAGCTTCAAAGGAGCGTAAAATATGCCCGTGTTCCCAGGTCCGAAGGGAAACAGTCTCGAATCGATGGCAAAGTACCTGAAGTTATCGCCTGTCTCCTCCTGGATGTCGTGAAGGAGCCAGATTCGTTCGTCATCGGAAAGAAGCTCCGGGATCCAGGTCTGAAGAATGGCGTAAATGGGCGTAATATCCTCGAACAAATCTGCAGAATAGTGGCCATAGCGGTCAGGATTATCTTGAAGCTCGTCCACGTACTTTGATGGATTAACGACAACATCCTCTATTTCATCCGCCTTTTCCTGGCCGAAGTACTTGACAAGTATGCTCCTCACCCCGTCATGCAGCCGGAATTTACCTTGCTCTTTTTGGTAATTCGCCTTATCCGCTTCGAGGATCCTGGCAACCATTAAAGAGACCGCCTGGCTTTCATTTTGAGATGAGATGAACGAACCAGCAAACTGTACTCTACCCTGAAAGTTATCTGCTGCCGTGGGATGTTCTCCGAGATAGATGCACCAAAAACCGTAGTCCCACCAGCTTATGAAAGCAGGTCTCTCCTCGATGGGAAGATCTTGGTCCTGTTCTGACAGCCATTCCATACCATCTATCCAATAATCCCTGGGGAAGGCATGGCCGAAAGCGCCGAAGTACCACAGCTGGTCAAGACGTGTTCTGTTGTACTTGTTGCCTATGCCGCCAGGATAGGCATCGATCCCTTCAGCTGACCATTTGTCGGAACTGTACTCCTCAGGCTTCATGAAATCTGGAAAGGTATCGTAAACTGCAAGATCCATTTTCTTCTTTCCTTCGTATGGTATCCCGGCATCCCAGCCGAGCCAGATGTTCGGCAGGAATATCATGAAAATTAAGAACAACACACCCACGATATGCCTTACCTTGACGCTCTTTCTCATGGCGTAGAACCTTCCTCCGCCCTTGAGACCCCTGTAGCCCTTCAGCATTTTACGGAAGTCGAGTTTCATGATGAGGCTGAATACCATCCATCCCGATAGTATGGCGAACACGGGACCTGCATTGAACACGAACCGCGTGGCCGACATTGCCATGTAAATTGCTGTGACGCCCCAAATCGTCATGAACAGGTAATGGGCCCTGACACCCTTTGCAACCCTTATTATCATGAGCAAAATCGCGAAGAAGGCCAGGAACGTAGTGACGACACCGTATGAGAAAACCAATCTGCTCCAATCAGGAGCCTGTGCCTCTGCAATTGTTGAAAATATCTTGGTTTTGATGAAG
>CBDUXN010000103.1:0-12117 GCA_965371185.1 uncultured Thermoplasmata archaeon
TACACTGATAGCGTTCGTAGTTGTACGTGAAGACAATCCTTACCCACATAAATGGAAAAAATTGATTATATTGGGTAACATAAACTTCCTTTTGTAGCCTATATTTTTATGTCATTTTACCGTCTAAGAAGGGGTAAACAAAAGTGTCGGGTTTAAGCGCAATTGGGTTATTGTACAGGGCAAATCCAATTGCGCAAATATGTAAATTTTCTATACCGAAAGATTCTTTCAATCGATAATTTCCATATGAAGGACATAAGCCTCCTTTTCCTCTCAAATGTTTGAGAATTTGGGTAGAAAATCTCTCATTTTTTTTAATTTTTACCCTTCTGCTTAGAGCGGTATTCCTCTAACATTTGATAATACATATCTGTTTGTACCCAGCGTATTTTGTCCAAATATGTCCCAAATAAAGACACAATCCCCAACGTGAATATATAGATATAAATTAAAATTAATCCTAAACTGGGTTTAACAGGATCTGTCATTTCAATTACTATAAGAATAATAAAAAAGGATAACATTAAATTCGATATTGAATAACCAACAATCTTGTCACTCTTGCTGAGTACTCCATACGCTGTGACCAAAATACATATAAATCCCCACCAAAGTAAAAGAAAAACGTATGGATTAGATCCCATTCCTATGGCTGCAGCTGCAAATATTCCTGAGAAACCTATCACTATTAAGGCTAACCAAAATTTGGTGTAGTTATCGATTTTTTTCTTATCCATAATCGTACCTCTACGGGATTCCCACGAACCATTTACACTGACTTACAAGTCAAATACATTAATAGCACTTATATAAGCTTAATTAAACTCTATAAATCCCGCCCTAAAATAGCACAATGCACTTTTGACAAGATCAAGTGTCGGGTGAAGGACATAAGCCCCCTTCTGTTGACGGGTAAAACCCGCTGACAGCATTCGACTAAGCGTCCTACCTACCGGTCTCGAGATGTCATCCCGGTTCGTTTGGACTTGCTCCAGTGGGGATGGCCGTTTCACCAAATCCAATCCGGTCGTCAGAGCCGGGCTCATCATTCCGATTCTGCAAAGCAGAAATGGATTGGCTGTGTCGTTTCTGCTCCATCTTGGTGATTTCGCACCAAGCCTGATTTTGTCTCAGGATGCCAGGACTCTCGCCCTATCCACTTGCGTGGATCCACCTTTCTCAAGGAGGGGGGACTTTCCTCAGTTCGAACCTCCAAAGGAGGGAACCGTTGGCTGTCCGCCTTCTCCCGACGTTGGTAAGAATCGAGTTTCTGATTAAAATAAGTTATGGAAGGGATGACCGTGAATGTCAATCTTAAAGGATCCTACGATTATTACAAATGAGATAGGGTGGGAGAGGGAGAAAAGGTGATGGACCAAATTCGACAACCCTTGAACAATCCTATAGCCTGTTATTGGCGCTTTTCACCTTTATCAACCCATAACCGTAATGATCGTCATGGGGGGTGTCCTGACCAGAACATTTCTCTGCGGTGTCCTCAAATATGTTCTTGAATTGGGTTATGGTGCTGGCACTTCCACCGCTTGTTCCCTCCCTCTGATACTCGGGATGGGCTTCCAGGAGCAGGACTATGCCCCCAGCCACGAATGCTGTTGACTGGGAAGTTCCGCTGGCTTTTGCATATTCGTCATCCAGCCATGTGGAAACGATTTCCACACCAGGTGCGACAAGCTCAGGTTTTTTGTTGGGGTCTTGTCTATCTGTATCAGGGGGATTTGGTAGGTATGGAGACAAGCCATCGTTATCGCCCTTTGAGCTGAACGGCGCAATGACTTTATTCTCGTCTATTGCACCAACAGCAATAACGTCCTCGACAAATGCAGGGCTTTCAACATCATCATTCTCGCCCTGTTCCTCACCCTCATTCCCTGCTGCGGCCACCACAAAAACGCCTTGGTTGATGGCGTTTCTACAGGCCTGCTCTGCTTCGTTACCAAGTATAGGCAATCTTCCTCCGCCCAACGATAGACATATAACATCTGCACCATTTTCGACACAGAAATCTATGCCACTTGCCACATTGGAATCTGTCCCTGAGCCAGCGGAGGATATCGCCTTGACCACGATCATTCTTACTTTGGGCGCGATACCATCTATCCTTCCCTGGGCCGCGATTATTCCTGCAATATGCGTGCCGTGGCCGTTGTCGTCATAAGGTTCCGTCATTCCATTTATATAATCTTTCCAAGCTGTGATGTTGATATGATCAAGATCTGTATGCGCGATATCAATGCCTGAATCCACTATCCCTATGACCACTCCTACCCCGTAATAACCATCGCGGTTCATAACATCTATCTGCGTGTACTCAAAGGCCCATTCAGTTCGCGAAATTTGCGGTTCACCGTTTCCATCATCATCCCACGGAATGATTCCATTCTCCGACCCGAGCATCCACCAGGCTACCAAGAGCAACGACACGACTGCAATGATAAGTATAATCAGCATTACGATCCTTTTTTTGTCCATACAATCCTCACTTCGATTCTGCTTTATATAAGTCTATATGTGTATTTTGTAATATAACTATTCTGTTAAAAAGGGCGGGTGGAGGGGGTAAGGCGGTGGGTAAGGCATGTGAGAAAGGCCGAAATTGGGCCTAAATTGCCCATTATATTGGGAAAACACAAATCTTTTTATAATACTCCAACCATTGAGGCAAAAAACCAAGCCGGAGAATGGAAAAATGGGACTTTGGCAGGGAAAATCGCAGAGAAAACCATCGGGCGGAAGACTTCGCCGCTCAAGAAAGAAGAGGAAGTTCGAGATAGGGGCGGAGGCCCAGGTGACGAGCATTGGAGCTGAAAGAAAGAAGTTCGCCAGGGTAAGAGGGGACAATCAAAAGGTAAGGATCCTGGGTGTAGAAAAAGCAAATGTCGTGATCCCCAAGAAGAACCAGATAAAGAGGGTGAAGATCATAAGCGTGCTGGAAAATCCCAGCAATCCCCACTATGTCCAGCGGAACATCATAACCAAGGGAGCGATAATACAGACTGAGCTCGGAAAGGCCAAGGTCACATCCCGTCCAGGTCAGGACGGCATCATCAACGCGATTTTAATCTCGAAGTAGGGAAGGGGAATGCCAAAAGGAAAGCAGAATTTAATCGTTCTTTACCCTGAATATTTCACTTCAAAATATTCGAGAGCCGAAGGTAGAAGGGTCCCGAAAGCATTGGCAAAGCCATCGCCCACTGTGGAAGATATCGAGAAGGCTGCAAAAACACTCGGCTTGAATCCAGTCGTAGAAAAGGACAAATCGTATCCTAGGTTTTGGTACAAGAAGAGAGGCCGGATTTTGGTTGAGAAAAAAATGTCTAAGTCCGAGATCATGAAGGCGGTAGGGAAGGCGCTGACTGGGTGAAAATTCTACCTATCCTGCGGCGTTTCAACTGCATCCACTATCTTCTTGCCCGCGGAGACGCAATCCACCGAATGAATGACAGCCCCCATGGTTTCCAGGGTTTTCTCCACACTCTCGTAATCTATGTCAGTTCCTTCAATGGTTATCTTGAGGCTGTCGGTCTCCTTGTCCACTTCCTCCAGCATGCAGTTCACGCCACTAACGCCGTTCAGTTCGCTGAGCTGCTTCGATACCTCAACGATGGAAGGGTGATGTGGTTTCAAAACATCCAAAATCAATCGATTTATCCCGCTCAAGTTGCTTACTTCCCCCTATTCTTGGGTCTGCTGCAAACAGCGAATTCATCGCCGTCAAAAAATACGTCTAGATCTGGGTTCTTCTCCTGTAGCTCCTGGATCTTATTCACAACGTCTTGAAGCGTTATAGAATCATCATTTTTATCTATTTTGAGCTCGATTTTTTTATCCATTAATTCGCTCTCCATTTTTATCAAGTTCGCTATTTGAGACTCCATGGATACCTGGGGCTGAACCCTCAAAATACACATGTTTTAACTAATATTTATAATTTATGTAAATGTGGGTCGGCAGGAGGATGGTGACAAACACATCCAATCCCCGTCTTTTCGCCAACAGGTTTCAAATAACTTTATATCGAATAAAAACCTTAAGGCACTTTCACAAGCTATAATATGATGAGGAGTGCCCATGGTAGAATTCAAAACCATTATCGCGGATCCCAAGTCTGGAAAGACCTATCAGTGGGAAGTCAAAGGCCATCATGCCAACTCCCTGGTGGGCAAGAGAATCGGGGATGAGGTGGACGGGATTTTCGTGGGATTGCCGGGCTATAAGTTGGTGGTTACAGGTGGGAGCGACAAGGACGGCTTCCCAATGAGGAAGGATGTCCCAGGGGCAAGGAGAAGGAAGGTTCTTATTACAGAAAGTGTGGGATTCCATCCGAAGGATAAAGGTGTGAGGCGCAGGCGAACGGTGAGGGGAAACACGATCTCTCCGGATACCGTTCAGATCAATATGAAGATCACGACTCACGGCTCAAAATCCATTGAGGATCTGCTCAAGGAAGAGGAAACCAAATGAGGGTAAAGAAACAACCGGAGCTGAACATAGGTATGGTGGGTCATGTCGATCACGGCAAAACCACCTTAACCAAGGCCCTCAGTGGAGAGTGGACGGACAGACACTCAGAGGAGATAAAAAGGGGCATATCCATCAAGCTCGGGTATGCGGATACCGCCTTTTACAAATGCCCTAAATGCTCTGAGCCTGAGTGCTACTCCACACATGAGAAATGTCCAATATGCGGGGAAAAAACCGAGTTTCTGAGGGCAGTATCGTTCGTCGACTCCCCAGGTCACGAAACCCTAATGGCAACCATGCTTTCAGGTGCGGCCATTATGAACGGTGCTCTGTTGTTGATCGCCGCCAACGAAAACTGTCCACAGCCCCAAACAAAGGAGCATCTCATGGCCTTGAGAATAACAGGCGTAAAGAACATCGTCGTTGTTCAGAACAAGATCGACATAGTGAACGAGGACACACTCATGGAGAATTACGAGGAAATCGAAGGGTTCATTAAGGAAGCGATACCAGAGGAGGTGCCGATAATACCCGTCTCCGCACATCACGATGCAAATCTGGATGTCCTCATCGAGGCCATAGAAAAAACGATGCCCACTCCGGATGTGGAAGTTGACAAACCTGCAAGGATGTTCATCGCTCGTTCTTTTGACATCAACACGCCGGGCAGCAGACCAAATAGCATCAAAGGCGGTGTTATCGGAGGCTCATTGATACAGGGCAACCTCAACGTCGGGGACAAGATCGAAATCGCCCCTGGGAGAGAGATAGAGGAAGGAGGAAAAAAGAGATTGGAGAACATATTGACGGAGGTAAGCTCCCTTTTCTCTGGCGGTAAATCCCATAAAAATATAGGTGCAGGAGGATTGGTTGGAATAGGCACCCTGCTTGACCCAGTTCTCACAAAATCCGATGCACTGACCGGAAAGGTTATGGGTATTCCTGGAACATTACCAAATATCTGGGAAAGTTTCACGATAAAGGTCCATCTTTTAGATTTTGTGGTGGGCTCTGCCGAGGATATTAAGGTGGAGGATATAAAAACCGCAGAGCCTTTGATGCTGAGCATAGGCACCACTACTACAGTTGGTATGGTGACCAGCGCCAGAGGTGACGAGGTGGATGTTTCTCTAAAGATACCTGTGTGTGCCGAGGACGGCCAGAGGGTGGCAATCAGTCGGCGTATTCGGGGAAAATGGAGATTGATCGGCTACGGAACCATCAGCTGAGATTTTTTTACTGAGGCGTTAGTTGGTGTATATGAACCGCAAAACGACCCCTACCCCTGTAATACTCGATACGAACGCTTTGCTGATGCAATTTCAATTCAGGATCGATCTGGAGAACGAGCTCTCCAGGATCTTAGGGGCCTATGAGATATTGATCCCCTCTTCTGTAATTTTCGAATTGAAAAACATAGAAGTAAGGCATGCAAAGGCAGCGCTGAGGGTTGCAGGGAGTTACAGGGTGATTGAAACGGAGAGAAAAGGGGATGAATCCATTCTAAGTTTGGCCAAGGAGATGAATGCCCATGTCCTGACAAACGACAAAGCCCTGAGAAAGAGGCTGAAGGAGGAGGGAGTGAGGGTCATATACCTCCGTCAAAAATCTTACCTTGCATTGGATATCCCTTAAAATCTTAGTATTTACCAAAAAAATGGTAAGAGATAAATATCACCTATTGTATTACAAAAAATCGAGTTCATGGAACAGGCAAAATTGGTACGAGTTTTGAAGATATTGGCCTTGAAGGGCGCTGTAAACAGTCCGGTATCCGTCTCTTCCAGGGAGCTCGGAAAGGAGATGCGAAGTAGCCAGCAATCGGCCTCGAACTGGATCCTAGATCTGGTAGGAGAGGGATATATCGAAAGGCAATTGGGCGCCAGAAGGCAGATGATAAAGCTCTCCGAGAAGGGCATAGACACCGTCAGAAAAGAATTTGCAGATTATCAGCGAATTTTCGAAGCACCCGGCAAGTTGATGATAAAGGGCGTGGTAACCACAGGATTCGGCGAGGGCAGGTACTACATAACCCAGAAGGGGTACACCAAGCAGTTCAGTGCGAAGCTGAACCTGGAGCCCTATGAAGGCACCTTGAATCTGAAGGTTCCGCAAAAGTACCTGCGCGATCTGGAACTCCTAAAAAACTCGGAGGGCATCAAAATAGAGGGTTTCAGAAAGGGCGGGAGAACATTCGGAGAAGTGAAATGCTTTAGGGCTGCTATTGATAATGTGCAATGCGCGGTCGTGCTACCCAAAAGGTCCCATTACAAGAATGTGATAGAGGTCATTTCCAAGGCGCATTTGAGAAGAACCCTTTCCCTCAAGGACGGGGACGAGGTCGAGCTGAGGGTGATGATATAGATTGTTGGCTACAAAAGCCTCCCCATCTCGATCGCATCTTTGGCTGACAGGGAAAAAACATCTACCATATAATTAAATAAAGATGGGATTTACAGGATATGCAGAGAATCTTAGGAACGGTGATGTCAAAGTAATTTGCGAATGTGAGGAAGAGGAGTTAGATAAGTTTATTGATGCTATAACCGTGAGGAACGATTTCGTTTCTGTAGAGAAGATCGAAAAAAAAATTGATAAAGCAACTGGAGAATATGAAACGTTTGAGGTTAGGGTTAGAGATTTGGCTTTTGAGGTGTTCCTAGGCAACGCTACCATTAGCAAGTATATTCGGTTGGTTGGGTCAGAGGATAGATTGCATATGTCAGAAAGTAGAGGTAGTCGGAAATCGATGGAATTCAATTTATAGGAGAATAAATATTTATCAGTTGAAGATAATATAGAATGTAGGTGTACAAATGCCAAAATTACATAATGTGCCCAAGGGATTCTGGGAGGATGCACGGTGGGTCAGAGAAAACTATACAGAATTATTGAGGAAGTACCCTGATAAATGGATTGCTGTGGTAGGTAAAAAAGTGATCAGTTCTGGGAAGATCCTAAGTAGAGTGGAAAGAAACGCTAGAAAAAAAACCCGTCGATCCTTGATATACTCCACATTTATTGGGTGCGGCCATCATGTCTACTAAAATCAATCTACATTTTATCTTTATCGAAATACCCCGCAGCTTGCTGCGGTTGGGTATTCCCTTCACAGCCAAACCAATGCCTTGGGGCCGTCCATGAGATACCCCACAGCTTGCTGTGGTTGGGAGCTTCATTGATGCGGTTCTTTCTGAACTTTCTGATGATGAAGAATACATACTGACTCGATTGATGGGATGGATTGTATTCAAAACTCCAAGAGGATGGTCAACGCCTATGGACGCTATCATAGACACGGGAGCCCATACATCAATCCTCCCTAAATCAATTTGGAAAAGTATAAAGATAAAGAATATAGGGTCATACGATATTCAAGGTATTTCAAGCAAAACAGAATGTAGAATCCCTTGTGATGTCGGGCGAATAATTGCTCAGTTTATAGATGAATCTGGTAACACTTCGAAAGAACTTGAAATGAAGGCTTTTTTGGCTTTAACTGATGAAGTGCCTTTGATAATTGGCTTCAAGGATATTCTATCAGAGTTTAAGGTCTGTTTTGATCGGAAGAAAAATAGTGCATTTCTTGATGGAATGTGATATTAAAATACCCCAAAAAAACCGCGGTTCTCCAAGCGTTCGCGCACTGAGCTGAGGAGGGAAGAAATAGGTTGATTTTCACTTCTTCCTGAAAGTTCAATTTTTTGAACGATTCGATAAAAAAAGTTTAAATAATTTGTATCACATAGTGTATACAAAGTGATGTTCATGCCGTCGAAGGTTGCTCACGTTAGATTGCCGGAGGCCGAATATAAGTTCATCGATGAGGCCATCGAAAATGGATACTTCACGAGCCGAACGGATTTTATCAAGAGCGCCGTACGCTTGCAGATACACGAGACCTCAAAAAGAGTGCTGGCAGACCTGAAAAAGGGGGGCAGGAAGAAGATCCCGCAGGCTGAACTTTTAAAGTCAGCCAAGAAATCCAGGAAAGCTGTATATAAGGAGATATGGTGTTGAAAAAAGCCTACCTCGACACAAATATCTTCTTGATTTTCTTAGAGGAGGATATCAGCAACTCGGAGCTCGTGATCCAGGCGGCGAGCAAGGGGTTGTTCGTTCCCGTGGTCTCGTTTCATACTTTCAAGGAAGTGATGCACAACCTCAAATCGAGGTACTCCAAGGATACAGCCTTCTGGATGCGTGTCTTCATCTGGACCATACAAGGACTTCACGTGGTCAGAAAGGACGAGATCGATAAAATCGGGGGAAAATATCGGGATTTGGTGGATGATGAAGATGACCTGCCCCATGTCAATGCATATTTCGCCTCAGAATCTGATTACTTTATTACCGTCAACCGAAGGTTGACACAAATGAAAATCAAGGATAAAATCAATTTTCTCTCACCAAAGAAGTTCTTGACCGAATTGGGATTGGAACCTTTAACTGGAAAGTATGAATTTTGATATAAGCTGGATATCAGGAATGGATAAACCCGTTCCTCAAAGCGATTTCATGACATAAGCTTAGGGACGGGATTGCTCTGGAACTATCACAGCCTGCTCATCTCGAGTGCTTCCACGCTCTGAACCCCTGTTACACTTGACAGCGCCTTCTCTATCTCCTCGGGGCCCCCTTCCTTGTCCTCTATTATAACCCTTATCAATATTGCTGTGATCCCAAAGGCCACAGGCTTTTCCTGCATGCCCTGGAGTTTTGCAATATCTTTTGCCACATCCCTGACCTTCTGTCCAAGTTCCCCAATATCGATGTCTGTCCCTTCCGGCATGATCCTGTAAATGATGGCAACTTCTCCCAAAATCCCATCTCCTTTAGATAATTTCACGGCCCTTGAAAAGCGCATTCCCCGCAGTAGTACTTAACGCTCTGATCCCTGCACTGCATGCATCGCCCGATGACGGTTTTACCGCAAGAGGGGCAGAGGAATGTCGTGGTGCCAGAGCCCACGAGTCTTTTTCCGCATGAGCTGCAATTCTCGGCCTTTTCCATGATCTTCACCATCTAATCGTGGAAGCGTGTAACTCAGATATGGCAGATGGGGATAAATACTTTTCATCTAAATAAGTTTCGGATAAACTAGAATCTCCCATAGATTGGCACAGGCGAAAACCATACTAATGGCCATTTTTTTTAAAAAAAATTCTATTTGCGTATTATTAGGGTGGTTTCGGGCATACTGCTATATTGTTGATATGACTGATAATGATTTATCAGCGTTATATGCCTGCACATCCTTATTAACTCGTTTTCATTTCGCAGTTTGATGCTCATTGAACCTTAAATATTCGCACTTATAGTATATAAAGGCTGTCGCAAAATTATCATTTTTGAAAATAACGCACCGTCATTGGAATTGCCCTCTCCACATACACAATGACCAGACCATAGGGAAATATTATAAAAGGTAATACATTATCCCACTGAAGCTCAAGATAAGTGGTGATGTAATGGAAGAATCGGTAGCAGACAGGTTCCTTAGATATGTGAAGATAGATACTCAATCCAAGACTGAGGAGGGTAAGGTTCCTTCAACAGATAAGCAGTTCACCCTGGCAAGGATGCTGGTTGAGGAGCTGAAAGCCTTGGGTCTGGAGGATGCGGAGGTTGACGAGCATTGTCTTGTATTGGCCACACTTCCTGCGAGCCCAGGGCTTGAAGATAAACCGGTCATAGGCTTCATTGCACACATGGACACCTCTCCCGAGGCCTCGGGTGCCGCTGAGCCCCTCATTTGGAAGGATTACGACGGGGGGGAGATTAGACTCCCCAAGGGAGATGTTGTGATATCCCCTGATGAAAATGTAGAGCTGAAGGAGTACATGGGTCAGGACATAATAACGTCCAGCGGTAATTCTCTACTGGGCGCTGACGACAAAGCCGGTGTTGCGGAGATCATGACCGCCCTGGAAGTTATGGTTAATGACCCATCCATAAAGCACTGTAAAATCAGAGTGGCCTTCACCCCTGATGAGGAGGTGGGCAAGGGAACAAAATTCTTCGATGTGGAAAAATTCGGTTCAAAGTTCGCATACACTTTTGACGGCGGCGAAGTTGGAGAAGTCGAGAACGAGACGTTCAATGCAGCCACAGCAAAAATCACATTCAAGGGATATAACGTCCACCCTGGCTATGCCAAGGATAAGATGAGGAATTCGTTGAGGGCTGCCGGACATTTCATAACTCTCCTTCCTATGGACATGGCTCCTGAGACCACGGAGGGAATGGAAGGGTACTTTCATCCCAATACATTCAATGGCTGCGTAGAGGAAAGCGTGATGAAGGTATTAATCCGTGATTTCATGGATGAGGGCATGCAGGAAAAGAAGGCGATTCTGGAGGACATCAAGAGAAAGGTGAATGAACGTTACCCTGATTTTAAAATCATAATCGATATAATAGAATCCTACAGGAACATGAAGGTGGTGCTGGATAAACATTCACATGTCCTGGAAATAGCAATGGAAGCCTGCAGAAGGGCTGGTATCGAGCCTAAGTTGAAGAACGTCCGGGGCGGGACAGATGGGGCACGTCTTAGCTTTATGGGCCTTCCAACACCCAATATATTTACAGGCGGAATCAACTTCCACAGCATAAAGGAGTTCGTACCGGTGCAGTCCATGGAAAAGGCGGTTCAGGTGATAATCGAGATATCGAAGCTTGCAGCTGAGGGATGAATCGATTTCCTAACATTGTGTGTAATCCAGGGTGAGAGGAGGGGGCAGGATGGCAGGAATGATGATGGTAGATGAGCAAATACGGTAGGAAAATGGGTGGGTGGAAGAGGTAGGGTGGTGGGATGAACAGGTTCCAGAAAGGAGGCAGGGCGGTTGGAAAGACCTCCTACGACTATCTTTCGGAAAATTATATATTGGTCGTAACCGATTGTAGAATCATGAAAATGGGATACGTTTCAACTGCATTTTCCGCATTCATTATTTTTACCCTTTCATTTGCCCCGTTAGCAGCAGGTCAGGAGGACTTGAAGCAGGATCAATCACAAATCAACAGGATCGCGATTCTTGATACGGACTTTGGAATCATCAAATTCGAACTCTATGAGAACTGGACGCCCTTAACAACCCAGCATTTCATCGAGCTCGCCGAATCAGGGCACTATAACGGTGTTCTCTTTCACAGGATCGTGGACGACTTCGTTATTCAGACAGGAGACGGCGGCGGCTCCAGCACCATCCCTCTGGAAACACACCCTAATGCCACCCATATTGATGGCGCTGTTGGAATGGCCAGGAGCTCTGACCCGGACTCTGCCGAGGACCAGTTTTATATCTGCGACGGCCCTCAACACGGCCTTGATGGTGACTACGCTGTATTCGGGATCGTCATCGAAGGCATGGAGGTCGTACGAGAAATTGCGGAAGTCCCGGTATGGGGGGAGAACAATCCCAGGCCCGGCATAATCGTTCCGCCAGTCTGGGAGAACGTTGGAAGGCCAAAGGAGGATGTATATCTAAACGAGGTGCAAATCGAAACTCCAGATATCAATGAGACAGCGTCCAGTAGCCATGGTAACGCCATTACAGAGGAGCAATTTCCCTTCTGGGCGGTGGGTTTGGTTTTGGTGGCTATTGTGTGCGTGTATTGGTTTGTTAT
>CBDUXN010000104.1:0-12107 GCA_965371185.1 uncultured Thermoplasmata archaeon
TCTTAATAAACTGAGCGTGATTAAAATCAAGCTGGATTTTCTTTTTCTGGTTTGTGAATTTTCCTATCTCAGGCGGTAAGGGTGTAAGTTGATTTCCGCCAAGGTAAAGCTCTTTCAGGTTTGTGAGCTTCACCAACTCAGGTGGTAGTGTTTTCAGTTGAATTTCATTGGAGACGAGCTCTTCTAGATTTGTGAGTTTTCCTATCTCCGGCGGCAGTGATGTCAGTTGATTTCCCTGTATGTTAAGAGCTATCAGGTTAGCGAGCTTCCCTATCTCAGGTGGCAGTAATGTCAGTTGATTTGTGAAGAGGTAAAGCTTTTTCAGGTTTGTGAGATTTCCTACCTCAGGCGGCAAAGATGTAAGTTGATTATCACCGAGGTAAAGCTCTTCTAGGTTTGTAAGCTTCCCTATCTCGGGGGGCAGTGTTGTCAGTTGATTTCCGGTTAAGTTAATAACTTTCAGGTTAGTTAGCTTCCCTATTTCCGGCGGTAGTTCTATCAGTTGATTTATGAAGAGGGAAAGCCCTTTCAGATTGATGAGCTTTCCGATTTCATGCGGCAGTGATGTAAGTATGTTGCTGTGGAGGTCAAGCTCGGTCAGACTCGTGAGTTCCCCGATTTCAGGTGGCAGTGATGTAAGTTGATTTCTTTGGAGTTTAAGAGAAGTCAGGTTGGTGAGCTTACCAATCTCATGTGGCAGTGATGTCAGTTGGTTTCGTTCAAAGGAAAGTCTAGCTAGGTTCGTAAGCTTCACAATCTCAGGTGGGAACAATGTGAGTTGAATCCCATCTAGGCGAAGCTCTTTCAGGTTAGTGAGCTTCCCTATTTCTGGTGGCAATGAAGTCAATGGATTTCCATCGAGGTAAAGCTCTTCTAGGTTTGCGAGCTTCCCTATTTCTGGTGACAATGAAGTCAATGGAATTCCACCGAGGTTAAGCTTTTTCAGGTTAGTGAGCTTCCCTATTTCTGGTGGCAATGATGTCAGTTGATTTCGCCATAGGTCAAGTTTCTTCAGATTAAAGAGCCTCCCAATCTCCGGTGGCACCGATGTTAACTGATTTCTACCTAGGTTAAGCTCGGTCAGGTTCGTAAGCTGCCATAACTCTGGTGGTAGTGATGTTAAGTTATTATGCTTGATAGAAAGCGCATTCAGATGGGTGAGCTTTCCGATTTCCGGCGGCAGTGATGTTAGTTGATTTACACTAAGGGAAAGTATATTCAGATTGATGAGCCTCCCGATCTCCGGCGGCAGCGATGTCAGTTGATTTCCGGCGAGAGAAAGTGTATTCAGGTTGGTGAGCTTCCCAATCTCTGGCGGCAACGATGTCAGTTCTTTATGTGAGAGATCTAATTTGGTTCGCCTGTCCTTTGAGGCTTCTTCAATGAGTCTCAAGAGTTCTTCTTCATTCACGGACTCCCTCTTGTTCTGTAATCAACGGTAAAACTCAAAACCGAGTTAAATATGTTATGGTAGGAGGTTTTAGGTCTTCTAATCGCCATTAGAATCTGTATAATAGTTGTTATGATCCTGGTCAGTTATGCGAGTGGATGAAAGAGGCACTCAAAGAAAAGCGCAGTTGAGGCCATGAAATCAGAATGAGAGCTATCTAATTCATCAAAAATCTTCTTGGAATTCTCAATTCTCAGCATAACATCACACAAATTCTAAAAACATACTAAAAAAATAAAGAAAGAATCCAGGCCAAATCCCGCTGGGTCCACTATAATTATATATTAATTCAATCCGTTGACCCAGCTTAATGTTCGAGTTATGCTTTCATATCAATATCGTCTTAAGCTCGAACATCCCGCTGGGTCCTATAAAGTTGAACGAACTATCGAAAAGAAACATAGTAGAAGTTGAGGTACCCTTTATTTGGTACAGCTTTTTATGTTAATTCTCGATAATTTGTATAATCCATCGAAGAGGAAGAACATATAGGGCTCATCAAAATAAAAAGAAACTCCCTTAGATGAGCCTGAATATGAAAAAGCTGGGCTTGGACATCCCGCTGGGTCTATTTAACATCTACTTTTTTATAGGTGTTGCTGGATTGCCCGCTACTACACTATTTGGTGATACATCTTTTGTAACCACACTCCCTGCTCCTACCATAGCATTCTCGCCTATTGTCACCCCACACAAAATCACGGTGTTGGCACCGATGGAGGCCCCCTTTTTGACAATTGTCGGGACAACTTCCCATTCACCTTTGGCTTTCGGCTTTTTATCGTTTGTAAAACATGCATGGGGTCCGATGAAGACATCATCTTCAATTGTTACACCCGTGGGCAGGTATGCAAACGCCTCTATCTTGCAGTTATCACCGATAACGACATCTTTCTGGATCTCCACAAATGAGGCGATCTTGCAGTTTTTCCCTATTTTACAGCCGTATAAATTTACATAGTGCCTGACGATGGTTCCTTCACCTATATCGGCATCTTTTATTACATGATATTCTGATTTCAGGTCCATATTATCACCCTTAAGGATATTTTTCCCAATTTTACCGTTTATTGCCGGATGGGTTGAGAAGAGATTTGAAAGTTTAAATATTTCGGTTGATGCGGAATAGAATTCGAATAAGGCCCGCCGCCATGCTCCACTTGTTTGTGGCGATTTTTTAGAGCAATTTGTCCTTCGATTGTGCTCTCAAGCACTTAAATCTTAAGCCTCAGGACGCCTTGTCCCCTTCTACCCGTCCTGACTCTCTTGATTCGACGGAGCCTAAACCCTTTTAATTTGACACCATCAATATCTCTGCCAAAATATATAAGTGCCATTAATTAGATGAACGTCGGTGGATGAACATGAAACCAAGTCCTGCATCAGGGAAAATTCTCAAGAGAACCAAGATATTCATGCTCGTTTGTTTAATTTTGCTATTATCGATCACGGACAATCCATCGGTTACAAGCCAAGAGGAGGACATAACTTCTGAGTCAGTGAGTATAGACACGGATATAGAGTTCTTTGTGCTGGAGCTACCAAATTCAATTGAAGGAGGCTTCGAGCCGCATATATTGGTGGGCCCTGGGATAGATGGGGAGGAATGGCTTTATATCGACTCGCCAACTGGTCTTGGAAGCGGGCTGAGTGGAAATCTGTGGATATCCAAAGATGGTGGATACACTTGGGAATTCAAACATACAGGGCGGCCCCCAAATAACATGGGAGGCTCCGGAGATTCGTACACCGCAGTTTTTTCCAATGGAAATATTATTTTTACTGATCTATACCTTATTACCGTCACCACCGATACTTCGTTTGACGGGGGAGAAACATGGCTACAGAACCCGCAGGGCTCTATTACCCCATTAGATGATCGGCAGTGGTTGCAAATTGGCCCGACAATTGGGGGAGGGCCCCTATCAGAACCTGAAACTTGCTACTTGGTCTATAATCAAATTCCTTTTGGATTGTACATCCAGAAATCAAGGCTCATGAACAGTGGGTACGGGTGGATACCAGGGAACGGAGGAGCACCAATTTCCACTCAAACCGGTTCCAGGGATTATTTTGTGGTTGATCAAAACGACGGTACGCTCTATCTGCCAAACAAGGAAGGAGGAAACTTGGTTGTTTATGTATCCGATGACGGAGCCAACACCTTCACAAGTCATACGGTTCTACAAGGAACCGGTGACATTCAGAACATCTTCACGATTGTGGAGGTCGACAACGAAGGTAACGTTTATCTCACATGGGCCCAGGATAAGATGGACATATATATGGCTGTTTCAACGGATAGAGCGCAAACTTGGGACATATCCAAGGTCACAACCACCCCTGGGTGCAGGGTTCTGCCCTGGATCACGGCCGGGGATGCCGGAAGGGTCGGATTGACATGGTATGAAACCGACAAGGAGGGCGACTCTGACAGTGTAAGCGACATGGAAAATGCCGCTTGGGATGTTAAAGCGGCATTTTGTGTGGATGCCCTTTCTGAGAACAAGACCTTTTTGATCACCACAATAGAAGAGAACGTGCACACTGGAACCATCAAAACAACTGGTGCGTCAGGATCCGACGCTGATAGAGATTTGGGAGATTTTTTCACGTGCGATGTTGATAATCTAGGCAGGTTAGTTGTAACGTACGGTAAGGATGGAGATGATGGGGCTAACACGTATCAAGCAGTAGTTATGTTCGGAAAGCAGATGGAAGGTCCATTTCTGTTGGAGAACATGGGTCCCATAGCTAACTTCACATATGAAACCGATGGATTGACGGTGGATGTTGATGCTTCCCAAACCGTGGATCTTAACGGGAGGGGTATAGACAAATACATATGGGATTGGGGTGACGGTTCCAACGGAACAGGCATGGAAGCAAGTCATACATATAACCGTAGCGGAGAGTATTTCATAACACTTAATGTCATAAATAAAGATGGCCTCAGCGATAAGATCACCAAGGCTGTGAGCGTCTCGGAGATCGAGGAGGAATTTAATCCTGTCTGGATTCTCCTGGTTATCGTTCTGATTTTGGTAGTAGCGACCATTGCCTACATTGTTCGCAAGAAGCAGATAATATTCAAGCCCACTGAAAAGGAAACGGTAAGTGAACCCATTGAAGTGGAAGTTATAAGCAAACCTATTGAGGCGGAAGAAGCTGCTTGAACCTATGCAATGTCATTTGGGATCATTGGAAAATTCTATTTCTTCTTGGCCAATCTTCTTAAAGAGGCTTTGACAAGTTCACATCCAAAGGTACAGTCATTGTAAAGCCGTAAGATTTCACAGTCTTCGCAAATATTCTTCCAATCCTCATCCTTCCTGGTAGCATCTTTTTCGTTTGCAGGTGCTACCTTCCTGCTGTTTTTACTTTTATACATCCTTTCACGTCCAACCGTATTTCTTCTATGTTGGAAACTGCCGACAAGGGCACAGGTAGCTCTATTGAGGGGATCATATATAAAGCTAGAGGAGGGGGTTCAATGAAAATTTATTTCGTAATTTTGACCAGCCAGTACAGATTGTATCTGCTCACTTTCAGGGTGAAACCATCTGAATTCTGCCCACCTTTTAAATATAACTGGTGAAGAGCAACTTATTTATAGACCCTTTAATAATATGGAAGATGCAGAGGCGAAATCGTGGCACCACCAAAAAAGGGCAAGAAATCGGAAGGATTCCACTCAGCTGCGGGTCTAATACGCTATTTCGATTCCGAGGAGGAGAGCGCCCTTAAGATAGACCCAAGATTGGTTATAGCGATATGCATAGCCACGATCGTAATCGTTGAACTGATCAGTGTGTTCACATTTCATTATAATTGGGGGTAAGGTTTTTTTCAAGGTTCCACGCCTTTCAATACACTTTTTAGGCGATTTGAGATTTGAAGCTAGCGCTGAGGTGCACTTTTTGAATCGCACCTTGATAAAAATGATAAGATGCTCCCGTCGGGTGTTCAGGCTTAAGACGATAGCCACATTAACTATAACCTGAACACAAGATGGGCGCACGGCTAGGAATAATTATAGATAAAAGTGCTCCCGTCGGGATTCGAACCCGAGTCCTCGGCTTGCCTTGACAGGTTGCCGAAGCCGTGCCTCGAAAGGCCGAAATGATTGGCCGGGCTACACTACGGGAGCACAATTGTGAATGTAGTGAGCAATTATACGACTGAGTGGGAGCATTGCTTCCACGGAAGGTGCAAAATGCGAATGCATTTTGCAAATGTTTACGAGCATATCGAGCAAATATGCGACTTAGGGGGTGGTTATAACCAAATCTATATTTTAATATTCCCTTCTTGCTCATGATAACAGTTTCATTCAAATAATTTCCAATTCGCATTCTTCAGGGATACGAAATAGCCTATAATCATAAACTGTAAGAAAAGTTGCAGTTAAATATTGCGAAGAGAAATCATAACAGAGATTGGTATTCGGGGCCATTACCCAAATATCATCATACAAAAGCCAATCAAGTGCGATGTGTGAATAAACGCCAATAATTGCGCTTATTACTATACATTTATAAGAAAACACCCAGTTGTGATCTTGCCACGACCTCAGTTTACTATAAAACTCTTTACCGAATATTAAGCGATCTTTTCTTTTCCAAAACACGTCGCGGAAGACAAAGAAAATCGTCCCATAGACCAATCCAAACATTGTAGCCCCTGTAAATGTATGAAAGAACCCATGATGTATGAAATATCCACTTTTGATACCCAAAACCAAGACTTCCAAATCTACGAGTACAGCAGATGTGATTAACACAGTAAGATTCAATTTTCTTCCAGCCAATGCACCAATTAATACAGCCGGGCCCATGTGAGCTGGTGTCAAGGGCATATGCATCACATGATTTGCTATTCTCGCACTGGACCTGACAGTTCATTATCCACAAGGATGTCTTATATATCTTAGGCAGGCCTCCCTCTATTATTCCGCAAAGATATCATCAGCCCAATGATCATCAAGATAAGGACGATTATCCAAATTATGGAGACGACAACCGCACCCCAAACAGGAAATTTGTATTCTTCTATGGTGGGGACGAATCCATCTTGATCATCCTCATCTTTATAATTATCCTCTTTATAATCAAGTACTATGGTTGTATCTTTGTTGTTCTTCAAGTCAACAATTGTATAGTTGATCGATGTTCCCTTGGATACTATTATTGTAAAAGGGGTGTGTACGACTTCAACCCCATCGTTGAGGATTTCGTACTCTCGCAGAGTGATTGTCCTGAAATTGCCAATGGTATCACCGCTCCAAATTTCGTTTGTGTGTTGGTCTAATATCGTTAAATTCACTTTATCTATCGTTGCGTTCGTCGTGTTAAATATTTCGATATGAAATTCCCATTCCTGTAGAACATTACCTTCTCCATTTTTTTTATCGTCCTTCACGAAAGTGTTATTTTCCTGAACGATCAGCGCTCCAAATGAATAAATCCCCCAACGTTCGTTATCATAAATTGTATTATTGGTGGCATTGATAGAAACCCGAGTTCCGCGAACGCCAAATCCACCATTCGAAGATATGGTATTATTATGCAGCTCTAAATGGCTCAATTCAGCAGAAATACCACCTGAGGTGTTGTTTGAAATGTCGTTTCCAATAAATTTTGCTGATCCCCCATAATTGCATATCACACCCCATTCATTAGAAATTATAGTGTTGTTTATAAGAAATGGTGCTCCAAAGAAGCTTGAGAGAATTCCGGCATAATTAGAATGAATTGTATTATTGAATATAATTGGATTGCCAAAGCATATCAAACCAAATTCGACATTATTAAATATTGTACTGTTTGCTATAAGAACGTCATCGTATTGGATTCTAATACCACCTGTGGTGCGGCTTACCTTTGTGTGATTCATGTTCATATTGCCATAAATCTCAAAAGTATAGTGCCCATAGAGAGCTGTTACATTCGAATTATTAATGTTTAGAGTTGCTCCCCCATCAACATATATCCCTCGCATATTACTGAGACTAGAATTAATGAGTAGCGTCACATTGTCCAAGCTTAGAATTGCCCCTTCCATTACCGTGATATTACCGTCTATTACAACGACCTCGTCCGAAATATAGGTTTCATTCTCTATTATCCAATTCCCTTCGCTCGGTGGTGGGTAATCCCCTGAGCCTTCCGCTGCGCAATTCGCTATAGGGGTAAAAAGAGAACAAAGAATTAAAACGATTAAAACATGAATATAAGCTGTTTTTTTTAGATGACCATAATTCGGGCTCATCGCTAAAAGTTAAGAAGTATGGCGTACTTTAATTTTATGGTACAATCTATTAACCATTAAATCCCTATCAACCGGTTGTGAGCATCAACAACAGGAGCTGACCTTGTATCAATACCAATAGGAAACCCATGGTGATCAGGGCAATCGCCATGATACCTGTAAAAGAGTTGATTTTTTGAGGGCTGAATTTTGACGATGCGTAACCAGCTGATGCGTTGAGAACGATCACAGGAATTGCAGAGCCCACCCCAAATATGAACATCGTAAATGCACCTGTCAGCGCTGTGGCTATGCCGAATGACACACTAAAAAGAGCCGAGGCCGACCCAAGGATCACAGCATCCAGAAGTATTATCTCAAGAAGACAGGCCATGCCCATGATCAAGCCGAGGGTCATCAGAGTGATCGTTTGATTGGCAAAGAGTTTAGGGTATTTTTTTTGCAATTTTTGTATTGATTTAAAATGGGATGAGCAATTACATTCTGGATCGAGCTGCCTTTTTCTAGTGCGTCTATATAATATGGCTCCAAGCAGTATCGAGTAAACACCGATTAAGAAGAATCCAAAAAACTTCATCGTTATCAAAGATATATCAAAACTACCGCTGACCAGTAAGCCTGCGAAGAACCCTATGACCGCTCCTACGGCGGTGATCAGTGCTATCCTGCCGATATTGAATTTGATTGCAAAAACCGCCCCCTTTTTCCAGTTTCTTCCCTCGCTCAGGGTGTAGCTGATCAGGCTAGGCCCGCATAGGAAGGTGCATACCGCTGTGCCTCTGATAAGTCCTGTCACGAAGGCTATTACGATCAAAGAAGTTAGTGCGCCCACATATTCACTCATCTTTATCCCATTACTTTCAGTTTTTATTAACTAAATGCGATAAACGATATGATAAACTTACGGGTATGTAAACCCTTCCCCCCTCCTTTGCATTAGGTAAAATGCTAACATGTCACAACTTTAGTAGAGCTAGTTATCCCGCTTTGAATCGCCTATTCCCGGTATGCCACAATCGTTGCATTCAAATTGCAATGTGATGTGTCTAATGCTGTAGTCCTGGGTCAACCGATTATTTATCTTCGATGTGATTTTCTCGGTATCCTTCACGCTGATGCTGTCCACAATCAAGTGGGCATTTAAGGCATGAACGTTGGAGCAGATGCTCCAAACATGCAGATCGTGAAGCTCATGAACTCCTTCAATTCCAAGTATATCCTGTTTCAATTTGTCAATGTCAATATGCTTTGGAGTCCTTTCCATCAATATATCAACAGATTCTTTCAACAATCTCAATGAACTGTATACGATCACACAGGATATTATGACACTAAGTATTGGATCTACGATAAAATAGCCAGTCAGAATTATGATAATACCGCCAGTGATAACCGCAAAAGAGGAAAGTGTGTCACCAAGGACATGGAGGTATGCCCCCCTTATATTAAGATCATGAAGTCCCCTTAATGTCAACATTACGAATAAATTAACTGCCAAACCTATGCTTGCAACTATTAACATCTCAAATGTACGGATTTCAGGCGGTGATATCAATCGTTCATAGGCTTTCTGCAGTATGAAAATCACGACGATCACCAACAGCAGTGCATTTATCAAAGCAGCAAAAATCTCTGCGCGATGATATCCAAAGGTCGCTTTATCATCGAACGGTCTACAGGCGATCGTCAACGCCGATAAACTCAGGCTCAAAGCAAGGACGTCCATAAAAACATGGGCCGCATCAGTGAAAAGTGCCAGACTGTTGGATATTATCCCGCCAATAATCTCCACTACCAGGATGACGGATGTCAAGGCAATGGCGACTTTTAGCTTCCTGCTCGATTTTATTCCGCACGCTTCCACAAGGTTTCACTCCTCTTTTTCTATTCGTTCACATGCTCCAGACATTTGTTAAACATGCTTAAAATATGCTCATCGTCCAATGAGTAATACACGCTTTTCCCTTTCTTTTCGAATTTAACGAGCTTTAGATTTCTTAGGGTTCTGAGCTGGTGAGAAATAGCGGATTGGGACATGTTAAGTGCTGCAGAGAGGTCGCAAACGCATAGCCTTTTTTTTGAGAGAGCATATATTATCTTTATCCTGGTGGGGTCAGCCAGTGCTTTGAAAGTCTCTGATAACCTGTCGGCTGTATCGTGATCTATCAGGGTTTCTTTTATGTCTTCAACGCCCTTTTTGTCGATTATCGTGGTTTCACAAGGCTCGTCTTTCATATTATCCACTTATATGAGTAAATGTTCATATGTTCATTTGTATATTTAATTTTTTTGCTCCTTATGGAATTGTTTTTCTCTCCACCAGTTAAAAATCTATGATCCTAAGGATTATCCTTTTAACCTCGTCGTGCATTTTAAGGTTTTTCAGCTCACTTTTCGAAAACCATCCTATTCTTTCGTGTTCATTTTCATTCCTGTTCACGGGAGTACCTTCCCATGAATGAACGGTGAATATGTGATGAACATAGTCCATGCCAAAAGTTGGATCCTTATCTTGATAGCTCTCCAGAAATTCGAGCTTTCTCGCCTCAATGCCCAACTCCTCCTGCAATTCCCTTCGTAAAGTCTCCTCTTTCGTTTCATTTTCCTCCATATGTCCGCCAAAAATGTCCCAGATATCTGGATAAAGCCTATCCTTTTTTCGCTTGCCCAGCAGTATTTTGCCATCCTGAATTAATATACCACCGCAGGTATGATGTGGACATTTATCCATTGAGGAGGGATGGATTGCGGAATTTAAGTTTTTGTCGTATTACAAACGCTTTCGTAAACTGGATACAAATCCATGATATTAGTTCTGCTCATACTTTTTTAGGGTCGTTCCTAAAATATTAGGTTGTATAAGACAAAAGGTCTGGAATATTGCTAAAAATTTATATACACGAAAAAACATATTATTAAGGTTCAACCGGTATAAAGTTTGAATTAACGCCCGGTTGATATAAAAGGCGTTGGAGGTAAGATACTATGAGAAAACGTGCCCAGAATATAGGTAGCGAAGCTGGTGGTGGGTGTGAGGGCGCCAAAAAAACCGCTATTTGGGTGGCAATAGGGCTGCTGGTACTGTTTTTTGCCACAGCTCAAGTAGAGGCCGGTGGCGGCGCTGGTAGCGGCCTTGATGCATTAACCGATTTGAATGGCGGCGGCGCTGGTAGCGGTCTTGATGCATACGACCGACTTGACGGTGGTGGTGCAGGAAGTGGCCTCGAAATAAGCGCTCTTGTTGATGGCGGCGGCGCTGGTAGCGGTTGAAGGCATAAATCCTAGGGAAAGCATCTAATAATAAATTAAAACTAGGGGTAGAGGAAAAATCTAAAATGGCTGTGAAGTAGTTTATTTACTCCACAGTCTAATTATCAATTTTTTCGGTTTTCCACCTGATGGTGTAAGTATATCCTATCTTCCCGTATCTGACGGCCCAGGTTATACAAGGTTTTCCTTTATCGGCTGTAATCATTGGCCTATTATCCTCTGGTAAATCTAGAATTATTCCTCCACTGGTTTTTATGTTGGAGCCCTCGGTATCCCTAATTCGAACATTTTCTGGGAATTTGATTTTTATCAATATATCTTTGCTATCATGCCTGCTCGTGTAAACGTAATAATCCTCCCCGATAGCCTTATAAGTGTTGGGCTGTAGGTATCTAGCCTCAAAACCGAACTCCTCATCCTTCTCTACTGGATATACAAAGGGAACTTTGATCCATTTATATTTCGGCTCATCAATAAGAACCTCAGGAATAAGTTCCTCCCCCGTGTTCAAATCCTTGATTACGAGTCCCATGTCTTCAAGAGGAGTTGGTTTATCAGAAAATATGGATATCAATTTCTCGCGAAGTCTTCCAAATTTAACTCTACCCTTAAGCGTTTGGTGAATATGGCCATTATTGGCCTCATCAATATATATTATGGATGACCAGTACTCCAATATCAAATCATCCGCTGGCCCCAGAGGCTCAGATACCTTCTCTACTTTGCTCTTCTTGGTGATAACATGCCCCCATTAACCCAAATATCTGTTTGCACCCTATAAATAGGTGTTGATGGATATCAGATGCCATATTATATTTTTTTCTCTTAAATATCGTTTTTGATAATTGATATTATAGTCGCAAAACCATCAATTGGATTCCTTAAAAGGTATATCCCCAACATACTTCTCAAATGCTTTGGAGAATATCTGATAACCTCCATTTTTTCTAAATACCAGAAAGCTTTCTTCCAAACTATCCAAGACATCTTTGCATTCCGGGCTTAAGGTTTTCCCGGTGGCCAGTTGATACAGGCATTTCTGTTCTTTTCCTTCTACCTGCTTCCAGAAATAGGCGAAGTGCTTTTTATGCTTCCGAATGAAAACTTCGAGATGCTT
>CBDUXN010000105.1:0-12078 GCA_965371185.1 uncultured Thermoplasmata archaeon
GGTGGGAGATTGTACCGCTAATGCCCCCAACAGCCTGAGATATCAGAATAGCAGGCACAACCAGCAACGGTTCAAATCCAAAGCCGATAAATATCGGGGACAATAAAGTACCATACATCATTCCGAGGGATGAGTCGATAATCTCCATAACTAGTGCCAATAAGATAATGATAAATATCCAAATATAAGTCATTAATAACTCTCCTTAATCCTTATAATAATAAAGTCCAAGTAATATCTCAATCAGTGTTTCTTTTAAATTTATCAACCATGATCTGGCCATTTTTAATCATCCTTATTTTTCTACTTATTGAGTGACAATTAGAGTTATGTAGGCCGCACTATTTAACTTTGGTTTCAAACCAATACCCTTTGGCGTCGAAATATGTTGTATCCAACATGGCACATGTTTAAAAAATAGGGTGATTTGGGATTAGGCATTCACAGGATACACCGACCGTTATACAGGTAGACCTGGAAAGACATGGCCTATTCCAAGAAAAATAGATATATTCGCATATGAACGCCAACAGAATTATGCCGCCCATTAACCATAATTCCATTCGCCTGCCTTCATTTCACCTTTGTTATGGATATGTTACCGTCTTTGAAAAGGATCCACCTGATCTTATCACCGTTCTTTAGATTGAGCTTATCAACGATGACTTTTGGCGCAGTTGTGCGTCTCCTGGTACCTCTAATGGTAAGTGTGGTTTCGGTGATGTATTCCACATCATCCATATTTACCTGCATGTTGATCTCCAATAGCAGATATGATATTTCACATTAATAAAGTTTGGTTTTAAACCAATATGATTTGGAGTCAAAATACTTTGTCCTCGCCACACCATATTGCATAATAACATCGAAAGATACATTAATATATACTCAATCAGGAGTATGCGATAGCATAGGTATTTGAGAATGTGCCATTCGTTGGTTAACGCCAAAAGAGATGGTGACATGGCGACGATAACCGTTAAGGATGTGGAAAAGGCCTTAGAGAACACGCTGGGCAAGAAAGGGATGAAGAAGGAGGAGATAAAAAAGCTCACTGAGTATGTGATGAACTTCTTTGGGTTTAGCGACACAATCTCAGACAACGTTCTAAAAGCTAGGGATAGAGATGTCTTCTACACCCTGCAAGATGTCGGAATACTGACCACATCCCAGGATCAAATTACCCTCAAGAAAGGCAAGATTTGGCGCATACATTATTGGGTATTGAAAAAAAAAGAGATATTGAGGCTTGCAAACCTCAAGGATGAGGATGAAACAGAGAACGAGTATAGGATCTACAACAAGATATCTGATGAGATATGGAGCAGGGATGAAGTGGAGCATCGAGCAAGAGACCACATGCATGGTGCATTTTAATCGATCCTTCAAGCCTAACAGCAAACGATATCTATCATTACAGCCTATAAATCATTCACTTGGGCGACTTGGTTCTGTAAGATCTCCGGTGATCACGACAAGTGAGGGTTTTAACGTATATTTTTCCGATAGAACCTTGATGTCTTCAAGAAGTTTTGAAAGCAAGGTTTCATATGGTTTAAGTCCTTTGTAGCGTTGGTAGATTCTTTCTCCGGAGCATTTTCTGCTGAGTTCATTCAATAGAATAAAAATTACGAATCCGCCTCATCATAACTTTAGGGGCTTATATCTAGGCGCCCCCTTGGTTTCGTACTTTGCCTCTGAATCGTTTAACATACCTCACGGAAAGATGCCGCGATGCATGATCGCATCTGCGACCCTACGAACTGCCAACAAATAAGCAGCAGTTCTCATGTCTACTTTGTTCTCTTTGCTCGTTTTTAACACTTCGCCAAAGGCATTGACCATTATCTCCCGTAACCTGACGTTCACATCCCTCTCGGACCAGAAGAACGATTGCAACCCTTGAACCCATTCGAAATATGAGACGGTTACACCACCAGCATTTGCCAGGATATCTGGGATTAAGAAGATATTCTTTTCATGTAGTATTTTATCAGCTTCTGGCGTAGTCGGGCCATTCGCTGCCTCTGCTAATATTTTTGTTTTAATGTTATCGGCGTTGTCTTCCAGTATCTGGTTCTCCAGTGCTGCTGGGATCAGAACGTCACACTCCACTTCGAGAACCTCTTTGGGCCCGAGTTTCTCAGTGCCATCAAAACCGACTACACTGCCTGTCTCGACCTTATGTCCAATCACCTTCTTTACATCTAGACCGTCCTTGTTTAAGATTCCGCCCTTGCTGTCGCTTACAGCGATTATTCTTGCACCTTTTTCATCTAAAAGCTTTGCAGAAATTGATCCTGCATTCCCGAATCCTTGGATGGCAACAGTTGCATTGTCTATCCTGTACCCGGTTCCCTCATCGCCATCGCAATTATTTTCATCAAGCTCTCCCTCTGCACATTCCTTTTTCCACTTCTCGTGCGAGATGACCTTATAATCAAGATGCTTTAAAGCCTCTCTAATCGTGAACATACAACCTCTGGCCGTGGCCTCCTTCCTTCCAAGAGACCCCCCTATATGGATCGGTTTGCCTGTTACAACTCCCGGAACAGAGTAGCCCTTGATCATGCTGTATGTATCCATTATCCAGGCCATCGTCTGAGCATTGGTATAAACATCCGGTGCAGGTATATCCTTCTCAGGCCCAATGATGATCGATATTTCTGTTGTAAATCTTCTTGTTAAACGTTCCAATTCAGACTGCGACATCTCTTTTGGGTTGCAGATAACGCCGCCCTTTGCACCGCCATACGGGATATTGACCACGGCACATTTCCATGTCATCCACATGGACAGTGCTCTTACCTCGTCCAAGGTTACATCCCAGTGATATCTAATGCCTCCTTTACAGGGGCCTCGTGCGCTGTTATGTTGTACCCTATATCCAGTAAATATTTTGATATCGCCCGAATCCATTTTGACGGGGAAATTAACAGTAAGTTCTCTCTCCGGATATCTTAGATAATCATGTATGCCTTTCTTTAGTTTCAATCTCTCCGCTACACTATCCAACTGCTGTTGTGCTATTTTGAACGGATTTGTTTCCGATTCACTCATATTTTTAACCTCCTTGTTTCTCCTACCAAAAGGTTATTTATTATCATTTCGTTCTTTTCTTGCTATCATTTTTTCTATTTTGCTCCCCCATTTTTGCCATCTTTGTCATTTTTCCATGAGCAAATGCCCATAGGCATTTGGGGGAATAATATAAGCCTATTTAAAAGTTATCAAATATTGGCCGTCCAGGAGGGCTTAAATTGAAAAGTTTTCAACCCGAAAGGAACTATTTAAAAAAATTATAAAATAATTGATTTTGGGTTCCTTTGAAAACTGTAAAATCCATCAATAATTACGTTTTTATCAGGTTTCAGTCCCAAAATCTTCGCGTTCTCGCGTAGGTTATCTCAGCCGATAAAATTCTCCTTAAAAACTCCTCCTCGGTCTCGTAGTGCATGGCAAGTATACGTGCCGCTGTCCTGGGGCCTACACCCCTGGCCCTCATCGTCAAGATCGCTTTCTTGCCGTGACCCAGTATTAGGTTCGCATTGGTGTAGAGCCTCTTTATTATTTTAACCTCGCTATCCTTTGGTTTTTTCTTTCTGAGCAGGGGAGAAAAATTCTCGTATTTAGGAACCGCGGCAACCAGCTTTGCACCGCAGCTCGGACAGGATATTTTTTCTGGGAGTTTTGCGATTCTTCTTGTTGCTGTCCTTTTACATCTGAGGCACAGAAGTTTTATCCTCTCGTCCTCAAGTCTGCTCTTCAAGGTCATGAGTACGACTCGATCGGGCTTCTGGGGCGATACAAGGCGCATGTAGGCCTCTACACCCTCCAAACCAATGGGGGATATGCCTGTGATTTGGAGCTCTATGGCGCCGTCCTGTATCCTTTTAAGCGTTTCTTTTGTCTTTTGGATGTCCATCCTTTCCCAGATGGTCTTTTCGACAGTTTCCTCGTACAACGGTGTGTCCATGAAGGCTGACATGAGCCTTCTTATACTGATCTTCTTGTAATCCGCCTTCTTCTCCAATGCACAGAACTTCTTGGCAACATGTATCAATCCCCACCTTAGATACGAGGAGTTCTTCAGAGCCATCCTGATGATATCACAAACACCCTCTGGGTCTGTCTCCAAGAGGATTTTCTTGACGAGGTTAGGGTCAAGATTTAGGGGCAGGTCCAAGATGATCCGATAAGGGTCTGTTCTGAGTCCCACGCTCTCTCCCACCCTGGCCGCTAAGAGAGTGGAGAGAAGCATCCCCAGGGTTTCGTTGATCCGGCTCCCCAGACAAGCGTTCACAACGAAAAGTCTCTTGCCTTGCTCGATGGTGATCAACCTATCCGTGGGCACAGGGAAGTGCTCCTTCTGCCGTTTTATCGCCTCTGAAAACATCTTTTTAGCGCCCTTATCAACCGGGTATTCGGTAAGGTCTGCATATCTCCTGATCTTCCCTACCTCCTGGGCCACCTCAAACGGTACAGGTATCTCCTCGCCAACCCAATCAGGTACAGCCCCCATCAGTTCTGAAGGAGACACGAGAACGTCCTCCTCGAATTCCACAACCTCCCAGGGCCTTCCCCTTATAATGAGCCTGGCATGGGGTTGAACGTAGTTGGCTGTGAACCCCTCGTCCAGTGTGCCGATCACATTTCTTGTGGTGATGTCAACGACCTTGAATGTTCTCTCGTCCGGTATCATGGATATGTTATCATAGAAATAGGAGAACGAGGCTTTTTTCCTGCCGTATTCCTGGCCATCGACCCATATGACCCTTTCGTCTCTCAGAAGCTCCGCCACCCTCTGAAAGCTTTCCCAATCTAAATTCCTGAAGGGATACGCCCTTTTTATGAGCGAGTAGCAGTTTTTCAGGTTATTGCCTCTTTGGGCCACGGCAATGGCCAGGATCTGATTTGCCAAAACAGACAATGGATTCTCTCTGATTTTGAAAGCCTCGATTTCCTCGGATAAAGCCTTTCTTGCTATGGCGCAGCTCTCCAATATGTCATCATTGGATATCGCTATGATGGTTCCTTTGGATACCTCTCCAACTGCATGTCCAGCCCTTCCAACCCTCTGGACCAGCCTCGTCACCTGTCGCGGAGAGTTGTACTGAATCGTAAAATCGGCACTCCCAACATCGATACCCAGTTCAAGGGAGGATGTGCATATCAGAGCCTTGAGTTTCTCATTTTTAAAATCCTCCTCCATTTGAACGCGAACACCCTTCGAAAGTGAGCCGTGGTGCACACCGACAGGAAAATTTCTATCGGAGAGGTGATATCTGGTGGCAAGAATCTCCGCAGTGTCCCTGGTATTAACAAAGAACAGGGTCGATCTATGTCCCTCTACCAACTCCTTTCCCCTTCTTAAGCATGCAGCCTGCTTGGGATCTGTTCCAAGAGCCATTGCAGTGGTCTCATCATCATCTCGGGGAACCGGGCTTTCCACTTTTATCTTTATGTCCTTGGGAAGCTTGGTTCTCGTGATTTCTACTTTTCTTCCCACACCTCCAAGGAACCTTGCTATCTCCTTGGGGCTGCCCACCGTGGCAGAAAGGCCGATCCTCTGCACCTCCCTTTCAGCCAATATGCATAGCCGTTCAAGACCCACTGCAAGCTGCGCTCCCCTCTCATCCTGCGCGAGCTCATGCACCTCATCTATCACAACCCATTTAACATTGGAGAGATGCCTCCTCAGATGTTTGCCTGTGAACATTATCTGGAAGGTCTCAGGTGTAGTTATCAGCATGTCTGGAGGCGATTTGGATAAGAATGTTCTCTCCTTCTGTGGTGTATCTCCATGTCTCACAGCCACCTTTACCCCTAACTCGTTGCCGAACCATAGCATTCTAGAAAGCATATCCCTGTTCAAGGCCCTCAAGGGGGTGATGTAAAGAAGGCTGATTCGTTCAGGTTTTCCCTCAAGAAGTTTTTGGAACAGCGGCAGCATCACCGCCTCGGTTTTACCCATGCCAGTTGGAGCGATAAGGAGCAGATTCTTACCACTGAGCACGACCGGGATGGCCTTCTTTTGCGGTTCTGTGAGTTCACCCCACCCTTTCTTGTCAAGAGCATTTTGAATCGCCTTGGAAAGCAAATTTCTGCTCATCTCACACCCTCAAATCCTTTAGCTTGCCGAGAAATGTGCCGTTGAGAAGGTATATCTCGGCATCATCCATATCAACGAGTTTGTTGGTTAAAATAGGGCTGAGAAATTTGACTTCCTTTTCATTCAATGGTGTACCGCCCAAAATATCATTAAAGGCTGGAATTATTATCAGTTCGGGTTTAGAATCTGGGTAGTATTTTTTCGTTGCCTCAGGAATGAATTTTGCTCTTGCCCAGCAAGGCCTGGTGTCCCTTTCGCCCAGGGTCTCGATGAACTGAATGGTGGGATGCTCGTGGGCTATGACCACTTGGCTGCAATTCATGACCTCTTTGCTAGGCCAGGTATGGCCGTGATAAAATCCAACACCCGCATAAATAAAACCTTTGGAATTGTGCATAATTACCCAATCTGGAACCATATTTTTTAGGTTGCCATCATGGTTTCCTGGTGTGACATGTACCTCCTTAACTTTCCCCTTTAATCCATTGAAGATGGAGGGGATTTCGTAATGTTCCTGCCTGCTCGTCAAAGGGACATTATGCTTCACATCGCCGAGGATTATGACTTCATCTACATTATGCTCGGCGCAAAGTTGCGCAACATGGGAGGCGATTTTCTCGGTCCGGCTGGGTATGTTTATTCCCGCCTCCCTGAGCTCGGCCTCGATTCCTATGTGCAGATCCGCTATTATCAGGGTCCGTTTTTTACCTTTGAGGAACAGTGCAGGCTCGTTTGGAATGGGCTCGAGTTTCATGATGAAAGGAATTGGGTTTGGGTGTTTAATATGTTTTTGATTTGTTTTTTGCAATCTGAATCCATAATCCAAACTTGAAAACAACCATCCTCACTTTCATTTGAAACATAAATTATCTTGGCCCATTTGGACTAAAACGAGGATGGTAATAAGTAAAAAACCAATTAAAATTCGTTAGTTTTATTATCTGCTAACATAATATAAGTAAGACTATTCAGACCTATTATGTGGCGAGTTTATGGGGGAGCGACTGAAATGGCAAAGAATGATAGCCTGATATCTGTAGAGAAGAGGATTCTACTTCATCTCCTAAACCATCACAGTTCTAAGCTCAGATTTGAGGCCCCAATTGACTTGACTCAAAATGGCATTGCCCAGGCTGTGGGCACAAGCCAGAGCCATACCTCCCGATCCATTAAAAAATTGGTGAAAAAGAGACTGGTTGGCGAGCGTATTGGAAGGGTGAAGCTTGGGAAAAGGAAACAAAGTTACTATTGCATCACAGAGGGGGGGAAAGGGCAAGCCAGAGAATTAAAAAAGGAGCTATCAAACCTGGAGATTACGTTGAAACATCCAGCCAGCCCGTCAAGAATGATGAAACTCAAGGATATAATACCATATTTAGGTGAGAAAGGAATTTGCTCAGGTATCACGGATCTTGATATCTATACATGCACATCAAAGGATAGCACACTTGATATTGAGAGCTTGGAAAAAATCGAGAAAGCGCAGTTCGTTGATTTTTCTGCAGATGCGCCAAGAATTCTGCATTTTTTTGGCAGGAAAAGAGAAATAGCCACTCTTAAGAAATGGGTGGAGGATGAAGAAGAGCACAACATTATTTTTATACATGGAATGGCGGGGATAGGCAAGACAACCCTTGCTGCGAAACTGATAGAAGGCTATCGCGGATCAAAACATCTCTTTTGGTATAATTTTCATGATTCAGGCACGCTGCGGGGGGCATTGTCCAAACTGGCTGAGTTCCTCTCCAAGTTAGGGCACGACCCTCTTGAGATCTATTTAAGAACACGCAAAAGTCTAGACTATGATGAAGTATCAAAAATCCTCAGAAAGAACATAGGTGAATTAGATACGGTGTTGATTTTCGATGATTTTCACAAGTCCAATGAGAAGATAAGGTCGTTTTTTGGTTATATTCTGAAAATGCTCACCTCTTCCTCCAAAACGAATATGCTAATCTTGTCCAGGGAGATCGTTCCTTTCTATGATGAGAGAGATGTACTTGAAAAGAAAATCGTTGCCGAGATGGAACTGGAGGGTCTTGATTTTGAAAGCAGCAAGAGATTGCTCAAAGGGAAGGGTATCGATAATAGGGGGGTTAAAGAGATGTTCAGACTGACCGCTGGTAACCCCATGTTTCTTGAATCAATAGTTTATCTTGAGGGATATCTACACGAAGAGTTATTCTTAAAGCTTGAGGAAGGCGAGAAGAAGATACTGGGATTACTTTCCATCTACCGCTTTCCTGTCCCGGAAGATTCCTTGGCTATGAACGATGATTTCGATTTTGAGAGGCTTTATGTCTTGACGCAGAAATCCATAGTGAAGATGGATGGTTATGATCGATACTTTGTACACGACATCATAAAACAGTTCTTCTACAAAAGGCTGTCAGCCGCCAAGAGAAGAGAACAACATTTACTTGTGGCTCGATGGTATGAGAACAGAGATGAGCCCATCGATCTTATAGAGGCTATATACCATTTTCAGGAAGCAGGGAAACATAAAAAGGCATCTCAGTTTGCAATTGACAGCTCCAAATCTATTCTCGATAGCGGACATGCGAGCGAGCTCTTTGTTATTCTTGAAAGATTCGATGAGAAGAACTTGGAGACAAGGGTTTGGGCGGAGATACTGATAGTCAAAGGGAAAGCTTGCAACACTGTTGGCGAGTGGAAGAAGGCGCTGCTTTACCTTAATGAGAGTTCAGATATCGGCACTATAATCGGCGACAAAAAGCTTGAGGTGAAAGCGATTTGCGAATCAGGTCATATCCTTGAGGAGCAAAATAGGTTTGATGAGGCCATGAAATGCTTCAAGAAATGCCTGGATATTTCCAAGAAGGCTGATCATCCCTTGGGAATTGGTATAGGTTACCGTGGCATGGGAAGGGTATATTGGAGAAGAAGCGAGCATGAAAAAGCGATAGTGAACTACAAAAAATGTCTGGAAATCTCGGAGAGATTGGGTGATTTAGAGCTGATGGCCTCAACGTACATAGATTTGGGTAATATTCATGACGAGAGGTACGAAACAGAGATGGCTATAGATTACTACAACAAGAGCCTAGATATTCTGAAAAAAGTCAAAAATACATACGAAACCGCAAGAGCATACGGAAACCTCGGGATAACATATAGACATCTAGAGGAGTTCGACAAGGCGATTGAATGTACCGCAAAAGAATTGACATTGGCCCAAGACCTCCGGGAGACAAAGTTGATCGGCTATAGTTCTGCAGGCCTAAGTTACTGTTTTGCGAAAATTGGCGATTTCGAAAAAGCTAAGGAATACGCTAAGAATGCAGAGGAGTTAGCCTTGAAGATCCGCAGCGAGAACATCATGTTTGATGTCTATCATGTTCACGGCCTCCTCTGTAAGCATGAAAAGAGATGGGACGATGCTGTAGGTTTTTTCAAAAGGAATATAGAGTTCCTCGAGAATCTGAATGCCCCATACCAACTCTCTGACATACACTTTGAGCTTGGGCTGTTGTACAAAGAGATGGATGACGCTAAAAACGCCAAAGAGCACTTTAATATCGCAGCAGGGCTTTACAGTAAATTAGGCCTTGAAAAAGCCGATTTTGTGAAAGAAAGGATATCTAAATATCGATAGGAGAATGCTGAAGATAATTGAATAATAGAGACGTGGCTAATCATTTATTGTGGATGTAAAAGGGGAAATCTCTGAATCCCTCAAAATCATTTTACGGATTTTACCCATATGCGGAATAAGTCAGGTAAGCGTCAGCGATACTTGTTTCGTCAGGAGTGGTTGTCCTTCCAGTGAGTTTCACATATGAATGATGAGAAATGCCTCCCATTATAGTTTCATAACTATGAGGCGCCACAGTTTTGCTTTCTATCTCCTCCCAGTTCTGATCATCTTCAGAGCCCCAGGCCGTGGCAATGATCTCTTTCTCCCCATTTCCCACGCCGAATCTCCTTTCTTCGCTTGTCACAGTCTCTGTAGACTCTATGATCTCCATCTCAGTATCCCCGACTTCAACGCCCAATGCCGATTTTGTTGGCATCTTTGTCCCTCCAGAGTCTAGTCATGTCGACCTTGTATATAACTCTTTTTAGGATATATTCACAAAGGGTATTTATACCCCCATGAACAACTGTTACATGAAAGAGGGCATCATCGGGAGTATAAACACTTCAGTACACGTAGATGCTGTCCAAAAATACGGTAATACAGAAAAGAAGGAGGCGATAAAAAGACAGGGGAGAGAGGATATTAAGATAACACTCCAATTGAAACTCTTTCAAACCAGGCCTTTGACATTTTTGGGCTGGAATATGTTGGGCGCCGAGGTGGGGCGCAAAATAAGTACCAATAAACCTTGAGAAAGGGAGGAGGTGAGAAAAAAATGAAAAGAAACATTACAATAAAACTTCATGGGGCTTTGGTAGTATCGATCATATTTCTACTAATAGCGATTGGGCCAGCAACGGCAACATACATCTTCCCATTAGCCAGATCGGATGCAATGGTGGATAGTGATACAAGTGGCGATATTACTTCTGGTTACCCAGTGGATCTACCTTATGACATCAACCAACCTGAAAACGTAGTAGTGAGATACAATGGGACCTGGGATGACCAAAGGTGGCCATCGGGGCAATTGAATCTTGCAACTTTCTACTACAATGTAACTGCAGAATATCCCCCCAACACTTTTCACTACGATGAATACGAAATCCAAACTGATGGAATGGATATTGGCTATCATATATTGGAAATCATCATACCAAATGTTAGCATAAGTACCATACCAATTACCTACAACGCAACGTTGTCTGTGACAACTCACTACTTTACTCATAACGCGACGTTTTACTACAGGTTTGTGTGAATGCCTTGCGCATTGGTCTCCTGAAGCTATTTCCTTCGAGGTGATCTTCTCAGGGAAGCGTGTGTACTTGTCTTCCAACGGTCTGTTATCAGGAAAACCCAGTATATCTTTGACACCCATTTTGCAATGGGCTCTCAGTAAACCCTCTTTACCTTTTTTTCCACACAAAATTATGATGAAGTTATCGATATCCTTATATAACATTCGCACCATAAAAGGATTGATACTAAAATCACCCGAAATTCGGAGGGTATTTAGTTGAAGGCAAATATATCAATTGTGGTAATCATAAATTTATTCATATTTACCATTCTTCTAGGATATCCCAATTTAGAAACTGAAAATACGGCAATTGCGGAGTGGCTGCCTGAACAAGTGATCAGTGTGGATGTTGCAGGAACAGAACATCAAATTTTGCCTTCGATTGCTGTAGAAGACGATAAGGTGTATGTTGTATGGCAAATGTTAGATGTTTTCCAATCTGCCATTCAATACAGATACTTCGACGGCATCTCATGGCAGTCTATGCAAAATATTTCAGATAGTTATTATGATGGTTTTTATCCTAGAATAGCAGTAGATAACGGTACTGTCCATTTGGTTTGGGTTAATCCTTGGGATGAACTCAACAATGTCACCTATAGAAAGTTCGATGGTTCTTCCTGGTGTCCAACAGAGACTATTTCCCGAGGCGAAATAGGTATAAGATCAGATATTGCAGCAGATAACGGCAAGGTATATATAGTTTGGTCAAATCGAACCAGCGGAAATTCCGACATCTATATTAGACACTTTAACGGCACATATTGGCAACCGGAGGAGATAATAAGTAACGACACCGGCAAGGTCAAGATATGGCAAGGATGTCCTTTGATTGCTATGGAGAATGAAAAACTTCACGCCGTGTGGAGGGAAAATGACGGGGGGGCAGGATCAAGATCGGATATTATCTACCGATACTTTAACGGAACGGCTTGGCAGCCTGAAGAGACTATCGATATAGATGTATCCCCAACTATTGCTAAAATCGCTGTGGAAGACTCTGAGGTACATGTTGTATGGGGAAATGATAGTGATGGAGATGAGGATATTTATTATAAGCAT
>CBDUXN010000106.1:0-12073 GCA_965371185.1 uncultured Thermoplasmata archaeon
GTAGATTTCCTCGTAAGTAGGAATATAGGGGTTCCAACTGAAGACGAACATTCTCATGAGGTTGAGGAGGATAAGGCAACCCTTCCATGCGGGTGCCCTGGTTCGGCGGTGATGGATTTCAGGGAAGGACAAGCATGCGTGGAGGAAACCACTTTAAAGTCCAAGGGGGTGTCCCAGCTCAGGCAGTGGCCTGTGCAGATAATGCTCGTCCCATCAAGCGCTCCGTATCTGAAGGATGCCGACCTGCTTATAGCTGCCGACTGCGTGGCCTTTGCTTATTCCGATTTCCATGAGGATTTTCTAAAGGGGAAGGTATTGTTAGTGGGATGTCCGAAGCTTGACGATGCCGATTTTTACAAGGAAAAGATCACCCAGATTTTAAAGGACAACAACATAAAATCCTTGACGATCGTCCATATGGAGGTGCCATGTTGCTTCGGCCTTGTAAAATTGATTTCAGAGGCACTTAAAGAATCTGGGAAAGACATCCCGTTGAAGGAATATACGGTAGGTATTAAAGGCGATATAAAAGAGGGATAACTGTATGGATATAACCTAATCCTGTGTAAAAAGGATAGACGCATGCACATGTATAGAACGTTATAAGGTAATTTTAAATAATCTAAATCATTGTAGGCAATACCGAATAGGGAGGCATAAAATGGAAGATGATAGGATTTCTTACCATGAATCTGTTCGCAAGGTCTATGAAAGAATCAAAAAAGACAACATGAACAATATCTGGGATAGATACGAAGCCCAGGGATTAGGTAAAGACCCGGATAAGCGCTGCCCGTTCTGTATGGGCGGCGTGCGCTGTGATCTATGTTCGAACGGTCCATGCCGAGCGGATGCGGAAAAGGACAAAAGAGGTGTCTGCGGCATTACTGCTGATGGCATGGCAATGCGTATGATGCTGCTCAGGAACATATTGGGCGCGTCAACCTACCATTATCACACGGAACAAACCATCAAGACGCTACGAGCCACTGCACTGGGAAAGACGCCATTCGAGATCAAAGAGCCGGAGAAATTGAAGACATTTGCCCAGCGGCTTGGGATCGATACATCCGGTACCGATAAAGAGCTTGCGCTTAGGTTCTGCGATTTTGTGGAGGTTGATTTTAACAGGAAATACGACGAGCCAAGTCGGATTGTAGACGCCCTGGCTCCCCAAGAGCGTAAGGAGCTTTGGAAAAAATTGGATATCTTCCCTGGTGGGATCTTCGGCGAGATGATGCTGGGAACCAGTTCATGCCTGACGAATGTTGATGGTTACTATGTGAGCCTTGCCCTCAAGGCCATGCGCCTTGGTATTGCAATGGCATACCAGAGCCAGATCGTGAGCGAATATAGTCAGGATATCCTCTTTGGTATTCCAAGGCCGCATAACATGCGGGTTGACCTGGGTGTTTTGGATCCAGATTATGTCAATGTTCTCCCAAATGGCCATGAACCGTTTCTCGGTTTTGCCATGGTTCAACTGGCTAGGAAACCGGAATGGCAGGAAAAAGCAGAAGCTGTGGGTGCAAAAGGACTGCGTGTTATTGCGAACATCGAGACTGGCCAAGAGATGATTCAAAGATGGGAGATGGACGATGCCTTCTACGGTTACACCGGAAACTGGATCATGCAAGAAGCGGTTCTAGCAAGTGGCTGTGTGGACCTATTCGCGGCTGATATGAACTGTTCCATGCCCGTCGATCCAATGTATGCGGAAAAATATAAGTTTCGGCTGGTACCGGTGAGTCCGTTGGTGGTTTTTGAAGGCATTACCGATCGTATCAATTATGAGCCTGAAAAAGCGGAGGAACAAGCCGCTCAACTTTTACAAATGGCCATCGATAATTATGAAGAGCGAAGAGCCGCGATCGAGCCGGTGATGCAGCTACCAATGAACGAGGCAGTTGTGGGTTTCTCCACTGAGAGCATTCTGGACGCACTGGGCGGCACACTGGAGCCGCTACTGGATGCTATAAAAGAGGGTACTTTGCGCGGTGTGGTGGGAATGGTATCTTGTACCACGCTCAGGGATACTGGTCAAGATGTGCATAGTGTCCGCGTGGTTAAGGAACTGATAAAACGCGATATCTTGGTGCTGTCCTTAGGCTGCGGCAACGCCGCCATGCAGGTTGCAGGCCTATGCAGCCTGGAGGCCAAAGAGTTGGCAGGGCCAGGATTGAAGAAGATCTGTGAGGCACTGAACGTACCACCAGTGCTCAGCTATGGGACATGTACCGATACTGGACGTCTCGCTGATCTGTTAGCTGCCATTTCAAGTGCGCTAGGCGATGTACCAATTACAGATCTACCAGTTGCTGCCGCAGCGCCTGAGTATATGGAACAAAAAGCAACCATTGATGCGATTTTCGCCTTAGCATTTGGACTTTATACCTATGTAAACCCAGTGCCACCAGTGACAGGTGCCCCGAATTTGGTAAAGTTCCTGGTTCAGGACTGTAAAGATGTGACCGGTGGTATTCTGGATGTTGAGAAGGACCCAGTAAAGGCAGCTGATGCTATATTGGCACATATCGAAGGAAATCGGAAAAAATTGGGGATTTAACGGTTATATAGATCCTCTGTTGCGGAATGAGACTTTGTATTTTCACTTACCCTGGGAACTCCTCCAAGTTCATATGGACCTCACCCCATACATGATTGCATATATTCATCAAAGACCCGAAAGCATGATGATTGCCGGGATAAGAATTATCTTTTTCTTGTCAATAAGCCTGACCTCGGCGATATTTTTTGTGACCACAATCCCTTTTTTCAATCTTTTTTCATCCATGAACGAAAGTAATCCCCGAAAATCCTTTGTATCGACCTTATCGCTGTATTTTATCTCGATTGGAATCGGGTTTTTATTGATATCCACGATAAAATCAACTTCATATTTTTTTCTCCAGTAAGGAATATGAACCTTAAGTAAACCAGTATTTTTTCTGATATGACTTACCAGGTGGCTTGCCACAGAAAGTTCGACGTTTTTCGATGTTATGTCATCAGCAAGTGTTTTTGCGTAGTTAATAGCCGCGTTGAAACCCGGGTCGATAATATAGAATTTCTTGTTTCTTCGCTGCCGCTTTAAAACGTTCTTGGTGTAGTATTCGCAGCTTATAATAAGACCCGCAGATTCTAAATAATTCAGATATGTGCGAACCGTATTTATCGATAAATTGAATGATTTTGCTATGGATTCATAACTCAAAGGAAGTGAGGTTTTTTCAGCAACCAGATACAGCAAATCCTCCAGCACGGAGGGATCCCTTACCTCATAATTTGAGAGGATATCCTTGTAGATGCTAAGGCTTACATAGTTCTGCCTCAAATGGTTCTGCCATTCCGCAAGTTCGTAATCGTAGGAAAACTGGGCTGGAAAACCGCCATAAAGCAGGAATCTATGAAAGTGTGATTCCAAGCGGCGTTGTTCCGAAATTAATGGAAGCTCTTTTTTTACCACATCTTCAATTGTTGAAAGCTCGAATCTAATTCTAGGGCGAATCCCATTAATTGCCGCAAATTCCGCAAAGGAAAGGGGCATGATATGTTCAAATCTAAAACGACCCAATCCTGATTCAGCAGCATTTTTTAGCAGGAGAGTGGCTGAAGAACCTGTAGCATAATAGTAATTTCCGGTTTTTGCGTCGATTTTGGCCTTGAGATTTACCGACCATTCTTTATCGTTATGAACCTCATCAAAGAAGTAATATGATTTTGTGGATTTGCCGGTTAATTCTTGATGTGCCAAAACAACATCGTTTATACTCGCTCCCTTAAGCCTATCCATGGGGGCATAGACAATACTGGTTGGATCAATACGTTTTATAAGATTTTTAATAATCTGTAGCATAATTGTAGTCTTACCTGACTGTCTGGTGCCGATCAGGACAATGGCTTTTTGTAATGAAGCTTTTTTTAAAGTATCAACGGTATCTCTTTTATACTTTGGCACAACAGGTGAAACCCCCTTCGACTGCCACCATAGATTGTTTTCTTCTAAGATATGTTTTACTTTTTTATCTATCATTACTCGAATATAATAGAGTAATAGTTTATAAACTTATCGATTATACTTTATTTCGTATAAAACATTTCAAACAAAATTAGATATAGATTTTATCAAACCCTCCGGTAAATTAAAACATCGCGGTGAATTATTATTTTACAGTATGGAAAGGATGTTCATTTCGAAGGTTATTACATTTACGATACGTCAGGAATTTAAGGATTTCATAGATATCGCCTATATGCTACCGAAAATCGATTTTACTGTGTTTGAGAACAAAAATAAACTAGCTGAACTCCTACAAAGATTAATTGATACTATTGATGAAAAATCTCTGACTGAACGACATGGTCTTATGAGTAAGAATGTGGATTTGAAGATCAGAGGACTGCGAAAGGGTGAAATACACAAATTAATTGCAAGGACTTTCAGAGATATCCGAGTGGCTATAAATGTATTAAAGCGTTGATCTTTGATAATAATAGTATGCACGATAGGTCTCAACCTCACGAATATCCACCATTTCTCTTTAAAATCCAGCCGAATCCTTTTTATAATGAAAACAAATTCTCCTACAAGATGAGAAAAGGCTCAAAGAAAAAGAAAGAGAGGACCGAACTAGATAACGCAGAGAAGAGATACCAGTCCACGATCGAGAAGAGGGACCAGCTCAATTCAGAGGCGAATGTCTACAAGGATGAGCGGGACTCTATTCATAATCAGAAAAAGAAGCTGCTGGAGGAGATGAGGGAGAAAAAAACCCTCAGAGATGAACTTGTAAAGAAGATGAGGGGGCACAAGAACCGAAGAAATGAACTTCAGAAGAAGGCAAAGGAGCTCATCAGCTTCAAAAAGAAGAGAGGCGTCAAGATCAACAAAAATCTTGAGACAGATATAGAAGAGCTAAGGAAATCCATCGCCAGGTTGGAAATCAGGCAGGAGACAACCTCCTTATCCCTAGAAAAGGAGAACGAACTGCTCGAGTCCATAAAGATCAAAAAGAAGGAGCTGAAGGAGCTTGAGAAGCTTTTGAAAGAGCAGGATCTCATCCTGAGCGATGTTGAGGAAATGGATGCAAAGATAACCGAGCTGTTCAAGCAGGCGGACGAGGAACATGAGGCTGTCCTTCAGCTTTTCGATGAGAGCCAGCAGCATCATGAGAGGGTCACAACCCTGATGAACGAGGCCTCAATTCTTATTAACGAGGCGAACAGGAAGCACAAGAAATATTTGAAGATAAAGGAGCGCGCAGATCAGTTCCACAAAAAGGCCACGGAGATGAGGAAAAAGATACTGGAAATCAGGAAGGAGAAGAGGAAGGAGTTGGAAGCGGCAAAGAGGGCGATAAGGGAGCAGAACATAGCGGTGAAGAAGGCGTTGGAGGATGAGGAGGAATTGGAAAAGGCAGCCAAAGCCGGTGTCGAAAAACTGTTGAAAGAAGGTAAGGTGGAGATGTGATCCTCTGAAAGCTGTGATACTCGCTGGGGGCGTGGGCACACGCTTAAAACCCCTCACCTTTAAGAGACCGAAACCCCTCATACCCATTGCTGGAGAACCGTGCATCGACTATGTTATTAAATCCTTGGTATCGGGAGGCTTCAGAAGAATCATCATCACCACAGGCTACATGTCAGATACCCTTATCAAAAGCATTGGGGATGGAAAGAAATTCGGCGCAAGCATTCTGTACGCCTTCGAGGAGAGCCCGGCAGGCACCGCAGGAGCTGTAAAAAATGTAGAGGCATTCGTGGATGAGACATTTGTGGTTGCAAGCGGTGATGTGCTTGCAGATGTGGATATCAAGGCTCTATACGATTATCATCGTGAAAAGGGCGCGGTTGCAACCATGGCCTTGACTGAAGTGGAAAATCCTTCAGAGTTCGGGATCGTGGGACTGGATGATGACAACAGGATAATCAAATTCAAAGAGAAACCAAAGGGGGAGGAGATATTCTCCAACCTCATCAACGCAGGGATATATATTCTGGAGCCAGAGGTGTTGGATTTCATACCCGAGAATCGGATGTTCGATTTTTCAAAGAACGTTTTCCCGTTGTTGATGGAGAACGAAGTTCCTATTTATGGTGCACCAATCTCAGGCCTTTGGATGGATATCGGGAGGCCAAGCGATCTGCTCGAGGCTACTTTCGAGGTGGTGGAGAGGAACGGGAAGGAATTGAACATTCCTGATGTGAACACGGAAGGCAAGCTCATCATCGGAGCGGGTGTGAAGCTCGAAAAGGATGTGAAGATAAAAGGGCCTTCTTATTTGGGTAATGGAGTGGAGGTGGAAAGGAACAGCGTTCTCGAAAAGGTATGTATATACGATAATGTTAAAATCGACAGGGGAGTTGTCATCAAAAACAGCATCGTCATGAGCGGCAGCTATTTAGGCTGGAGAAATGAGATCGTGAACGCCATCGTGTCCAACAACTGCACACTTGAGGACGATGTGAAGATCACAGACAGCGTGATAGGCGAGGGCGTTACAATTAAAAAACATTCGGTTATGTCCGATGCAAACATCTCTCCGCCTGCAACATGATTTTTTACTCATTTCTTTTTTCTATTCCCAGAATGAGCTCATAAATTATACCTTCGAGCCTGAGGCCATTAAGCTCTTTTTTAAGTTTTGCCTTCATCTTCTCAAGGTTCGCTTTATCGATATCGAATTCAAAATCATATTGTACATCCATGAGGATCAAAGGTTCGGGCGGTGCAATCCCAAAATCTTTTTCCTGTTTTCCAGCAAGGGCATCCTTTATGTCATCATAAGAGAGTATCCCGTTCCCGGCATCAGTTATGGCCTTCACCATCCTCCTCACCATATGCCACAAATAGCTCTCGGCTTTGAAGTCCAGGATGATGAAATCCTTCTCCTTGGATATTTCGATGGAATCGATGGTTCTAAATGGATCATTCCCTTCCACCCTGGCAAAGTTGGAAAAGTCGTGTGTGCCCACAAAAATGCTTGCCGCCTCTTTAACACTTTTTAGGGACTTACCTTCATCGATAAGGTAATATCGGTACCATCTCTCCTTCGCATGTCTTGGGTTGAAGGTGTTCTCTACCTCTGCCAAACCATAGAAACATATGTCTTTCAAATGAGCGTTTATGGCCCCGAGAATCTCGCTCCTTCTGAAGTCCGTATTGATGGCAAGAACATTCCCGATTGCCGACACACCCTTATCTGTCCGTGAGGCGGTTTGTAACCTTGCGTTTTTCTCATCGGATATTATTTTTGTTTTTTTAAGGGCATTGATAATTTCACCTTCTATGGTCCTTAGCTCTGGCTGTCTGGCATAACCTAAGAAACTCCTGCCGAAATAGCCGAATTTTAGGGCACACCTCATTTTACATCATGCCTCAATTCCAGATAAATGAGCTCGCATTAAAAAATCTTTTTGTCCTTCACTATGACCCAATCATTTCAAGTTTAAGGTGGAGTAGGACATTTTATAACGATAAATTTAATAACTCTTCTCCTTTTTATCATTCAGGTGTTATGATGCCAGATTATAAGGTGATCTTAGCCGAGCCGAAATTCCAGGGGAACATCGGCGCTGTGGCCAGAACGATGAAGAATTTCGATATTAAAAACCTCGCCCTGGTTAACCCATGCGAGATAGGGGATGATTGTTATCGTAGAGCAATGCATGCTAAGGATGTTGTTGATAATGCGGAGATATATGAAAGCCTCGACACGGCAATTAAAGATTTGGACTATATCGTGGGCACCTCAGGGTTCGATACCAAGCAAGACAAGAAGCACTTAAGAAAGAATCTCAGTCCAAAGGATTTGACTTCCAAGATGGCGGACCTACAGGGAAAAGTTGGCATCATATTCGGCAGGGAGGATTACGGCCTATACAACACTGAACTGGAGAAATGCGATGCCGTGGTCACGATTCCAGCTTCAGAAGAATATCCTATTCTCAACATTTCACATTCTGCAACAATAATTTTCTATGAACTTTTCATTAGTGGTCTGGAGAAGAAGAAGGCGATGAGAGAGGCATCTGGGTTTGAGCGGGATAAGTTAATGGAGCATTTTGAAGAGTTGCTGGATGCTGTGAATTATCCTGAGCACAAGAGGAGAAACACAACCGTGATGTTTCAAAGAATTCTGGGGAGGGCTGTTGTGTCCAAATGGGAGTTTCACACGCTCATGGGTGTTTTTAGCAAAACGTTGAAAGCGGTGTCCAAGTAAGCGGTCCCTATGAAAAACCATTAAAATCTAATACAACGATTAACCGTTATGCCAAGGCAGTTCGAATGCCAAAATTGCGGTGCGCATCTGGAATTCGATCCACAGGTGCAGGCCTTGAAATGCGAATACTGCGATTCTGTTAAAGTGATCGAAGTGGAGCACAAGGTCATCGAGGAGCACGATTTCTTCTCGGCCCCTACGGCACTGGGTTGGAACACACCTGTTACCACCATTAAATGTGAGAACTGCGGGGCCACAACCTCCTCAGGCATAAAAATTGCAGGTGAATGCGCCTTTTGCAATTCCCCTTATGTGAAGCAATTACCTCAACACGAGGATATCATTCGTCCTGAAACATTGATCCCATTTCGGGTGGATCACGGTAAGGCAAAAATTCTGTTTCATAAATGGATTGGTAAAGGCTTTTTCAGGCCTTCGAACCTGAAGAAATTGGGTCAGCTTGCACTGCTCAAGGGTATCTACACCCCATTCTGGACATACGATGCCAGCACATACTCCACATGGACGGCCGACAGCGGTTACTATTATTACGTTACCGAAACATACACGGCATATGAAGGGGGTAAACGGGTTACAAGGACCAGACAGGTCCGAAAGGTGAGGTGGGTTCCTTCTTCAGGCGCCAGAAACGATTTCTACAATGATGAGCTCATCGTGGCATCCAAGGGTTTGGATTATCACCTCGTGTTCAAAATATATCCATTCCATTTGCAAAACTTGGTGCCCTACAAATCAGAGTATCTGAGTGGATGGCTTGCCGAGGAATACGGCATCAACGTCCGTGAAGGCTGGGAGATCGCAAAGGACATAGTAAAAGGGAAGGAGCGCTCTAAATGCGCTGCTGAAGTGCCTGGCGATACATACCGTTTTCTGAGGGTCAACACCTCCTTCGACAACCTTACCTACAAGCATATTCTATTGCCGATCTGGGTTGCTTCGTATCAATACAAGAACAAGACCTATCATTTCCTGATAAACGGGCAGACAGGGGAGCTGCAGGGCTATGCACCGATATCCTGGATTAAGGTTGGGGCGGTTGCAGCAGCTGTGATAGGAATAATTGCAGGCGTTGTGTATCTGTTAATGTAAAAAAAATAAACCAGACTGCCGCGTATAATTCTCTAAGGAAGTTGAAAGAATTAAAGTGGATTGCTGAGGAGCAGCAAAAAGATTTTCCGTTCAGGAGGGAGGTAGCTAAGGTTCTGAGGGAACTCGAAGGCTTGTGTTGAGATCTCAAGAGTCAGATATCAATAGACATTATAGATATCCTTATTAAACGAAAAACTATATTGTAAGAAATAATAAAGCTATAACTGAAGTAAGATTTAAATAACTCTAGCAAAGTAGAAACATACGAACTTAGTGTTATAAATTGAAGGTTTGAGTTATATGCCCACTGATCCAAAATTAGAAGAATCAAGTCTTAACAACGAAGAAGAAATCAAAATCAAACTAGTTGTGGATTATTTACATAAACTTGGGTTTGACAGGAGTGAACTTTCTTTTGAAAAGAATTTTATCCTTAATGTAGGTCTTTATACATACCGTGTAGATACTGAAAAACAGATTAAAGAATCTCAACCAAGATATGATCTCCTAGTAACTCGTAATGGTGAGAATCTTTGTGTCATTGAGGTTAAAAGCGATGCAGTTGGACTAGGACAAGATGAGATTGATCAGGTGGTTTCATATGCTCGTTTGGTGCACCCCATAGCACCAATTTCAATAGTTACCAACGGAAGGGAGTTCCGTATTATTGATACGGTGACAAAAGAAGAGATCCCAGAAGAGCAATTACCGGACATAAATGGGTATAGAGCCACTCTTCCTGATGAGAAATACTATGAGGCATTAAAGCATTTTCTGGGTTACTCAGTAGATAACCTATTATCTTTCTGTAAATGGCAAGTGAATGCCTATATGATATCCTTAAAAGGATCTCAGGAAGATAAAACCAAGAAATACATCCCTGAGCTTTTTGAGCCTTCTGAGCGATTGACAAAGGTGTTTACCGATTTCTTACAATCGGATTTCCTTTGCTTTGTCATGGTTGGTGATTCTGGGAGTGGAAAAACATGTTGGATATGTCATTCTGCGCTCGAATATATTACATCAGGCCATCCAGTACTATTCTATAGAGCAGTTGAGATGGATAAAAATATTTTTTCATCAGTTAGTTCTGATTTGAATTGGAATTTATCACCACAACTTGGAGAGGCAGAAGGGGTTAAACGTTTTTTGGATATTTTTGAAAACCGTGAGGTCGTTATATTTATAGACGGTCTCGATGAAGTTGAGGCTGAGAGAGTTAGAAACTTTATTAACGATTTTTTAAGAAAAGTCGAAGGACGAAATGTTAAATTAGTCGCTACTTGTAAGACGGAAGCTTGGAATAAACTTTTAGAACATGATGGTATTCCTACAATCCTATCAGAAAAGGTTTTCAGAGTGGAAGACAAGTGTGGGTTCAGACTCGCAGGACTAGAGGAATCCCAATTTTATCGAATGATTAATAGATATCAGAAATTTTATGCATACAAAGGGGGATTCGAGGATCAAGTTTTAAACGATTGTAAACGATCTCCTTTTTTACTTCGAATAGTATTTGAAGTTGGGTCAGATAAGGGGTTACCACATCTAAGCTATTCAACTTTGGATTTTTATGAGAAATATTTTGAACTTATGATTAACCGAATTGATGAACTCGAATCAGGAGAAGCTATAATAATTGGTATCGCAACTTCTTTATTTAGACATAATGTGGATTCATTAGATATCAATGAGATACGGAGAGAACTAGGACTTTCTGTTGTACAACAAATTCCCGAACGCCTCTTTGAACTAAATATATTGGAACGCAATAAAAGAGGACATACGACTTATATTGGTTTTTATTATAAAAAATTCAGGGATTTTCTCATCGCATTTAGAGCATTGAAATGGCAAAAATGGTCACCGGAAGAGTTTGGGGCTGAGGCCCAAAGTCTTGAAAAAAGTGGTATACATCGGGATGTACTTCATCTCTATTATATGTCAGCATCCGAGGAGCACAAAAGAGCATTGGATCGCCCCTTTTTCGATAAAGCAAATAGATACGTCCAAATATATCAGGATTTTTTAGACACGGATTTCTTGGCTTTTAAAGAATCATTTCGACCTCATACGGGCAATATAGGTTTCGTGGGATATCTTAACTTGTCAGAGATGCGAGTCCTTAGTTTTGGTTTTCGTGCAGTTAAGGAAGATGATGAGAAAGTTATTTTTCTCCCCGAAACAAGGGGTTTTGATGTAGGAAATCTTGCATTTCTCTACGGAGTAGAATATTTGCATCTTACAAGTAGTTCGGATGGTTTTAGGGATATTGATTTATTAGCGGATGTAATTTGGGAGGAAATTAAACCAGAGCTAGATAAAATTACAAAGAATGGCCTACTGAATGAGAGTCATAGTAGAGAGCTTCTTTGTGAACGTATAGTCGCCGTATGTGTACGCCATTATAATGATCAGTTGGGTATCCAGAACCGCCGCTATATATCTCAATATCTGCCATTGAACCTGAAGAAGGTAAAGGAAGTAATATTATATAGCCGGGCATTAAGAGTGCTTGAAGCCAACCTCATTCAAGGGAAAATCGATTCTGAGGATATTAAACCACGGTGGGAAGGCAGTCGCGTTTCATATAGTTTCCATTTGACCGAAACCGAAAAGGAGGAATTGCATAAAGAAGCTAGTAAAGTAGCTAAAGAGGAGGAGTTCATTCCGTCAGATGTTTATTATGTACAATTCGATGATATGTAGCGTATGTTGTTAAAAGATATTGACGATTTACT
>CBDUXN010000107.1:0-12015 GCA_965371185.1 uncultured Thermoplasmata archaeon
TTATAGGAAAAGATGACTGCGAATGACCAAAAAAACAAAGAGGAACGAAAAATATAGGTTATTCAAAGTCCTCAATTATATAAAAGAACAAAGAAAAGAGAATAATAAAATAACTAATAATGAACTGATCTCAGATGATACTCTCAAATTTCGTGTAGCATGTCGAAATGATGGTAATACCTCACATATAGTGGTATTAATTATATTAGATGAAAATAATACCGAGGTTCATAATTCTACATCAAATATAAAACCTGGTGATAAATTAGATTTATATAATCAAAATCTTTCTTATAAAGGATATACAACAAAGGTGATTGTTGATAATAATTGGACAAATTCGACAAAACAAGTGCCTTTTTTTTCAAGTTGGGTTACACTGGCTTGAATTATAGGGGAGGAAATGAACATCTTTTATTATATACATGTAAATCATATGGTGGAAGTGAACCTCCATAAGTTGATGGTTTCCTTTTAAACAAAGCCTTCGCCCCGTCAAGGGCAGGGAGGATTCAAAAAAAGAAGATTCACACCCCAACCACCCCTCAAATCCCCATATCGGAAGTTATATATTTTCAAATGACAATGGCTTATGTGGATGAAAAGGAAGATAGTCGCAGTCTGGGTAAGTTTGGCGATGCTGTTTGGGTTTGTGGTGATTGTGGATGTTGTAATGGATATTACACCCCCAGTGAAGGCTGCCACAATCACTGTGGATGACAGTGGAGGGGCGGATTATTTGACTATCCAGGAGGGCATTGATGCAGCCAATTTGGGGAATACGGTTTTTGTTTACAATGGAACGTATAATGAGACTGTGATTGTGGACAAGACCATCAATTTGACGGGAGAAAATAGAGACAGCACTATTGTTGATGCAAAAGGTTTTGACAGTGTTTTTACGATTACTGCAAATTGGGTGAACATTACAGGTTTTACGGTCACTGGTGGTGCAAGCGGTGGGTATGCGGGGATAGAACTAAATAATGCTCATAACTGTAGCATCATTAATAACAATGCCTTCTCAAACTATTGGTATGGTTTCTATGCAGAGCTTTCCAGTAGAAATATTATTGCCGATAATAACATCTCTAACAATAACTTTGGCTTCCGACTAATGTATTCCGATAGAAATATTATAACTGATAACATCATCTCCTTTAACATCGGAGAGGGCTTGGAAGTTTATTATTCCCACAGAAATAACATCACCGGTAACAACGCCTCAAACAACTCAATAGGTCTTGATCTCTATCGTTCCAATGGTAACAACATCACTTATAACACAGCCAATGGCAACGGATACGGCATCTATCTTTATTATTGCAATGATAACAACTTTATCGGCAATAAAGCCTCGACAAATGCGTTCGGTCTCGAACTTTATTATTCAGATGGAAACTACATCAGGGATAACCGCTTCTCTTCAAACAGAGGGTATGGCCTCAATATCAAAGCCTCCCACGGCAATAACTTCACCAACCTTACCATCACATCAAACAACTGGGATGGTATCTATCTTTATATGGCCAACTGGAATAACCTCATTAACAACAACATCTCCTCAAATGACCGTGATGGTATCTATCTCTATGTATCCAGTGGAAACAACCTCACGAGCAACACTATCTACTCAAACACTTGGGATGGGATCAATCTCTATGGTTCCAATGCAAATAACCTCACAAGGAACATTATCTTCTCAAATAAAGAATATGGCATTAATCTGAATCTTTCAGAGGGAAATCATATCTATCACAACAATTTCATAGTTAACGCAAACCAATCCTATGATGATTTGAATAATAGCAATCAATGGGATAATGGCTACCCTTCAGGCGGCAACTATTGGTCTGATTATAACGGTGTCGATTTGAATAGCACTCCCTCCCAGGATGTTCCTCCATCTGACGGTCTTGGGGACACTCCTTATGTTATTGATTCGGATTCTCAGGACAATTATCCTCTAATGGAGTTATTCACGAATAGATACTTTGAAAACTATACGATTTTAAAACAAGGCTGGAATCTAATTTCCATTCCTTTAGTCCAGGGAAACACAAGCCTAAAGAAAATCCTTGAAATGATAGACGGTTACTACGACGCAGTCCAATGGTATGACAGTACAGACCCAAACAAACCCTGGAAGCACAATAAAGTAGGCAAACTCTTTGGTAATGACCTGAGTAATATAAACCACACAATGGGCTTCTGGATTCACATTACAAACCCAGGAGACACAATATTTCTCTACAATGGCACCCAACCCACCTTCAACCAATCCATCACCCTCCATCCAGGCTGGAACATGGTAGGTTATCCCTCTCTAATCAATCGAACCAGAGACAATGCCCTCAACAACATCGTCTTTGACCAGGATGTCGATGTCATCTGGACCTTCAATGCAGCAACCCAGACATGGCAGGAGACCGGACCAAGTGACTATTTCGAGCTTGGGAGGGGTTACTGGATTCACTCCAAGGTTACGAAAGTCTGGGATGTCCCACTGTGAGCGATTTTATCATGTGCATAAAAAAAATAAAAAAGAAAGAGACAGGCATTGTCCCTTGAGGCAATTTTACCCCTTGATTGAAGTCGTTTTTACGACGGTGTAAACGGACTCGCGGGGATTCGAACCCCGGTATCCGGCTTTCCCCTCACCCTCTCCACTAAATAGGAATTAAGAAAGGGTCACCGAAGGCCGGAAGGATATCCATTGCAGTCCAAGTTGAATCCAACCTGGAAAACTACCTCACGAGCCCGAGAGTTTAATGCCTTGATGGTTATTATATTTTTTGAGGTTGAAAGAAAATGAGCAGAACCAACAACCTCTTAAAGATTCCTAAGCCTTTCCTCGAACACCGTCCTGGGCGGGAAGCCCAAAGAACTGGTTATGGTGTTGAACTCCAATACATCCTTTCCTCGCTTCTTCGCATCCTCCTGAAGATCCTTCAGGGCCATGCCAGCTATGGAATAACAGGGAGCGTACCCCGGTTTCTCCAGGAATATGAATATCTGGTCGTAGATAACCTTCTTGGAAAAACCGGTCTTCTCTGAAGCCCACCCCACGAATTCAGTTAATGTCTGCTTGTTCATGTTGATCCTCACATCTCCTATGGCCCTGAGGAACCTTATGACCCTCCATTTTAAGACCACGAACCTGGTTTCTAAAAGAAACATATCGATCTCATCAGGGGGTGCCAGGGCGCCTAAAAGCTCGATTTCTTCCTTGGTCAGGTCTTCTCTTGGTCTTCCAGCAAGCTCTTCAAGAAGTTCCAATGTCTCAAGCTCCCTGTGGAAGGATATGCCCTCCGAAATCGGATAGTGAAGCGATGAATTAAGCTGCTCTATAAGGCTCGGCTTCCAGGCGAAACCCACCGCAGAATTTGAAAAGTTCACGCAATGACCGTATTCCTCGTGGACAACCAGCTGGAATATGTCCGGTGCACCTGTGGGAGGCGAGCGTTTTTCGTCGGTGGTGACAAAGAAAACGTTGAAGGGTTTATCTGTCAAGGTATCGAACATCGTCATGGCGGCGGTGGGTATGAAATTCAGAAGGTAATGCGGTGTTTCCAAGATGTCTGTTTTGTAACTTGGGTTTATTTTAACGATACGCTGCTCTACAACTTTCTGTGCCTTTTCTCTGAACCTCTTTATGAAATCCAACAGTTCTGTCTTGCGTATGTCCCTGCGCTTTGCGATTTCTTTGTCGATAGTTTCTATGTTCATCTCCACTTCGTATTTCTCGGCAATTTTAGTTGCTGTCCCCCTTAGCTTTGGCAATTCATTTTCCAGCCAGGACAGGGCTTTTTTCTCTATCTCTTCTGGTGTTTCGTAGTAATCGTACAATTCCTTGATAAGCTGGGGATATACGTCCTCCCGGCTCAAATGACTTTCAGAGGAACCCTCTAAAAGGGGAAAGATTTCGGAAAAATCACCCTTTTCAAGACCCTTGATACCTACATTTTCCTTGTATTCCTTGACCCTCCCCGATACCTCTTCTATCTTCTTCTTCAAGTTCTCGTCGTCTGTTTCCTCTGCTATGACACCGATGATACCTAGTAGACTGTTGCATTTATTCACCAGGATGGCCTTAAGTTCCACCGATAATTCGCTCATTTTATAAGAGCTCTTGGAATTTTCAAGGATCTTTTCTGTGTAATCCAATAGAGAAGAAATATGCTCAGTGTTGATACCCTCCTTCAGGAGATGATCGAATAAAGTCCAGGTGATGTCTGTGATATCGTGGGGTGCTTCCCTGTACTTTATCGCTGCCTCAAGGCTTGTTAGGAATTTCTTCTGAACAGGGTCATCGGTATTTGACCTCAGATCGTTGATTCTCTCCAGCATGTTCTCCTTGTTCTCTTTTGTGTGAACAAAGAGCTTGCCTGCATGCTCCTTCAACCCTTGTGAGAACGCCTCGTTCGGGCACAGCTCCTTCCATAGCTCATAAATATCGTTTTCAAGGTCCATTTTAGCCCTCCGATTCGATTGTAAAAACCAGCAACTGGTTTTAAGAGATATCCAGGGTCTATTATCGATGCCATATAAAATCCTTTCGTGGAATCGCTGTGTTCACCTACTGGTTCATCATAATTTTCTTCAGACCATCAAAATCATTAAATACATCCCGAAAGCATTGCAATTTCGTGATAGAATGTGCGAATCTACAGTGTTCTTAGAAGAGAACGGTGATCTGGTCGAGATCATGCAGGAAGTGGTGAAGATCGAGCAAAAACAGAATAAGATAGTGTGCATCGGCCTATTGGGAGAGAGGAAGGAAGTCGAGAATGCGATAATAATGGAAGCAAATCTGATGGAGCATCGTATCGTGCTCGGCAAGGTGAACTGATTAATGAATCTCGCATCGTTATTCTCGGGGGGAAAGGATTCCGCTTTTGCCATGTATAAGGCCATGCAGGAAGGGCATGAGATCTCGGTCCTCATCACGATAAGCTCGGAGAATCCGGAATCCTACATGTACCATGTTCCAAATATCTGGTTGACAAAGATACAGGCCGAGGCCATGCAAATTCCCATAATCTTCAGGACAACAGAGGGAGTAAAAGAGGAGGAACTCGAGGACCTGAAGAACGCCATAAAAGAAGCCATCCAGACATATCAAATACAAGGTGTAGTCAGCGGTGCAATATATTCCAATTATCAGAGGAAGAGGATAGATGATATCTGCGCAGAGCTCGGGATCGAGAGCCTGAGTCCATTATGGAAATTGAGGCCCAAGGAAATGCTCAGTGAAATGGTTGGCCATGGATTCAAAATCGCAATCAGCGCCGTTGCAGCCGGAGGCTTGGGACCTGAATGGCTTGGAAGGGAAATCGACAAAAGCGTGATAAAGGAACTTTCGGACCTTCACAACACTTGCTATGTGTGCACTGCTGGCGAAGGCGGTGAGTTCGAGACCCTGGTCCTTGATGCACCCTTCTTTAAGAAAAGAATCGATATTTTAGATGCTGAAAGGGAGTGGGACGGACAGGCTGGAGTATACAACGTTAATAACGCTGTTTTGGTTGAAAAGTAGCTTAGTTATGTGGGAAGATACCGCCTTACGAATCTCTATTGGGTGGTCTGGGCACAACAGGATCATCGTTATCTTCTGGAGATGGTGGACGCTTTTGGGTGGTTTCCCTCATCCATCCTGGCGGTCGGGGTTTGGGTCTGGAAGATGGTGGTTTAGGTACAACAGGATCATCACTCTCTTCTGTAGGAGATGGCGTAGGTGTTTGGATAGTTTTGCCAAATCCCGGTGGTGGGGGCAGGGGTTTGAGGGTAGGCTGTGCAGGTGTGGTAGTAGCGGTGTCCTGCTCCCATGAAGACGATGATGTCCTGGCCCTAACTACTTTTTGGTGTCTCATCATCAACAAAATGCTGAGTATGATAAAGATGATGATCGGTATCAATATGATAAAGAACAGAGTATTATCGAAAGTGGGCAGGAAATCGGAGTTATCGCCAACACCGTCCGAATCGCTGTCCTTCCATTCTTTTGGATCTTCTGGGAAAGCATCCGCATGAGCGTCACCGTGACCGTCATTGTCTGCATCTTTCCATTCATCGGCATCCGTTGGAAACGCGTCGTCGCCATCGAGATAGGTGTCTCCATCAAAGTCTGGGTTCAACGGGTCGGTGCCTATCTCGCTTTCCTCTGTATCTGTGAGGCCGTCGTTGTCATCGTCAGGATCCTCATAATCGAACAGCCCGTCACTGTCGCTGTCCGTATATAGTATGCCTTCAACGATGTTCGAATCAGTTGAAGGATTTTGGGAACTATCAACTGCAACCACATAGTATCGATAGCTGATGTCCTTTTCCAGGCCTTCATGGGTGTAGATCGTAGTGTCTGCATCCAAATCTGCTATCTTCGCAAAACCGCCTCGATCAGCACTGCAATAAAGCTCATAGATAGCCACATCTGGCTCCGTAACAGGATCCCATTCAACAATGAGTGTTTCCCCGTCCTGTGAGGGCTCTACTTTAACGCCCTCCGGTATAGATGGCGGTGTAATATCCAGCACGAGAATAAAACATGAATCGGTATCTTTGTTTCCTGCTGCATCCTCCACCGTTAGATTCACGGTGTAATTCCCTGGTTTCTCATAAACATGGGTAGTGTCCGAGGAAGTGCGGTTATATTGGTTTCCATCTCCAAACTCCCATCGGTATATGATTATGTCCACATTGTCGTCAGAATCGCTTCCATCAAAGGTGCAACGCTCTTTTTCATCCACGGAATCCTGTAGGTTTATGATCGCAACCGGGGATGCAACATCCTGTACGGTAATTGTGCCTGTGAAACCCACCTTCCCCTCGTAAACAGCCACTAACGTGCATGTGCCCGGAGCCTTGGCATTGAATGTCACAGATTCGCCAAAGCCAGTTATCTCACCAACGCTGTCATCATTGCTGTCCCAAGAGGCAACCACATCTCCGAGGTAGCCTGCGGTATGATTATAGCTGGCTGCAGTATATGTATCCAGATCGCTCACGTTATACACTGGGGAGACCACCACATTGCCCAGACCATTTTGCATGTCTCTAATCTGGAGGTAGTCAATCGTGGGCTCTAATACAGTTACCTGCGTAGTGGCCGTGACAACACCCAAATCCTCATAATCTAAGATTATCCAGACCGGACCACCCCAATCAGTATCGCTGCAGGTTATACCAATGGAATCCCCAATCGGCGGGGTTCCCACGCTTACCAGGTCCGGGAGGCCACTGCCCCAACTTGAAGTTGTCATGGCATTCTCTATATAACCAGCTGTGTCGTTGTACCCCGCCCCGTAAAAAGTGGTTGTATGACCCACGGGGTAACTCGGGTAGAAAAAAGGATCGCAAAGATTTACACCTTCGTTATTTGGCCTGTCTCTGATGAGAATGGAGTCGATTGTGGGCTCGATCACGGTTACCTGCGTGGTGGCCGTATAAATCCCCGAACCTTCGTAATCCAACGTTATCGTGACAGTTCCCCAATTCGTGTCACTACAGGATATAATTGAGGACGTCCCGGTGGGAATTACAGTCACTATCGTCTGCGTATCGCTTTCCCAAGTCGAAGCTGACGGGACGTTCCAAATGTAACCCTCACCAGGAGCAGAGTCATTGTAGGCTGCACCGAAAAGCGTGGTTGAATGGTCAACAGGGTAGCTCGGATAGTTCAGAGGATCGCAGAGATTTATGCCTCCACCGCTATGATCGGTCCTAATCTGTATATAATCAACTGTATAATCCAAAACTGCCACATCGGTTGTGTTCGTTATAGCACCCAAGCCCTCATAATCCAAAGTTATCGCTGCCGTCCCGGGGATGCTGCATGTTATGCCAGTGGAGCTTCCCGTGGGATCCACACTCACTGCGGGGTCGTCACTTACCCAGGTTGAAGTTGCCAGGACATCCCAAATGTAGCCGTCTCCGGGAGCAGAGTTATTGTATGCTGCACCGTAAAATGTGCCTGTATGGCCGGCAGGGTAAGTCTGATAATTCGCAGGATCGCAAAGATTCAAGCCTCCTCCGCCAGCTGCGGTTCTAACCTGGATGTAATCCACCGTATAATCCAAGACATTCACTTCAGTGGTGCTGGTTATTACACCCAGACCCTCGAGATTCAATGTTATCGTTGCCGTTCCGGGGCTATCGCAGCTTATCCCTGTGGAGTTCCCGGTGGGATCCACGCTCACAGCAGGGTCGTCGCTTTCCCAGGTGGAATTTGCCGGGACATCCCAAATGTAACCATCACCGGGAGCAGAGTTATTGTACGCTGCGCCGTAAAATGTGGTTGTAAGGCCAACAGGAAAACTCGGGTAGTTACCTGGATCAGAAAGATTTGTGCCACCTCCACCAGTTGCAGTTCTGATCTGGACGTAGTCCGCGGTCCAAAGCCTCTCCCCAACAGTAATTGATTTAGGGGCCTTGTTGTTGTTCTCGTTTTCCGGTTCGAAAATGATATCATCGGGATCCACGACCACAACGATCTCATGTTCCCCCTCCAACCCAGCGGTGTCCCAATCAACCTGCGCATTTTCGGTTCCACCGGGCGCGATGGGCGCAACAATCTGGTCGAATCCTATTTGGGTTCCTCCGAGATCAGGGTCTCCATCGTAGAATCTGATATAAACCAGCCCGCTTGGTGTCGTTGTGCCGACATTATGGATGGTTGCAAAGATCGTAACCGTATCGCTATCATTTGGGGTAGGGTCGGAAAACGATATATCAAGGGGCGTGAGCGTCAGGTCCGCCTTCGAAGATGTTGCCGATAGGTTAAAAGAAGTGGATTGCAACACTTCTTTTGTACTGTCAGCCTGCACGAACACTACAACACCTAATTTGTTAAGTTCCCAAGCGGGATCAAGAGCGAACGTCTTGGTGAACTCGAGGTTCTGCTCTTTCGTTAGGGTGATTGCCTCTTCGGGGAGGTTTTCTACAACCGTGTATCTCAATCTATATTCACGGCCGCTAACCCAAACTGTATAGTTATGGTCCTCGTACACCACAAACCGTGCTTTGAGATTGGTGATTCCAGGTGGCATATCATCTATAGCTGTGATATTTGCGTTGATTGTTCCCGTTGCGCCGATATTGCCAGTAACTGTAACCGTCACCGAGCTCGGAACTGGTAATCTGTTATCAATTTTTGTTTTGTAGGTATTGTATATCCCTGGATCATCTGGATCTAACGCACCACCACCATGACTATCAATACCGTCGAAATATGCAGTGGGGTATCCACCAATATCATAGTAAGAATTCGCTCGGTTGCTGTTACCTGTTGCTTCATAAGCATCACCCACATGATACTCCAGGATGGACAGCTCCGAGAGGGGGTATTCATCCGCCAAGCTATCTAAAGCGCCTTCCGCTCCTTGACACCACGTGCACCAGGTTCCTGTAAATAATTCCACAAGTACGCTCCTCGTGGTGGTTGCCGGAGATCGCGTTCCACGGTTTTCGTGCGATTTTGATTGCTCATCAAGGTATGCCTCTTCGAATTCCTCATCCGAAGGAAAAACCTCGGGCACAGTTTCAAAATCGTTTAAAATCAACGCTCCCAACACGGATACCAGCATGGCTGCGCTCATCAGTAAAGCTAGATGTCTGAATAACCCTGCGTTTTCGTTCATTTTCTCTCACCTCACAGGTTACAACGCACCTTTATAAATACGTGCCCGTACATATACGTCGTTTAAATATTTAAGGGTTAAGTGGCTTTTAACCTTAAAAAGATCCAATATCAACTTCCAGCCCCAAAGTAAATCCAATTCTCCCGTCTCCTCCCATTTTTGTATTATGGTATTGTAAGTTCAAATTGAATCAACATCCACCTGAAGATGATTTTGCTCAGGGTGGCGGTAGGGATTTAGAAGGAGATCGCGGGGGCGGAACTTCAATTTTCTGCTTCGATATGACCGACGACGATGGTGGAGGCACGTCTTCAATCTCCTGCTGGGGCGCGATAGGTAGTGGCGCAGGCATGATTGGTGCTCTTCCTTGTTTCAGTTTAGGTGGCGGTGGTGGAGGCAAGGGTCTAGAAGATGGCTGTGAGGGCTTAACTTCGATCTTCTGCTCGGGTAGAATCGGTAGCGGTGCAGGCATAATTAGTGCTCTCTTTTGCTTCAGTTTAGATGGTGGCGGTGGAGGCAAGGGTCTAGAAGATGGCTTTGGCATGGCTTCGCTCCTCTGTTGTTGTATGATCGATGGAGGCGGATGCATGATTGTAGCACCGCCCAGTTCCGGTTGAAGGTGGGGAGGCTCAGCCACATCGCCTCTGCGATGTCTCATCAACAATACACCAATAATAATTAAGATGATGATAAACGCTGTTATTATTAAAAACCACAAGTTGTGCACTGTAGGCAGGAAATCAGAGTTGTCGCCTATACCATCGTCATCGCTGTCCTTCCATTCTTTTGGGTCATTAGGGAAGGCGTCTGCATAAGCATCACCGTATCCATCACCATCGCCATCTATCCATTCCTTGGTGTCGGTGGGGAACTCATCCATGCCATCGATATATGTATCTCCATCCGAATCAGGGTTCAAAGGATCAGTGCCCATCGTGAGTTCATTTGCATCTAAGAGGCCGTCATTGTCATCATCATAGTCCTCTAAATCGAATATGCTGTCGCTGTCACTATCTATATCTGGAATGCCTTCGACAACTAGCGAGGATAATGAAGGGTTTCCTGAGGTGTCAACTGCGATCAGGTAGTATCTGTAACTATTGCCTCTCTCCAGGCCATCGTGAGTGTAGGTTGTCTCGCCTGCATCTATATCCGCTATCTTTGTGTAAGTGCCGTTCACCTCGCTGCAGTAGAGCTCATAATGATCCAGATCTAGGTCAGGAACAGCGTTCCATCTTATTTCAAGTGCTTCACCGCTCACCATACGTTCTACTACAAGACCCTCTGGTGTCGATGGCGGGGTTAAATCCTCTACGATAATGAAGGCTGAATCAGTATCGAAATTACCTGCTGCATCCTCAACCGTTAGATTTACGGTATAATTCCTAGCCTTCTCATATATATGGGTAACATTCGGATAAATGCTGTAATTATAGCTCCCATCGCCAAACTCCCATATGTATACGACGATGCCAACGTTGTCGAAAGAATCGTTTCCATCAAAGCTGCAAGGCGCTTTTTCCTCTACAGAATCTGGTAAGTTTATAATTGCAGTTGGCGGCGTCACATCCAAAACAATGAGGGTAATCTCATCTATGTCGGTGTTGCCTCCTAGATCTGTGACAGTCAATGTAATGGTATAGATTCCTGGCTCTGTGTAGTTGTGGGTTGTGATTTGCTCTGTGCCATTCGCGTAGCTTCCATCACCAAAGGACCAGTTGTAGTAAACTATCCTCCCGTTATCATGCGATGCTGAGCCATTGAACTCGATGGACGTATCCTCATTCACAGTGAGGGTGTCCTCGCTGGCATCCGCTGTTGGGGGTGTGATGTCTATAACAGTGATTGTTCCTGTAGAGCCGACTTTCCCACCATACTCTGCTGTAACTATGCATGTGCCTATATCTATGGCTTTGAATAGCCCCGATTCGACTGAGCCAGTAATGTTGCCTACACTATCGTCAGTGCAATCCCAAAGAGCAGTTGCATCCTCGAGATAGCCTGAGGTATAGTTGTATGCCGCTGCCCAAAGCTCGATAGTTTCTCCAACATTCAATGTGGGGTCAGTGACAACCAAGCCTCCATCTCCTGGCTGATTTCGGATTTGAATATTGTCCACGGTTGGCTCTAAGATTGTGACCTGAGTGCCGTTCACATGACTATTACCATCATCCAAGGTTATTGTTGTAGTTCCGCTATTCGTGTCGTTGCATGTTACAGTTGAGAAAACTCCAGGTGAAGACACATCCACTATGCTAGTGTTGTCGCTATCCCAGGTCGATGTAGCTGGAACATCACCAATGTAACCAGCAGTGTAGTTATAAGCTGCGCCGTAAATTGCGGTAATATAACCCACAGGATAACTTGGATAATTCGCGGG